>NZ_VPCD01000008.1:0-163354 GCF_013418345.1 Acinetobacter sp. YH12144 | reverse complement strand
TCACCCGTCCGCCGCTAGAAATCGGTAGCAAGCTACCTATTCCCGCTCGACTTGCATGTGTTAAGCCTGCCGCCAGCGTTCAATCTGAGCCATGATCAAACTCTTCAGTTTAAAATCAATAGTACCTTAAAGGGTACCAATCTTGGCTCATCAATTACTGACAAAAATTTGCTCAAATAAACTTCGAGTAATTTCTACCATCAATCAATGAAAATAATTTCGATCAATCAACTAGTAAAAATCCACACAAGTTGTTCTTCATAATCTCTTAATGATCTTCTTAATGCTTCGTCAGCAAATAAGAGAACAACATCAAACAACTCAAAACCTTATATTTATCACTGTCTGCGTTGGTATGCAGCGTATTCTATAGAGTTTCAAAACAAACACAAGCCCCTATCACAGAAATTTCTATGATATTGCGCCTGAGTGTATATTTTTTAAACTATAAGCAATTTATTGCTTATTTAAAGATCAATATATCTACATATTCCGCTTTATGAAAGACGAATTTTATAATTATTGGTGATTTTTATATTCTTCAAACTAAAAAGCCCGTAATTCAACGGACTTTTCGAATAGCACTGACTTGAATAAAACTAAAGAAGTTACGAAAGTGACTTTAGTTTGCTTGCTCAGCCAACCAACTCATGAATTTTTGTCGTTCAGCTTTATTGGCCTTTTGCCAAAGCTGAATTAATTGTTGATCTGCCCCATTTTCATTAATAATCACATTTTTTGAAGCTACTACAGGAGATACTACGTTCGTTGGTTTTGCAGTTACAGATTGCGCATAAACAGGTGCCGGTTGATTTTCTGGCACAGCTTCTTTCTTCGTAAAATCTACGGCATTACCCAAAACACCATTGGAGAAAATCGATTTTTGTTCTTTCTTCGCCCCAGCTTGCTGCACAAGTAATTGATTAGATTTGTCATACAAACCAAATATCGGTTGGTCTTTATATTTTTGCGCAGCATCAAAATCTCTTGGTGCATTGACTAGACCTAAACGGTACTCTTGACCATCAATCAGTGCTGGAGTGCGAATAGCAGCAACTCCTGATTTTAATATATCGTGTGAATTATCAGCATGTTGAAAAAATTCGCTATAACGTACAGTTAATACGTTTTCACCTGCATCTAGCTTATATTTCTCTGTAGATCGAAATAAACCACCTGTAACTTCTTGATCATTAATTTCAACTATTTTGATTTCTTCCGGAACAGTCAAAGTTACAGCTGCAAATCCTGCACTACTTAACATCAGCGCTGTAGCTGCAACAGTTAATCTTAAAGTCATCATTATCACTCTTTATCAATTATTTAGTTTCGATTGCACTATGCAATGCATATATGACAATCTTATGACATCTAACAATCACTGTATATTTTGTTTCAAGACATTATTTTGATATTCATTCAAGAATTTTGCATATAAAAAAAGGATGCTCAAAGCATCCTTTTTAATTCATCACACCATCATTACTTGAATGTTTTGAATCGTTCTTCATCTGCAATAAAGGTTTTTTCACCTGCAGGTGCTTCAATCGAACCAAAAACAAGCTGTGCGCGTAGTTTCCATTGATCTGGCACATCAAATGCCGCAGCTGTTTCAGCATCAACAATTGGATTGTAATGTTGTAATGACGCACCAATATTTTTTTCAGCCAAAGCCGTCCAAGTAGCAAATTGAGCAATCGCTGTTGAGTGTTCAGACCATACTGGGAAATTATCTGCATAAAGTGCAAATTGTTCTTGGAGGGCTTTTACTACAGCCTGATCTTCATAAAATAATGCTGTACCAAAACCTGCTGCAAAACTATTAATCTTGCCATTGGTTCCTTCAAATGCATCTGCAGGTACAATTTTACGTAAAGTTTCACGTACGATATTCCAGAATTTTTGATGTGCATCACCAAACAGAATAACAACACGAGATGTTTGAGAGTTAAATGATGATGGACTTAAACGTACAGCATTTTTAATGGTTTGCTCAATTTCATCTTGCGATAAACTCACGTTATTACCAATAGAATAGATTGTGCGACGTTGTTCGATTTGATTCAAGAATGACATTACAAGACCTCTTTTTATTTTCAATTAGCTGACTAAGTTGAGATTTATAATAGGTGATGTTTTTAACCGTTGCATGACTATATTTACAACATTGTGTCTTATTTCTAGAACAATCAGTTGCAAGCATCTAAATACCTACAACCCACTTACATTCAAATATTGGTTCACAGTCTTTAGGACAGCAGAAATCAAAGCAACCTACAGAACATAGAAATTACTCATAAATTCTAAACTGATCTTGATCTTCTGGTTCTAAACGTTCAGGCGCTTGACCTTCAATTGAACCAAAGACCAACTGCGCACGTAGCAGCCATTGTTTTGAAATATTAAAGTGTTCGGCAACGGCATAATCAATGTGTGGATTATAGTGTTGTAAACATGCGCCTAAACCTGCATCTGCGATCGAAGTCCATACTGCGAATTGAGCCATGCCTGACGTTTGCTCCGACCACACTGGAAAATCTTCTGCACTTAATGGCACTTTCTTTTGTAATTGTTGAATCACAGCTTGATCTTCATAGAAAAGCACAGTTCCCAGGCCAGCTGCACACTGATCTATTTTGAGCGCCACACCTTCAAAAATATAACTCGCAACATTCTTGCGTTGTACGTCTTTTACAATGTCCCAAAATTTTTGATGAGATTCGCCAAATAAAACTACAATACGTGTGCTTTGCGAATTATATGCAGATGGACAACTTCTTACGGATTCTTGAATCAGTTCAGCCAAGTAAGCCTGACTATAATGCACCTTCTTTCCAAGCTTGTAGATACTACGACGTTTCTTTAGTTGGTCGACAAATGACGCTTCTACTTCTTGTTCGGTAGTTTTCTTTTTTAATTTAAAATCTTTAGTGATATCCGCAGTCAATACATGACCAATTTTATCGAGTAACGCCACCCTAAACACCCCAAAGCAATTTTTATATATAACAACAATTCCTTACTTATTCTAAGGGTATATCAGGCTAAATTTTGACTATGATTTATTCACATGTTGCTTTTTAAATCAATCAGTAAGCTCAAAAACAAAAAACTCCGCATTTTGCGGAGTTTATGTGACATTTAACGCAATTTATTTATCAGTTTCAAATAATGCTGCGACAAATGATTTTGCTGAGAATGGACGCAAGTCATCAATTTTCTCACCTACACCAATAAAACGAATTGGCACATGGGTACGGCTTGCAATATTAAATAACACACCACCTTTTGCTGTACCATCAAGCTTAGTAATAGTTAGACCTGTAAGTCCTACTGCCTCGTCAAACATTTCAACTTGGTTAATGGCATTTTGACCTGTGCCTGCATCTACCACCAACATCACTTCATGCGGAGCTGTAGCATCAATTTTTTGCATTACACGTTTTACTTTAGACAACTCTTGCATGAGGTGTCCTTTGTTGTGTAAACGACCTGCGGTGTCTGCAATCAGTACATCTACGCCTTTTGCACGAGCACTTTCGAATGCATCAAAAATAACTGAAGCAGAATCTGCACCATGACCTTGCGCCACAACTGCAATATTATTGCGTTCGCCCCAAATTTGTAATTGTTCTGTCGCTGCTGCACGGAATGTATCACCAGCAGCCAACATTACTTTTTTACCTTCACCTTGTAAGCGTTTCGCTAATTTACCAATCGTGGTGGTTTTACCCACACCATTTACACCAACAACCAAAATCACATATGGATTTTTATTGCTGTCGATATGTAGCGGTTTAACACGTGGTGCAAGTAATGCCACAAGTTCTTCTTGAAGCGCTTTATATAAAGAATGTGAATAGATTAAATCGCCACGTTCAGTACGTTCCGTTAAGTTCGCAATAATCGTTTTGGTTGCATCGACACCAATGTCAGCAACCAAAAGTTGCTCTTCAACTTCCTCTAAAAGTTCATCGTCAATTTCCTTCCCACCGATCAGGATATTCACCATGCCGTCTGCCAAGTTCTTACGTGACTTTGCTAGACCTTCTTTCATACGACTAAAGAAGCCGCCTTTTGCCTTCGAGTCTTCAGTTTCTGACTCTGTTTCTTGTAATGGTGCAGCAATTTCTTGCTGTACTTTCGGTGTCTCGATAATCGGCACATTTACCGCAGGTAAACTCGGTAGCGTGACATCGTCATCACCGATATCAGCATCAATCAAAAATTTATTCTGCCCATGAGATTGCTGTTGCATGCCGAATCCTTGAAAAGCACTGCGTTAAAAAAACCGATTCTATCATAAGTTATCTTAAATTGAGTCGCTACACGCCTGTCAGTGCTAAGCACACTAAAAAACAACATGTTGAACTTGCAATCAAAATTAACTTTAGGAAAACTAGATAACTATAAAATGCATTTTAATGGATTCCTTTGTGTCCTATAAAAACAGATTTTCTCCTTGTTTTTTTAAAACTTTATTTCGCTCAGTGCTTCCTATCTGTGTCATCACTAGTTGCTTTTGGTCTACACCCAATCTACATGCAGACACACGTACCCAATTAACGCGAAGCACCTTTGAAACCACGCTTAAAAATGGCTTAAAGGTCATTATCCGTGAAGACCACCGTGCACCGATGGTAATGACCCATATTTGGTATCGTGTTGGCAGTAGTGATGAGTCGGGCAACCTATTAGGGATCTCTCATGCACTCGAACATATGATGTTTAAAGGAACCACTAAAGTTCCTAATGATGAATTTACACGTCTCAGCCGTATCTATGGCGGCAGCATCAACGCTGCAACCTTCACCAATTACACCAATTATTATCAGTTGTATCCTAAAGCCTATTTTCCTATGGCACTGGAGCTCGAAGCGGATCGTATGAGTAATTTACGATTGCAACAACAAGATTTCGAACCTGAAATTAAAGTGGTTATGGAAGAACGCCGACAGCGCACAGATGACAATCCTCGTTCTTTGGCTTATGAACGTTTCAAATGGATTTCTTATCCAACCAGTCACTATCGTCAACCCGTCATTGGACACATGAAAAATCTGCAAAACATCAAATTAGCAGATTTAAAACAGTGGTATAAAGATTGGTATACCCCAAACAACGCCATTTTGGTGATTGTCGGTGATGTCGATGCCGAAGCAGCAATACGTCAAGTTCAAAAATACTTTGGTGATATTCCATCACGTAAAACACCTGATCGTAACGATGTGATGGAATTCGAGCGTGTGGGCTATCGTCATATGGAACTAAATTTACCTGTACAAGTGCCCAATTTGTATATGGCGTGGAATGTACGCTCACTAGCTACCGCAAAAAACCCACAAGATGCTTATGCTCTCAATATTATTCGCAATATTTTAGACAGTGGTATTTCATCTCGCCTACAAGACAAACTGGTACGCGATAGAAAATTACTTACGGCTGTAAGTGTTTCTTATGATCCATACAATCGTGGAGACAGCTTGTTTACCATTTCAGCACTCCCTGCCGATGGCGTCAAAATGGAACAAGCTCAAAAAGCCATACAAGATGAAATCGACACTTTAAAAACAGAATTAGTCAAAACACCTGAAGTCGAACGTATCACCACACGTTTTGTCTCCAATTTAGTTTATAACCAAGATGACATCAGCAGCCAAGCCAAGACTATTGGCCACTTAGAAGTCAATGGACTCAGTTTCAGGCTCATGGACGAATTACCAAAACTATATGAAAACGTCAGCGCACAGGATATTCAACGTGTCGCCAATGCGTATTTTGTCCGAGAAAATTTAAGCACCATGTATTTACTTCCGGAACAAACGGAGACCCCTACAGCTGCAAATAAAGCAGATCAAACTACAAAACCTGCAAAAACAGAAGTTGTTATTCCAGAGCAACAGACCAGCTCAACCCAAAACACAGAAAGCGTCTTGTAAGGATTAGTGATGACTATTACGAAAATTTTATCCCTAAGCTTACTCACTGCGTTTGGCTCACTCCTCCATGCAGAAACTTATACGGAAAATGTTCCTGACCTCAACGATAACCCGAGCCAATTACAATCTATTCCAATGCTGCAAAGTTTAAAGAATTTACAGATTGATAAAGACTACCGTGCTCCGCTTGTTCAAGTGCTGAAAAACCGAAATGGTGTGAATAGCCTGTTTGTTGAATCGCAAGATCTACCCATGGTGGATATTCAACTGACCTTTAATGCAGGTTCTGCTCGTGATGAAGAAGTCGGAAAAGGCTTGTATGGTGTTGCCAACATGGCTGCACGTTTAATCGATGAAGGCACAGAAAAATACAATGCAACGCAAATTGCCTCGGTTTTTGACCAAACAGGTGCTCAATTTAGCGTGCAAGCACATCGAGATATGTTTGTCGTTCGGCTACGCGTATTATCAGACCCTAAAAAATTAGAACCAGCTTTAAGCATGATGATGGAGGTCATTAAAAATGCGACTTTTAAAAACTCCAGTCTCAACTTAGCACTCAGCAATAACCAAGCTGGTCAGAAACAGCTCCAAGAAAGCCCAAGTCGCTTAATGAATATTCGTTTCTATCGGGCTGTATACGGCACACACCCATATGCAGAACCGATTACTGGAACCAATGGCAGTATCAAAAAAATCACCCCAGACATTTTAAAGAAGTTTCGTAATCAATTTTTAGTTGCTCAAAACATGAATATTGCCATTACAGGCAAACTCAGCAAAAAAGAAGCACAAAACCTTGCAGAACGTATTTCCGGAAACTTAAACCAAGGTGAAAAAGCTAAGGCACTTGCACAACCAGAAGAAAAACAAGGGTTTGATATCATCCATCTTCCCTACAATTCCACCCAAGCCAACGTTATGTTTGGACATTTAGGAACGACACGTGATAACAAAGATCGATTAGCCCTAGAAGTAGCTAATCGAATGTTTGGTGGTGGAGGTTTTAACTCGGTCCTCATGCAAGAGCTTCGCGTTAAACGTGGCTATACTTATGGTGCCTATAGTGCATTTAGCTTTAGCCAAGCACCCGGTATCTTTAGTTTTAGCTATGGAACACGTCAAGATCAGCTTATAGATAGTATTCGAGTGGCACATAAGGCTTTTAATGATTTTGTCAAAATGCCTATTGATCAAAAACAAATGGAAGAAACCAAAGCAGGCATGCTGCGTGCTTTTCCAAATAATTACAGCAGTAATGCAACGATCAATGCACAGCTTGGTCTATTAGGGTTTTATCAACAAGATCCAGATTATTTGACCCAGTACCCGAAATTATTGGAAAAAATAACTGTAGCTGATGTACAAAATGCGGTTCGTACTTACATGCACCCTGAAAATATGACTGTGATAGTGGTCAGTAAAACCTTAGATAAAAATGAAGTACAGCAGATATTGGAAGAGAATATACAAGCAGCTCCAACCAAGATAATCCCTGCAACTAAAGCTGTTCCTCTGCCAAAGCAGGAAGTTGATGTGCCCGTACAGACTCCATCTGATAAGCATGCATCAATTTAAGATAAGCACCCACACGAATGCGATCTTGCTGTCTCAGTAGCATCGCCATTTCCTGTGTTTCAGGATAACTTTGCTGCAAAGCAAGTCGTGACACGTTTTGGTATTGCTGTACAGAAATAGGACGATATAAGGCAATCACAGCCAATACCAAAATTACCACGATCATGACTGAAACAAAGATATTATAAATTTGCTCAAGCTGTATTTTAGATTTGAATTGAGTAATTTTTTCTAAATCAATAGTCATACACTACCTCAGGTTCAAAGTAGTGTATGGCTGACGTTCAAGAAGTTCAAGTCACAGCGCTTAAAACTGCATCAGTTCACCTTTTCAGTCTGTGAGTTAGCTAAACAATTTAATGAATAATGGTACGTATCACCGCAAAATAAAGAATTAATGCAATAATCGCCAAAACGATAAATACTGCAAAAATACTCATTCCACCTTCTGCATGCGCAGGATGTAAATCATCATCATCGGCGATTTTGAGTAATTCGCCATTATATGCATTGTAAAATTCTAAGCGCTGTGCCTTATCTAAATCCCGTGTGAAATCATATACACGTTTGCGCTGTGCCAAACCAAAATCCCCTAAATGAATTTCTTGATGAAAAATTGCTTCATCAAGATTGCGACGATGTAGATGTGCCAACTCCACAATTTGCGCTAATGTCGGAGGATAATCTAAAGTTAAACCGTCTAAAACTCTTGTCATTTACTTCTCCTTATTATCTACAACTTCTTATGATAGTATTTTACTCACGAAAACAATTGTCCATTGTTTAATCATGTAAACTATAGCAAATTAGAAATATTTACGTGAATAGTTGACAATTCAAGATAATTGTAATATTAGTTTAATAATACTTAGTTAAATTAGTTAATAGGGCTAAAGAATGGGCCCTTAATGATCATAATTAGAATAAGGAGTTAAATATGATTCAACAATTCTCTCAACATGAACTCGAACATGTATACGCAAATGCGGTAAACACAATTCAATCTCAAATGAACTTCAGCGATGCAGTTCATGAATTGGAAGATGCAGCTCGTGCTGGACATGGTAAAGCAGCGTTATTTTTGGCTGAACTTTATTATCAAGGCTTCCGCGTAGAACGTGACTCACTCAAAGCGCAATATTGGCAGAACATGGCCACCTTGCAAGCATAACAAAACGTCACTAAGGTGGCGTTTTTTACACCCTTCAACTTTTAACTACATAAATTCTTACAATCAAGTTCAAAGCTTACACAGCTTTTTCATAAGAATTTCCTACAATAGGAGCAACATCAACAACACGCTGCATATGATGTCTAAATTAAAGCAATATAAACCTATTCCAAAAGATTTATTTTTCAAAATTAGTATTTTAAAAACCATGATGTACTGTGGAGTCCTTTGGGGTCTCTACCACCAACAAGGTTGGGCAATGACCAGCGATCAAGATCATATTATCTTCCCGTTTTGGTTAAATGGCATTCAAGCGCATAAATATGCCAAAAAGCATTGGCCCAACTACACTCCACGACGCATTACACCACAAGATTTTGAGGCATCGCTATTACCGACATTAACACGCCTTAAAGTCATCCCTGCGTTGCATAGCTCAAGTCACATCCGTCTCAAGCTCACAACCTCGCAAATGCGTTTATTCTTTTTTAACCAAAATAAGATTCAAATGGCATAAAACCCTCAGTGCATGTTTGACCCCAACATGCACTGAAAAGTATTTGCTTTTTTCGAATTTCGCGCTAATTTAAATTAAACAAAAACTACTATAAAGGAATGAAAATATGACTACAGTTGCCCAAGTACTTAAAGACAAAGCTTATCAAGAAATCTACACCATCACTCCAGATGCGACTGTACTCGAAGCCATTTCCCTGATGGCACAAAAAGGCATTGGTGCCCTCGTTGTGACCCATGAAGGCACAGTCGTTGGTATTTTGTCTGAGCGTGATTACACACGTAAAATCGCCCTGATGGAAAGAACATCTTTCGATACCTCTGTCAGCGAAATTATGACTGGGAGCGTAATCACCGTGACAAGTGCAGCGACTGTCGAAGAATGTTTAGAGCTTATGACAGATCGCCATTTACGTCATTTACCTGTCGTTGAGGAACAGAAATTAACTGGCTTAATCTCCATCGGCGACCTTGTAAAAGCAGCAATGGATGATCAACGCAAACTGATCGAACAACTTCAACAATATATTTCAGGCTAAACTCAATAACTCCCCCCTTAATAAAGTTTAAGGGGGGAATCTAGAAATCAAAATTTTTCATATAATTCACCAAATGTAATGACATACACAATACAAATTAATTACTTTTCTCAATTTCATTTATTATGTTGAAACCTGCTTTAGATAAATTAGCCCACCTTGATGCCATCATTTTAGAATTGGAACGCTTGATGGTTTCTATGAAAGACGATGAACTGCTGCAATACCACCGACGTACGATTAATTTGGAGATTGCTTCTGCTGTCGCTGAAATTTTAGATGCAAAGGCAATTATTTATGCACTACATCCTGAGTTAATTCTAATTACATCAAGCTTTGACCACACTTTTTATAAAAAGTCAAAAAAAATATCCCAGTTAAAAACTGGGATACTTCGAATATAGATCAGGCTATACAACTGCAAAAGATTTTTGCACCATCAACAGATGATGAGCAACTTAGTCTTTTTTAATGGCAATAATTAATTTAAACCTAATTTTTCAGCCACATAGTCTGAGTCTTTATCGCCACGGCCTGAAACGTTAACAACAATCTTCACATCTTTAGCAAGTTTTGGCGCTTCACGAATTGCCCATGCAACAGCATGTGAACTTTCTAGTGCAGGAACAATACCTTCCACACGTGAAAGCGTCATGAATGCATCTAAACATTCTTGATCTGTCGCTGTTGTATATTCAACACGACCTAGGTCTTTTAACAAGCTATGTTGTGGTCCCACTCCAGGATAATCCAAACCTGATGCAATTGAATGCACTGGTAATGGTTCACCCTGTTCATCTTCAAGGACATAACATGCCATGCCATGAATTTGACTTGGCTTACCCAATGTCAACGTCGCAGAGTGCATATTGGTATCTAAGCCATGACCAGCCGGCTCTACACCCACAAGTTTAACATCGGTGTCATTGAGGAATGCTGTAAATGCACCAACGGCATTGGATCCACCACCCACACATGCAACCACATAGTCAGGATTTGCACCAAAACGCTCGTTGGTCTGAACTTTAATTTCATCACCAATAATTGACTGGAAGTCACGAACCATTTTCGGGAATGGATGTGGACCAACCACTGAACCAATCGCATAAATAAAATTGGTTGGATCTTTTAAATATTCTTCAAATGCGCTATCTACTGCATCTTTGAGCGTAGCTGTACCACGAGTAACAGAGATTAGGTTGGCACCTAAAATCTTCATTTTCACCACGTTTGGATGTTCTTTTTCAATATCCACTTGCCCCATGTGAATTTCACATGGAATACCCACCAAGGCACAAGCCGTTGCTAATGCCACACCATGCTGACCTGCACCAGTTTCTGCGATCACTTTGGTTTTACCCATGTATTTTGCTAACAAAGCTTCGCCAAGGCAGTGGTTAATTTTATGTGCGCCAGTATGGTTGAGATCTTCACGTTTCAGGTAGATTTGTGCTCCACCTAATTTTTCAGACAAGCGCTTTGCATAAAACAATGGACTAGGACGTCCAACATAGTGTGCAAACAACTCTTTCAATTCATTTTGAAATTCTTCTGTATGACGAATTTGCTCATAAGCAACATTAATGTCATCCATTGCCTGTTTTAAATCTGGTGGAATGAACTGCCCACCGTATTCACCGAAGAAACCTTCTTCATTAGGTAATGCGATACCATTAATTTGATGATCCATCATATTTCCTTCATGTTGTATGCAGAACAAAGACTTTTAAATACTATCCAATTTTGAAAATAAGAAACAATGCAAAATTGGAGTAAGTAATATAAACATCATTGATAAGAAAAAGTATCGTTTTTAACGCTTTAGCGCGCTAAATATTTCGTCATATCTTCCACACCTTTTAGGGTCATTGGGAACATATGATCTTCAAAGATTTGTTTAATCGCAGCAATGGTTTGGGTGTAATGCCAATAACTTTCTTCTTCTGGGTTTAACCACGCTGTTTTATCAAAATGATTACGTAAACGCTGTAACCACACCTGACCCGCTTCATCATTCATATATTCCACAGATCCACCTACCGAGTTCAACTCATACGGTGCCATACTTGCATCACCGACAACGATAACACGGTAATCTCGCCCATAGGTATTGAATAGATCCCATGTATTCATACGCGTGCTTGAACGGCGAATATTGTCTTTCCACACATAGTCATATAAACAGTTATGGAAATAGAAATACTCTAAGGTTTTAAATTCAGTTTTTGCAGCGGTAAAGAGCTTCTCGCATTGGGCAATATGTGAATCCATCGATCCCCCAACATCAAACAGCATCAACACTTTAATGCGGTTACGTCGTTCTGGAACAAGCTGTACATCCAAAATGCCTTGCTTGGCTGTTTCACGAATGGTTCCATCAATGTCAAGCTCATCTGCTGCACCTTGACGGGCAAATTTACGCAAACGACGCAATGCCATCTGCATCTGACGACTGCCGAGAATCTGCTCATCATCTAGGTTTCGGTATTGACGTTGTTCCCAAACTTTCACCGCAGATCGTTTACGACCAGGCCCACCGATACGCACGCCTTCAGGATGGTCACCATAGGCACCAAAGGGCGAGGTACCGCCCGTACCAATCATTCGATTACCACCCTGATGCTTTTTATGCTGCTCGCGTAAACGCTCTTCGAGCATTTTCATCAATTCTTCTAATGAACCAGCTTTTTTTAATTCTTCTCGTTGTTCTGGTGTTAAATGCTTTTCGATTAGCTCAAGGTCAAACCAATCCTTTGGCAGTTTATGTACCTGATTTAATAGCTCATCCAAATCAAAGGTGGCAATACCGTCAAAATAGTCCTTCATTGCACGGTCGAACTTATCAAAGTAACGTTCATCTTTGACCATGACGGTTTTTGCAAGCTGATAAAATTCATTTTGATCTGCAAAGACCAGCCCTGCTGCCACTGCTTGGTTCAAGTCAATCAATTCACGAGTTGAAACAGGAACACCGTATTTTCGAAGGGTATAAAACAATCGCACAAACATAGGCGAATAAAATCCAATAAAAATTAAATATCAGGAGGTCAAATCCAGTGTGAATGCATGTGATCTTGTTATTTCATCTGCAACTGAGTCTTGCCTTTACATCCACCATTATGAAAAATTGATTCCTACAAGTAAAGCCAAAAGCTTTTACTGTGTGTTCATATACGTTGCCCTACCTACCCAAAGAAACACAAACGGCATGATTTATTCGCAAGTCGCATTTCTTTCTTTAAGTGATTTTTTAAGAGTTTCATATTTGCGCTGAACATCGAGACGATCCTGCTGCAACTTTTCAATGGATACGATTTTATGAAAACCTTGATGGTTTCTATAGCGGTTAAAGTCATTTAGATTCAAGATCACAAAATCATAGTATTTCAGCTCGAGTACAGTTGCAGCACAGGCCTTTTGTTGAATGGTCGTTTGAGCTGCGAGATGATCTGATTGATCAATGAGCTTTTCTTTAAGTTGATGTTCTGCAACTTGCGCCCAATACGCATCCTGGAGTAGCTGTTGATGCTGCTGTTCAAACTGAGCATCATCCATCGCATAGCTATACCCAGATAAATACAAGCTCGCAGCCAACAAGAGTACGGTCGGCTTTAATCTCTTAGTTACAGCTATGTGTACTTGAGATAAGTATGCGCTTGTCTGCATAATTCACCTTTATATTTTTTAATGCTCAAAATAAAAGCCGGATAACCGGCTTTTAAATCTTTGATAAAATTAATAGCAATTAACGACGTGACATAAATGCTAGACGTTCAAGCAATTGCACATCTTGTTCGTTCTTAATCAAGGCACCATAAAGCGGTGGAATTGATTTTGATTTATCTGTATTGCGTAAAATATCTTCTGGCATATCATCAGCCATCAGCAAACTCAACCAATCAATCAACTCAGAAGTTGAAGGCGGTTTCTTTAAACCCGGAACTTGACGTAATTTAAAGAAAATTTGCAGTGCTTCAGAAACCAAGGTATTTGAAATATTTTCAAAATGCACATCGATGATTTCACGCATGGTTGCTTCATCAGGGAATTCAATATAATGGAAGAAACAACGACGCAAAAAGGCATCTGGAAGTTCTTTTTCATTATTTGAAGTAATGATCACGATTGGACGTTGTGTTGCCGTAATCGTTTCACCTGTCTCGTACACAAAGAATGACATTTTATCGAGTTCGTGTAGCAAATCATTAGGGAATTCGATATCTGCTTTATCAATTTCGTCAATTAGAAGTACACAACGTTCTTCACTGGTAAACGCTTCCCAAAGTTTACCCGGCTTAATATAGTTTTTGATGTCATAAACACGGTCATCGCCCAACTGACTATCACGCAGACGAGATACGGCGTCGTACTCGTACAAACCTTGTTGAGCCTTGGTCGTCGATTTGATATGCCACGTAATGAGCTTAAGGCCTAAACTTTCAGCCACTTGTTCGGCTAAAAGTGTTTTACCTGTCCCCGGCTCACCTTTAACCAAAAGTGGCTTTTGCAATGAACGTGCAGCTTTTACTGCAAGTTTTAAGCTATCAGTCGCAATATATTGATCTGTACCAGTAAATTGTTGAGTTTCAACAGACATGACATAACCTTATTTTTTTATTTAAAGCGGTGAAATTTTCTTGTTTACAACGTGCTGTGGTTTCGCTGCATTGTATTTTGTCCAAAAATATCCAAGGACTAAACCAATACCCACCACAAAGAGAATCAGCGATAGATTCAACCAAACCAATGGCTGATCTTTTGTTAATACACCAAAAATCAAACCAAAAATCGCAGGTGCGATTGCTGCATTTAAACCTTCAGAAACGGTTGGTGTTAATAAAATAGCAAATACGATAAGCCAACCAATGGCACCTATCATTTTGGGTAAGCGCTTCATCAGCCCATACCAACACAACAAAGCAATTACAGCCCCACCTAAGTAAACCGTAATTGCAATACTGCTTTCAGGAATTGAGTCCAATACCGATACTACACCATTCATTTTCACAACTCCTGAATTAACTTAAGCGCCGCGCAAGCCTTCTGGCTCAACTGCATTTGGGTCAATTAAACCTTCTGGAGGCATTTGAATAAAGAACCCTTTTGTTTCAATTGAATCTAATACATGCAATACGTTCACACGTGCAAGTTTGCGTGATTCACTGAGTTCTAGATCCATGACAAATGTGGCACGACCAAATGCTGTACGTAAAGCATCAGGCATTACTGCAAGCGGATCTGTCGCTTCAGTTTCGTTTTCATTAACTTCAGGACGAGCAATATAAAGATACATTTCATCTTTTTTGCTCGATTTGTAGATAGAACAGTACATAATTGAATCAATACTCATTAAACGCAAGGCAAAGGATACATCAAAAAAAAGACTGATACATTAGTGTTTATTAACGCATCAGTCGTGAATTTGTATAAGTGATAATTCTTTAATCAATCAGAACTTATTCCAACACTTTCATTTGACCAGAAAGATAGCTTTCATCGGCATGCAGCACTTCAATTAAAGGCTTCGTCAGCAAATCATAGCGCCAGCCCAATAGGTAACTCGGTAACTCCTGTTCATCATTATGAAAAACCACATGCTGATACAATGCATTTAACCATTTTTTGCGCATTAAAACTTCTTTAGGCACAGAGGTTTCTTGTACTGCACGCTGAATAACGGTATCGACGCGTGAACCAATATCCTGAGAAGAGTGACGAATTGGACGTGCCATACGCAGCGGCCATTCAGCTTGTTCAGGTAAAAACTTCAACAAATCTAAAATAATTTTACCATGCTCACGCACAATGTTAGGACGAATGTCTTTCACCGCACTCAATTGAAAATTATTTTTTGGATTTTTTTCAACCATATCAATGATGGTTGAGTTTTTAAGAATAAAGCTACGTGGTTGATTTAAGGCTTTCACCATTTGCTCACGCCAAACGGCCAATTGCTGAATTTGCATGAGCTGACGACGTGAATGTCGATAATTACCAATATCGTGATACAGCAAATGGATCGGCGTTTCAGTGCCAATTTCATAAGTTAAATTTTTGCAGTCCTCAAGCACACAATTTAATAAACTTTTCGCAGCCAACTCATTTTGAATCGTTTGGCTTAAATTCATTAAATAATGTACATCATTCGCTGCATAGTTCAATTGCTCGGCACTGAGTGGACGAGCCAACCAATCTGAACGTGTCTGATCTTTATCTATATCTACATCGAGCATAGTTTTTAAGGCATTTTGATAGCTGACTTGTAAGCCATGCCCTAAAAATGACATCCCAACTTGTGTATCAAAGACATTTTCTAAAGACTTATGCTGTGCATAGTGATAAATCAGGTCGATATCTTCACTACAAGCATGAAAAATGTTTTGCTGAGCCGCAAATAATTTTTGCCAGAATTGGCTTAAATCGAGGGTTGTACCATCAAGTAAATACACCTGATTTTGTACATTAATTTGGAAAAGTCCAAGTTTGGGCCACAGGGTATCTACTTTTATAAACTCGGTGTCGAGTCCGTAAATCGAGCTTTGGTCCATAAGATTTAAAACAGAATTTAAATCTGGCTGATTTTGAATGAATTGATACATAAGTTGCTGAGTCTAATTTTAGATGCTCTATGAGCTTATATTAACTGATATATATTATTTATCTATAAGGAAAAACGTTATTTTAGTGACTTATTTTCTTTATTTGGCTTTTTTATTCATTATTAACAAAAACTTTAATCGTTATTAAGTATAAATAATTAGGTGAATTTTATACAAAGCGAAACGAGTTTCGCTCTATAGTTACTTCATTCGCATTCGGTTATGCACGGCCTGACTTAAAGTATGACTATCCACATATTCAAGCTCACCACCCTGTGGTACACCCTGTGCAATACGGGTCATTTGTATTGGTAAATGCTTGGTCGCTTCAACCAAATAATGTGCTGTCGCTTGACCTTCTACCGTTGCATTGGTCGCCAAGATCACTTCCTGCACTTTACCATCACTTAATCGTTGAATTAAATATGGGATACCAATTTCGTCTGGGCCAATACCATCGAGTGGCGACAAATGTCCACCCAATACATGATATTTCCCTCTAAAACTGCCACTTTGCTCGATTGCCATGACATCTGCGGGAGATTCAACCACACAAAGCAGTTGATCATCACGTTCTGACGAGACGCATATGTTGCACACTTCATCTTCAGTCAATGAATGGCAAATTGTACATTCATGAATATAGTTGGTTGCTTCAGTCAAGGCATGTGCCAAACCAACAGCGCCTTCCCTATTTTTCATGATTAAGTGCAGTGCCATACGTTGAGCCGACTTTGGCCCAACGCTTGGCAAAATACGCAATGCCTGTACAAGTTGATCAAAACGATCACTAAACATTCAACGTATTCCTTAGAATAAACCTGAAAGACCTGGTGGAAGACCCATACCAGAGTTTGCAGATTTCAGTTTTTCTTCTGAAATTACTTCAGCTTGACGTGAAGCATCATTCATTGCTGCTGCAATTAAGTCTTCAATCATATCTGCATCATCTTGAAGTAGTTCAGGATTGATTTCGATACGTTTCACTACATGACGTGCAGTCATAGTAACTTTAACCAGACCACCACCTGCTTCAGCGTGAACTTCAACTTGTGCAAGCTCTTCCTTGGCTTTTTTAATGTTGCTCTCAACTTCTTTTTGCATGCGTTGAGCTTGCTGCATGAGCATATTAATGTTCATAAAAATCTCCGAACAAAACTGATGAATTCACTTTAGATAAGATCTAAACCGCGTGAAAGATCGCGAATAATATCATTAATATCTTCTAAACCAACAGATACGCGAATTAAACCTTCGCTAATCCCTGCTGCTTTTTTCGCTTCTGCTGACATTCTGCCATGAGAAGTCGTTGCAGGATGAGTAATTGTTGATTTTACATCCCCCAAATTACTTGTAATAGAAAGGAACTTAGTATTATCAATCACTGTCCAAGCGCCTTCACGTTCGCCTTTGGCAACAAACGATACAACTCCGCCAAAGCCTTTTTGTTGCTTTTTCGCCAACTCATGACCTTCGTGATTTGGAAGTCCCGCATAGTACACTTTTTCAACTTTCGGGTGTGCATCCAACCATTCAGCTAAAGTCTGAGCACTGGCACAGTGGGCTTTCATACGTAAGCTTAAAGTTTCTAGGCCTTTCAGGAAGATCCATGCATTGAATGGGCTCATCGAGTTACCCAGTGTACGAATAACACCTGTAATCTCTTCCATCAATTTTGCACTACCAACAACTGCACCACCTAGCGCACGACCTTGACCATCAATATATTTTGTTGATGAATAGATCACGAGGTCCGCACCAAATTTAATCGGTTGCTGTAACACTGGTGTACAGAAGGTATTATCGACTGCAAATAATGCGCCATGCGCATGTGCAATATCGGCAATGGCTTGTAAATCACCTACTTGAGCTAATGGGTTTGACGGTGTTTCAATAAACAATAGGCGTGTAGTTGGACGAATCGCTTGTTTCCAAGCATCTAAATCTTCCAAATCAACAAAAGTAACATCAACGCCAAATTTGATGACATATTTTTCAAACAGAGAAATGATCGAACCAAAGACAGCACGTGAACACACCACATGATCGCCAGCTTTCAAATATGCCAAAGTAATTGCGTGTACGCCCGCCATACCTGAACTTGTCGCAACCGCGGCTTCAGCACCATCCAAAACAGCTAAACGTTTTTCGAAAGTTTGTACAGTTGGATTGGTATAACGTGAATAGGTATTGCCTTCAATTTGACCTGAAAATTTTGCTGCGGCATCTGCTGCACTTTCACAAACAAATGATGAAGTCAGGAAAATTGGCTCGCTATGTTCACCCTCAAAAGTACGAGTATGACCTGTACGAATCGCTAAAGTCTCTAATTGGTATTCGATGTCGTCTTGTTGGCTCATCTGTATTACTCAGTCGCGAAGAACTGCCTTTGTGAAGAATTGCCAATATTTTGAGCGTCTAAGCTATTTAAGGTCAAGGTAAAATACGAAATTATCGCTTAGACTTCGACCAATCCTACAAGGACTTAGGCAATTGACAGTTATGCACCCTTTCAAACAGAAATTTCTAGCGCAGCAAAAGAAAATTAAACACCTGTCTACACGTGTGTTTAATGCAAAATCGCTGGTCCTTTCTCAATCAACACCCTATGAAGTAATTACTGAATATAAACATGCAAAAGTTCGGTATTACGCTTCGCCTGATCGTAAATACAAAGAACCCTTAGTGTTTGTTGCACCACTGGCCATCAATATGGCAATTTATGATTTGTATCCATATCGCTCATTGGTGAAACATTTTCAACACAGTGGCTTTGATGTCTATTTGTTGGAATGGGGAAAGTTGAACTATCAAGATCGATTCTTAAATTTTCTATCGTTTATTGATGATGTGATTCCACATTGTATTGATCAAATTTCTCAGCATGCAGATAGTCGATACATCTCGCTACATGGTTGGAGTATGGCTGGAGTCTTTGTCACGCTGTATACCGCATTACATCAACCTGAACATGTTAAAAATCTAATGGTGATGGGCGCGCCGATAGATAGCTATGCCTCAGGTCGTATCGGAAAGTTATTTCAAAAAACCAATCGCTTGCTTTCACGTAGTAAGAATTTACAAGATACGGTCTACACCGGGAAAATCCCTAAACATTTTATCCATACACCGGGTGTGCTCAATGCGATTGGCTTTAAAATCGTCGATCCAATGGGTTGGTTCAAAAGCCAAAAACAATTTCTTTCCAACTTAGATAATCTGCATGATCTGTATGAACATGCAACCATGGGCGATTTTCTCAATCACATGATTGACTATCCTGGTGGCATTAACCAAGACATGGTATTCAATGTTTGGCTGCAAAATCCGCTTAAAAACGGCATTATTCAATTGAAAGATAAAGTTATTCAATTAAAAAATATCCACTGTTCATTGTTAATTGGCGCGGGTTCTACCGATCAAATCGTTACGGCAGATGCAGCAAGTCCTTTAGGCGAATTGACAAGTAGTCAAGATGTCACGTTTACTCTCATTCCCGGTGGTCACCTCGGCCTGATGTTGAGTCAAAAAAGTGCCAATCAATTTTGGCCAACTTTGACCCAGTGGCTTACACAAAGATCCAGTTTATTGAAATAAAAATTTAGAGGGTAAAGTAAAGATGATTCAGTCAGTTGCATTTATTGGATTGGGCGCAATGGGTTCCCGTATGGCAGCGCACCTACCAAAACAGTTCGACACGGTTTATGTCTGGAATCGAAACTTTACCAAGGCAGAGCAACATGCTGCTGAATTTGGTACGCAAGCGGTTGCTTTAGAACAAGCAGTACAAGCGGACATTATTTTTTCTTGCCTACCCATCAGCCAAGATGTTGAAAATTTAATTGCGAGTGTGACGCTGAAATCAGGCTCGATTTGGGTCGACTGTACCAGCGGTGTGCCAGAATCTGCAAAAAAACTCGCTTCAGCCTTAAAGCAACAAAACGTTTCATTCTTAGACGCCCCTGTGAGTGGACAAACCATTGGCGCTGAAACGGGAACATTAACCGTCATGATTGGTGGTGACGCAGCAGCCTTTGAACGTGCATTACCTGCGATCCAAACATTTGGCAGACTGATTAAACATGTGGGTGAACCGGGTGCGGGTTTTGCTGTTAAAGCTGTAAACAACATGTTAATGGCTGTAAATCTTTGTGCAGTTGCTGAAGGATTCACCACCTTAAAAGCGCATGGCGTAGACTTACATGAAGCACTCGATTGTATAAATGCGTCGAGTGGTAAAAGTAATGTGACCGAAACGGTTTTACCGCAGCGCGTACTGAATCGTAGCTTCCCATTAACCTTTGCACTTCCATTACTTGCAAAAGATACGGGAATTGCTGTTGATCTGGTGCGACAAGCAAAACTTTCAGCGCCTGTGCTGTCTTTGACGCAAAACTTAATCCAAGCAGCAAGTGATCAAGCTGAAGAAAACAGTGATTTTTCAAGCGCTATGATTATGTATGAAAAATGGAGTAAAATTACAATTGAGTAATAACTCGCCATTGAATAACGATAAATAACCATCATATTGTACTCTAGTGTCATAACACACATTGTTACAAATGACAGAGGAAACTCGCATGAACAAATTTACCCTCGCAACTTTGCTAGGTGCTGTAACTTTAATCGGGGCTTCTACTGCTGTTTTAGCATCCGAGCAAGAATGCCAAAAGTTGAAAAATGACCATGACGTGATTTATGCATCGAAAGGTTTCTGCTTTAAAGATCCTGACGCTAAAGCGAAGTTTGGCAATGACAATTGCTACACAACTAAGCCTAAATTTTCAGAAAAAGAGCAACAACGACTTGACGCGATCAAAGATCGTCAGAAAGAATTGAATTGTAAATAATTACGATTCAATTCGCACAAGGAATTTAGCAATGACTTATGATGATCAAAATATTTTTGCTCGGATTTTACGTGGAGAACTTCCAGCGTTTAAAGTCTATGAAGATGATCAAGTACTCGCTTTTATGGATGTCATGCCACAGGCCGAAGGTCATACGCTCGTAATTCCTAAAACCCCTGCTATTACGCTGCTTGATTTAGATCCAGAAGCGGCTGCTTATACCATTCAGGTTGCTCAAAAAGTTGCGAAAGCAATGGAAAAAGCTTTAGACGTGAAAGGTATCGTATTGATGCAGTTGTCTGGCGCTGCTGCGGGTCAAACTGTTCCGCATGTACATTTCCACCTAATACCGACTTCAGTGCATGAATTAGGTAAACATGCCGCACAAATGGGCGATATGGAAAAAATTAAAGCCATTGGCGAAAAAATCAAAGCAGCATTTTAAGTTCAATTGAGTTTAAAGTGATGATCAATGGAGCTTCGGCTCCATTTTTTTATGTTTAGAATATTGTGCCAAGTCATTTTAACTGCAAAATTTAATATTTAAAAATAACTATAAGTATTTAATAAATATCAATCTTTATAAATAAAAATACAATTTAAACCAAAAATCACCTTTCACCGTTTTGAAATATTTCCTTAATAGAACTGTCTTATTTGTAATGAATACTTAGCGCCATTAGATAGCGAAATTACTTCTAGCCAAGCTACTGATAAAACATATTGATATGACTGGAAAAGTCTTCTGGAGCTTCAAATGAAAAAAACTCTATGTGCATTAGCAATCGGGGCAACAATTCTTACACCAATGATGGCATCTGCTGCAGATGTAAAAATTTATGGCCGTGCACATGTCTCTCTTGACTATCTAGATGATGGTAAAGATTACAACGAAGTTGGTCTTTCTTCTAATGCTTCACGCTTAGGCTTCAAAGTAGATCAAAAAATTAATGATGACCTCAACGTATTCGCTCAAATTGAGCAAGAAGTAAACTTTGCAAGCGGTAGCCAAGACAGCAAAGGTATAGATTTTTCAACACGTGACACATTCGTGGGTTTAAAAAGTTCAACTTATGGTCAAGCACGTGTAGGTCGTTTTGACAGCCCATTTAAAGTCGCACGTAGCCCTGTGAACTTCTTCGGTGACATGGTTGGTGACGTTCGTAACGTAACACGTGTCGGCAACTTAAAATTTGATGAACGTAATGAAAACACCATTGAATATAAATCGCCAAAATTTGGCGGTGGTTTCAATGTACTAGCTGCAATGTCGATGCATTCAGGTACACAAATTGACCGTGAAACAGATGGTGAAGGCAAAGATGACAACAAAGCCTATGACCTTGCTCTAACCTATAAAGAAGGTCCAATTGATTTTGCAGCAGCTTACGAAAAGTATGATGAAAATGCAGCAAACGCAGCTGGTGGTGCAAGTCGTGATGCATTCCGTATTGCCGGTGCATATAAATTAACCGAAGAATTTAACTTGGGTGCCTTATACCAAATTGCCAAACACGACAACGATACAGCCAACCCAGATGCGCAAGTTTTCGGTGTAGCTGGCGAATATAAAGTAACGCCTAAAACCTCAGTACGCGGTGAATACTTCTACCGTGACGTAAATGCTGATGATGCCAATGCAAGCTTGATCGGTGTGGGTGTAGAACATAAGTTGGATAGCACATTACGCGTATACGGCAACTTAGCAACTGTGCTTAACGACAAAAACTCTAAACTCAATCCTTGGAAAGAAGGTCGTAGCTTCGGTAACGGTATCTCAGGTATCGGTGATGAAAATGCAACTGCACTTTCTCTTGGTCTACGTTACGACTTCTAAGCTGCAATATCCCCCCCAAAAGACATACTCCGGTATGTCTTTTTTACTCTTAAATTCAAAAAAGAAGAGCAACAAAGATTAAATTATTAGAGAGAAGCAAGTTGAGTTCGCATTTTGCTTCCGACCGGTCAAAGTTGCATCATGAACTATACTCATCTCACTCAAGAACAAAGATATCAAATATACAACTCGTTATGCAGAGGTTTTTCTAAGGCTGTACTAGCTCAAATCTGATCTGACGGTTACCAATTGCTTAAGGCTGTACCGCTTAGTAACCACCTTCTGTTTTCATCACTTGGGTATCGGTTTTATACTTCGATAAAAGCTCTCGTAACGAATTCATGAGCACACTGGTATCGACACCCACAGCAACAAATTCTGTGCCTAACTCGATATACTTCTGAGTCGCATCATGTTGTGTCGACAAAATACCTGCTGCTTTTCCAGCCTTACGTATACGCTGAATCGCATCAATCACGGTTTTTTGTACTTCAGGATGGTTCGGATTCCCCTGATAACCCATAGTCGCCGACAAATCCACGGCACCAATAAATACTCCATCGATGCCTTCAATTTTCAGTATTTCTTCTAAGTTTTTAATCCCCTCAACCGACTCAATCTGAATCAGTAAACAGATATTTTCATGTGCAGTTGCATAGTAGTCTGGAATACTGTTCCAACGTGTTGCACGTGCTAATGCTGCACCTACTCCACGAATACCTTCAGGTGGATAACGTACGGCTTTAACCATAAGTTGAGCTTGTTCAACAGTTTCAACCATAGGAATCAGCAAGGTTTGCGCACCGATATCCAACAGTTGTTTAATCAGTTGCACACTCCCAATTGGAGGTCTAACCACGGCTTGCGAAGGATATGCAGCAATACTTTGCAATTGCGACAATGTCGTCCGCAAGTCACTTGGCGCATGCTCGCCATCAATCAGCAACCAGTCATAACCTGCATTTGCAGCTATTTCAGTCCCATAAGCATCGGCTAAACCGACCCACAAACCAATCTGCTGTTCGGTTTTTAATTTTTTCTTGAAATGATTGGTGTAATCCATCGCTGCTGTCTCATGCTTAAACTATGATTAACTACAATTAATTAAACGCCTTTTGGCAAAAACTACCAATAGCATTTATCTATCTTATGATTTTATATAACTCTAATTCGCACTTCATACAGCTTAAATCTGTTAATTTTTAGCCAATGTGTACAGCATATACGACTAAGATCTATCCTTGGAAAATTTTCTCCTTAGACCATTCGGCCGTTTATCCGCTAAACTACAGCAAACTATATCTGGAGATATTCGATGGATCTGTTAAACGTATCAAAACAACGCTATACCACAAAAGCTTATGATCCTGCTAAAAAAATTCCACAGGAACAATTTGAGCGTTTATTACAAATACTTCGTTTAGCACCATCTTCTATTAATATTCAGCCTTGGCATTTTTTTATTGCAGATAATGATGCAGCCAAACAACGCATTGCCAAAGCCTTAGTGGGTAAATATGCCTACAATGCCCCAAAAGTTTTAGATTCATCACATACGATTTTATTCTGTACCAAAGCAGACATCACTGCAGAGCATTTAGATAATCTTTTAAATCAGGATGATCGTAGTGGTCGCTTTAAAGATGACAAAGCCAAACAAGGTCAAAAAGACAGCCGTACAGGTTATGTCGATTATTATCGTAATGAAAAAGGTGATATTCAACGTTGGGCTGAAAACCAGACTTTTATTGCTTTAGGTCAAATGCTTTTGGCAGCAGGCATTGAGGGTGTGGATGCAACACCGATTGGTGGATTTGACGAAGCGATCATCTCTGAAGAATTGGGCTTAGTTGAACAAAACTTGATTCCTTCTGTACTGATGACTTTAGGCTATCGTAGTGAAAATGATTTCAATGCGAAATTACCTAAATCACGTCTAAATGCTGAAGAAATTTTTACACATCTTTAAGCTTTCCATAAAACCGACGAAAGGGGCAATTTTGCCTCTTTTTTGTCATTTCGGGACTTATTATTTAAACAATTATCGAGTATATTCTGCTCAAAATATACTCAGGTCTCTCCCTATGCCTACAGCTATAAAATTACCCATGAAATTTCATTGCGAAGCGTGCAATACGGTTTATTTACAAAAATATGCGGGCGATATGCTCCATAGCTATCCAAACTGCCCAAACTGTAAACAACCGGGTCAGTTACAAGGCACGATTGAAACTCAAGATTTCCTAAAACACCCCGTTGCAGTGGGTAAATGTTATTTTGAAAACACCTTACAACGTTTTCAACAACTCACACGTTAACTAAGCATCTAAAACTAAAAGCCCTCAAATCGAGGGCTTTTTTAATAACGACATATTTAGCAACAATGTGAAAATATAAAATTTATAAATTGGTCTGAACTTTGCTGAATAATTTGAATCAAAACAACGATTCAAGCAGAGGTGGGACATGTCATATTTACTACAAATGCCGATGAAGTTTGAATGCGGTCATTGCCATCAAATGTATCTGCATACTTATCAATATACTGATCATCACTGCCCTGAGTGTCCAACCTGTCGAGATCAAGGACTGCTCATGGGCGTGGCTGAGTGGGATGATTTGCTACAACACCCGATCGTTTTTGCTAAAAATTATCTTAGACAGACATGGCATATGCTAAGCAAACCACACTCATGATCCCTGCAATCAAACCAAATACGGTTGCGACTCTCAATTTTTCTTTAAAGATGATGAGGCCCGCAACCACACCTAAAACTACAACCAAAATATTCATGCCAGCAAAGACGATTGCAGGTGTGTCTTTAAGCAACATGTGGGCTTTCACATACAGTGCAATATTGGCAAAGTTTAAGAGACCTAAGCCCAATCCAGCGAGGATATTTTTTGTCTGCCCCAGACTGCCGTGTTGTACGATGTTATAAATACTCGAAAGTAGAAATGAACAAATAAACACCAGATTTAAAGTCACCGCAAACTGCATGCCCAAACCTGAGGCAAATTTTAATAGCACATCAATCAGTGCATAGCCTGCCCAAACGCTTAATAAAAATAAAATCCCCTGCTTTCCATCAATGCTTCCCTTACGCTGTGAAAATAAAATCAGCAATACCGCAAGTACACCAAGCGCAATACCAATGAGCTTAATGGCATTAAAATATTCACTGAAAATAAAATAGGCTGCGCTAAGAGAAAGCACAACCGATAAGCGCTGAGCCAATTCGGTTTTTAAAATACCTGCTGTTTGCAGTGAGCGTGCTAAGCAATAAAAAATCGTCGGCAGTAATACACCCAAAGCCGCAATTAAAACCCACGGCGTTTTATTAATCGAAATATGGGCTAGATCCGGCTTAAACCATAGAAAACATAAAATACTCGCAGATGCATAATTCCATGTGATCATTTGTGCAGGGTTAAAACCCCGATCACGACAGAGTTTTAGAATTACTGAAACGAGAACACTGCAAATCGCGGCAGCAAAGATCAATTCCATGACACGCTCTTATTCTTGAGTTGTATTTAAAGCAATTTTTCTAAGTTCAAATCAAAGAAAAGCCCACTTAATTGTGGGCTTTTCTTCAAAAATAATCTATCTCAAGACAAATTATTTATAGTGACTCACCATTTTCTCTAAAGAAATTGGACGAATCTTGTCAGCATTACCCGCTGTACCAAATGCTTCATAACGATCGATACAAATTTGTTTCATTGCATCAACAGTTGCAGAGAAGAATTTACGTGGGTCAAATTCAGCTGGTTTTTCAGCCATCATACGGCGCATAGCACCTGTAGATGCAAGACGTAAGTCAGTATCGATGTTAATTTTACGAACACCGTGTTTGATTGCGTCTACAAGTTGCTCTACTGGAACACCGTAAGTTTCGCCGATGTTACCACCGAATTCATTAATTACAGCCAACCATTCTTGTGGCACAGAGCTTGAACCGTGCATTACAAGATGCGTATTTGGTAACGCAGCGTGAATTTCTTTAATACGGTCAATCGCTAAGATGTCACCTGTAGGTGGACGAGTAAATTTGTACGCACCGTGTGAAGTACCCACTGCAATTGCAAGTGCGTCAACATTGGTATCTGCTACAAATGAACGCGCTTCTTCAACTGAAGTTAAAAGCTGAGAATGGTCAAGTACGCCTTCAGCGCCTACACCATCTTCTTCACCAGCCATACCAGTTTCAAGGCTACCTAAACAACCGATTTCGCCTTCTACTGAAACGCCACACGCATGTGCCATTTGAACAGTACGACGAGTCACGTCTACGTTGTATTCGTATGAAGTTGGTGTTTTACCGTCTTCACCTAATGAACCGTCCATCATCACTGATGAGAAGCCAAGTTGAATAGAACGTTGACATACATCAGGGCTAGTACCATGGTCTTGGTGCATAACCACAGGAATATGTGGCCATTCTTCGATTGCTGCCAAAATCAAATGACGCAAGAACGGAGCGCCTGCATACTTACGTGCACCTGCAGATGCTTGTACGATTACAGGTGAATTTGTTGCATCTGCTGCAAGCATAATTGCACGCATTTGTTCTAAGTTGTTTACGTTGAATGCTGGTACGCCGTAAGCATGTTCGCCGGCGTGATCCAAGAGCTGGCGCAATGAAATAAGAGCCATAATATCCTCCCAGGTAATGCCGCATATTCTACATGCTCAATCATTTCAATTCAGCAACAAATAACACTATTTAAAAAAAAATCCCTGCATTTGCAGGGACTTTTTAAATAAAGACAACAATCTTAGTGAGCTGCTGCTGCTGAAGCGGCTGTTTCAGCGTCAGCTGTTGCTTCGTCTGCAGGTGCATTTGCAATTTCAGCAGGAACATCTTGGTTCTTTTCATCCAATACTGGCTTATCAAGTTCATCAATGGCTTTTTGTTGTTCTGGTGTTGTTTGAGCATTATCTACGGCAACAGCAGATGCTTCTGATTCCGTTGGTGCAGACTCTTTTTTAGCACAAGCTGTCAAAGTTAATGGTGCGATTAAAAGTACAGCAAGTGCAAGTTTTAAGTTCATCGTTGTTTCCTACTACTGCGAATTAGGTGTTGCGATGAATTTTATTGCAGAAATATTGCACTTTGATGACGGCAAAATGAATAGACCATAAAAAAAGGCTGACCGAAGCCAACCTTTTTTAATACTGTATTATCTTATTGATAATGCTTCATTAAGCACGTTCGATAAGCGCTGCTACAGCAGGAAGAGTTTTACCTTCAACGAATTCAAGGAAAGCACCACCACCAGTCGAGATGTAACCAATATTGTCTGCAACTTCATATTTATCAATTGCAGCAAGCGTGTCACCACCACCCGCGATCGAGAAGCCTTCAGATTCTGCAATCGCTAAAGACAATGCTTTGGTGCCTTCGCCGAATTGATCAACTTCAAACACACCTACTGGACCATTCCATAGAATAGTTTTTGAAGTTTTCAAGATTTCTGCAAATGCTTTTGCAGTTTCAGGGCCCACATCCAAAATCATGTCGTTGTCTGTTACATCTTCAACTTTTTTCACGACAGCTTTAGCAGCAGCTAATGAACCGAGGAAGTCTGCAAAATCAATTTCAGCAGCATCAGCAACAACAACATCTGTTGGAAGTGGTACAGATACTTTTGCAGCAATGGCTTTTGCTGTGTCGATCAGGTCATTTTCACAAAGTGATTTACCAACATTGAAGCCTGCAGCAGCTAAGAATGTATTGGCAATACCACCACCCACGATCAATTGATCACAGATGTCAGATAGTGAAGTTAATACATCTAATTTAGTAGAAACTTTTGAGCCTGCAACAATCGCAACCATTGGTTTTGCAGGAGTTTTAAGTGCACGGCCTAGTGCATCAAGCTCAGCAGCAAGTAAAGGACCTGCAGCAGCCACTTTTGCACAACGTGCTACGCCTTCAGTCGATGCTTCTGCACGGTGAGCCGTACCAAATGCATCCATTACGTAAACATCACAAAGTGCTGCGTATTTAGCAGATAATTCAGGATTGTTTTTCTTTTCACCCACGTTGAAACGGCAGTTTTCAAGTAAAACCACTTGACCTGGCGCAACGTCAACACCGTCCAAATAGTCAGTGATCAGTTGAACGTCCTGACCCAACGCCTCTGTTAAATAAGCAGCTACAGGTGCTAGAGACTGTTCTGCTTTAGGCTCACCTTCAACAGGACGACCTAAGTGTGAATACACCATTACAGCAGCACCTTTTTCTACAGCTGCTTTAATTGTTGGCAACGCCGCACGTAAACGTGCATCGCTTGTAATCACGCCATTTTTAACTGGTACGTTAAGATCTTCACGGATCAGAACACGTTTACCCGCCAAATCTAGGTCAGTCATACGCTGAAAGTTCATGCATTACTCTCTTTTATTGATATCAAAACGCGACGATTTTAAATGATTATGCAGAAAAACGTTAGCTTCTTTTGCAGAAAAGCTATGTAGAGCCAAAGTTTTGTTATGATAGCGAAAAGCCTTATAAAGATTCAGCGCTTATGTCGATTCATCCAGACCCAAATATTAATCGTTTAAATGTTTTAGGCGAACCCTTGGCAAGCTGTTGTTTTGATCCGATTACCGGATATTTTAGAAATGGCTTTTGCCATACAGCAACAACAGACCTTGGTCAGCATACGATGTGTGCACAAATGACATCTGAATTTTTAAACTTTTCCCAAAAAGTTGGCAATGACCTAATCACACCCTTACCCGAAGTTGGTTTTCCAGGACTACAACCTGGTGACTTCTGGTGTATCTGTGTGACTCGCTGGGTGGAAGCGTATCAAGAAGGATTTGCCCCACCTATTAAAATACAAGCGTGTCACCAAGCGGCGCTGTCTTATGTGCCGCTTGATGTACTTATGGAATATGCAGTGTAATGAGTCCTCCCAAAATCATTTTGGCTTCTAGCAGCCAAACCCGTAAAGACCTGATGGACCGTTTACGGATTGATTACCACTCAATCGTACCAGATATAGACGAAACACCTCGCGGTGAAAACCACGCCGATGAGTTAGCAAAGCGACTGGCATTTGAAAAAGCTTCTGCGATTGCAAACCAACACCCAGACGCAATTGTGATTGGTTCTGACCAAGTCGCATGGCGCGAAGGCGCACCAGATATTTTTATTGGTAAACCGCTTTGCGATGAAAAAGCCGTTAAGCAGCTTCAAGCCAATTCAGACAAAATCGTTTATTTCAGTACTGCACTCAGTGTCCAACAAAAATCGATAGGTTTTGAACAAACCCTTGTCGAGCACTATAAAGTGAAGTTTCGCAAACTTAGCTTGCCTGAAATTGAACGTTATGTTCAGGTTGAACAGCCGCTACACTGCGCTGGCAGTTTTAAGTGTGAAAGTTTAGGGATTAGCTTATTTGAAGAAATGATCGGGCAAGACCAAACCACACTCATGGGTATGCCGATGATTAAACTCTGCAATATTTTGCGTGAGCTTAAGATTTTAGTCCCATAATTTTAAAATTATTATCTGTTACAGCATAATAAACACATCATTAGCTCTTTATGGGCTAATGATTAAAAAGTCACTTACTTATTTATTACAACCAAGAACTGAAAACATGAAAACGTTTAATTTAATTTCATCTAGCCTCATTAGCATTAGCCTTCTATTTTGTTCGACAAACGGTCATACCAATACAGTGAATCAAACTGTGACCAACTCTCAGCAATACAATAAAAACTTAGTCAATGAATGGGTTCAATATAAATTTATCTTTGCTGAATTAGAACAACAAGGCGCTGCAATGCAGGAGCAAATCATTCAACAGCTAGGGACTAAAACCAAAACCGGTGGTAGTAGCACGCCAGAACAACAAATCAATAAACTGGTTGCTCTAGGCAAACAAAAATTTGAAAGCATTCAACCACAAACAGTTGAAGTGAAAAAACTTCTAAAACTACAAACCGAAAATGTTGAAATGATGGCAAAAGTCATGCCGAATCATTTCAAATTAATGTCTGACAAAGAAAATACTAAAATTGACACCAATGCACATTTTGAGCAATTCATGAAATTTTCAGCGACAACGGCTGCTGCCAATAGCTATGATTTGGAAGTTGAAAAATTAGTCATGCAATATCTCAAAGACAATCCTTTAAAATAGTCTCAAGCTAATCGAAATAATTTAATGAAATAGAGCCTTGCTAAAAACAGGAATCTCAAGGGACAATATATCCATTAAAATTGTATGTATTTAGTTATGGCTCATTCTCTTGACATCCTCGGCGGCATAAGCGCTGAACAATTCCTTGCCGAATATTGGCAAAAAAAACCATTATTGGTTCGTAATGCACTCCCTGAAATTGCCCAAATACTTGAACCTAAAGACGTTCTTGAATTGGCTTTAGAAGACAATGTCACTGCACGTCTCATCAAACAAAAAGATCGTGATCCTAACCAATGGACAGTGAAATCTTCTCCACTACTTAAAGCCGATTTTCAAAAAATGCCGAAACTGTGGACTTTATTGGTTCAAGCTGTCGATCATTATTCTTTTGACCTAGCCGAGCTTTGGAAGCAGTTTTCATTTATTCCGCAATGGCGTCGTGATGACATCATGGTGTCATATGCACAAAAAGGTGGCTCTGTCGGGCAACATTTTGATTTTTACGATGTATTCCTCGTACAAGGCTATGGTCACCGCCGTTGGCAATTAGGTCAGATGTGTGATGCAGATACTTCATTTGTCGAAGGTCAACCGCTTCGCTTACTGCCAGAAATGGACGTTCATTTTGATGAAGTGCTTGCTCCCGGCGACTTACTTTATGTACCACCAGGCCTATCACACTATGGCGTAGCTGAAGATGAATGTCTGACGTATTCATTTGGCTTCCGCATGCCAAATGTCACTGAAATGATGGATCGAGTGACAGACAAATTCACAGACAATCCTCTACTTAAAAATCCATTAACTGACATTTTACGTGACCAAATCAGTGCGATTGGCCAAGTGACTGAAAATGAACTTGAGTATTTAAAAGAAAAGTTATTTGAACAATTGCAAAATTTAACCGTACTTGAAGATGCAATCATGAGCTTAATGTCAGAACCTAAATATCCTGACAATATTCCTGAAGCAGAAGAAATCGGCACTGGTGATTTAGAGGAAGCTCTAGATCAAGGCTATCAACTCATGTTAGAACCTGCTTCACGCTTACTTTACACAGAGCAAGATGGTGATATTTTGTTTTGGGCAAATGGTGAAGGAATCTGTATCTCAGACGAATTTGCAGTGCATTTAAAAACCATTGCCGATGGCCAAAGTCTAGCGCTAGACGAATCTTTATATGATGCTGATATCTTAGAAGATATTGCCATGCTATTAAATGAATCTGTGCTGATGCTCGTCCCAACGGAAGCTGAATAAACTCAATAAAAAGGGAGCGTCATGCTCCCTTTTTATACTGCTGAATAGCATTATTTTCGCTTTCTACGATTTAAAAAATCTTCGACTTGATCGGCTTTTTTTTCCACGATGACGTGATAAACCCATACTATCAACAACACCAGTCCAATAAACCACAGATAGCGCATTACGCTGTATTTAAGGTGAAGACATAGACTAGAATGTGGTGATCGTAGATACCATCGGAATTCAAATATAAAAGCCTAAAAACAAAAGCGAAGCTATGGTGACAAGAAAAAAGGCACATATTTTCAAAGTTTAAGTCATTATTCATCGCAGATTCAAATCCCAAGTGCGACACATTTGTAGTTAGTTGAAAAAGTTAGATGTATTCATAGAATCATTAGACTTTTTCAACTCGCAATTGGAAAGCACACAATGAAGAAATACACCCAACTTTCTCAAGATGAAAGATACAAAATTTATGCTACTTTGAAAAGTAAAAGTTCAATCGCTACCCTTGCTCGGGAATTAGGACGTTCACGATCAACCATCTACCGTGAATTAAAAAGAAATACTGGGCAACGTGGATATAGAGCTCAACAGGCAGCTAAATTTGCAAGTCAAAGACGGTACCGTCCTTCATCATCAATGACAGCATTTGCCTTCGCTTATATTGATTATTTGATTGGTTTGGACTGGTCACCCGAACAAATTTCAGGTGCTTTAACACAACGCGATTGGCTGGATGTACCTTCACATGAGTGGATTTACCAGTACATTTATCAAGATAAATCAAAAGGCGGTAAACTTCATCTACATTTAAGGCATCAGAAGAAATATCGAAAACGCGGTTACAAAAACACGGATCGTAGGGGTCAAATCATTGATAAAACAAGTATTCACTGCCGACACCAGGTCATTGATCAACGACAACGTTTAGGAGATTTCGAAGGTGACACGGTGATTGGTAAACATCATAAAGGTGCTTTATTGACTCTCGTTGATCGAAAGAGCCTGTATGTACATATTGTTCATTTAGGGCCAACGAGAGCATCCCCTCAAACGATTACTTATGCATTAGATCGTTTACGAATGAGCCATGCTTATAGCGTGACATTTGATAATGGCAAAGAATTTTCCGAACACAAAAGAATTACTGATACCGGCATAGAGGCGTATTTCGCTGACCCTTACAAGTCTATTCAGCGAGCTAGAAATGAAAATACGAATGGTTTAATCCGTCAATATCTGCCAAAATCATCATCGTTTGATGACGTGTCAAACGAACAAATAGAGCAGATAGAATTTGCACTCAACCATCGTCCTAGAAAAACACTAGGTTGGTATACACCGAGTGAAGTTATGGCTGGTTTTTATACTGTTGCACTTGCTGCTTGAATCCGCCATTTTAAAAAAATTTAAAGTCAAATATCACAATCATGGTTTTTTTTACATACTTTATCCCAGTATTCATAATCTTTTGAATTATTTAGTTTTTTATAATAAAGTCTTAAGTTGTAAATAGCATCAGGGTTCCCATTTATTGCTAATGGTTTTATTATTTCAATAGCTGTATTAATATTAGCTCCCACACCATACCCTTTAAAATATAATGTTGCTAATTGGATCTCCGCTAGAGAATAATTTTGATTTGCCGATAAAGTGTACCACTTGAAAGCCGCCTTAAAATCCTTATTAACCCCTATTCCTTCAAAATACATTTGCCCAATATTAAACTGCGCATCTGGATTACCTAGCAAAGCAGCCTTCTTATAATATTTCAGTGCCTTTTCTAAATCTACATCATAACCATAGCCATAATTATACATCACACCTATTAAATTAAAGGCTGGCGCGAAATTATCATTTTCAATCTCCTTAAAAATTGATGCTGCTTCTGTATAATATCCTTGCTCTAATCGAACTCTTCCTACATTATAAATAGCTGGAATATAATTTTCATTTCCAGCTTCAGCATAATATTTTAATGCAGAATCTAAATTTTTATCGACATAAATTCCATTCTCATAAAAATTCCCAAGCTCATTTTTAGCATAACTACTAATATTATTTACGTTTTCTAAAGTTAATAATTTTTTATATGCTTTTTCATACTTTTTCTTTTCAAGCAGACCTTTATACTCATTCAAAATATTTTTTTCTTGCTGTTCGGATAAAATTAATGGTTCAGATGAGCTTGATGAACAAGAGCTTAAAAAAAATACTATAACTAAAGGTAAAAAATATAATCTAAAGTTCATAACTAATCCGTGAATTCAATATCACTTATTTCTTAATATTTTATAAAAGTCGTTTAAACCTAATAACAGATTAAACTTACAATATTCTAATTAATCAAATTTAAACACGTATAAAATTCGCAATATACTTTTAATAATAAAATAAGGGCTGATAAATCAGCCCTTATTTTCAACTACTTAATCAATTAAGACAATTGAGCAGCAGCAATTTTCTTAGTATCAACATCTTTAGAAGCGTCAGTATAGTCGCTCATTTTGTCGAAGCTTAAGTATTGGTAGATGTCAGCAGACATGCTATCAATTTGAGCTGCGTATTCTTGGTACTCAGCTGGAGTTGGTAATTTACCAAGTACAGCAGCAACAGAAGCAAGCTCAGCAGAAGCTAAGTAAACGTTCGCACCTTGACCTAGACGGTTCGGGAAGTTACGAGTAGAAGTCGATACACAAGTAGTGTTCGGAGCTACACGTGCTTGGTTACCCATACATAATGAACAACCTGGCATTTCTGTACGAGCGCCAGCTTTACCATAGATGTTGTAGAAACCTTCTTCCATCAATTGACGTTCGTCCATACGAGTTGGAGGAGCCAACCATAGACGAGTAGATAAAGAACCACCAGGAACTTTGTCTAGAAGTTTACCAGCCGCACGGAAGTGACCAATGTTAGTCATACATGAACCAACGAATACTTCGTCAATTTTTGTACCAGCAACGTCAGAAAGCAATTTAGCGTCATCTGGGTCGTTCGGGCAGCAAAGAACTGGTTCAGTAATTGTAGAAAGGTCAATTTCATACACTTTAGTGTATTCAGCATCTGGATCTGCTTTGATTAGGCTTGGGTTCGCTAACCATTTCTCCATGTTTTCTACACGGCGCGCCATAGTACGAGCATCGCCATAACCTTCAGAAATCATCCATTTCAACATAGTAATGTTTGATTTAAGGTATTCAGCAACTTTCTCTTCAGAAAGCGTGATAGAACAACCAGCAGCTGAACGTTCAGCAGAAGCGTCAGAAAGTTCGAACGCTTGCTCAACAGTAAGGTCAGTTTCCATTTCTGTAAGGTCGATCTCAAGGATACGGCCAGAGAAGATGTTCTTCTTACCTTTTTTCTCTACAGTTAAGTCGCCTTCTTGGATCGCAACGTAAGGAATCGCATGTACTAGGTCACGTAGAGTGATACCAGGTTGCATTTTACCTTTGAACTTAACAAGAACAGACTCAGGCATGTCTAGTGGCATAACGCCAGTTGCAGCAGCAAACGCTACAAGACCAGAACCCGCTGGGAATGAAATACCGATTGGGAAACGAGTATGCGAGTCACCACCAGTACCAACTGTATCTGGAAGAAGCATACGGTTTAACCAAGAGTGGATAATACCATCACCTGGACGTAGAGAAACACCACCACGGTTCATAATGAAATCAGGAAGCGTGTGCTGCATTTGAACGTCAACTGGTTTTGGATACGCAGCTGTATGACAGAAAGATTGCATAACTAGGTCAGCAGAGAAGCCTAGGCAAGCAAGATCTTTAAGTTCGTCACGAGTCATTGGACCTGTTGTATCTTGAGAACCAACAGTAGTCATCTTAGGTTCACAGTAAGTACCTGGAAGTACACCTTGACCTTCAGGAAGACCACAAGCGCGACCAACCATTTTTTGAGCTTGAGTGAAGCCTTTACCAGTAGCTGCAGGTTGAACTGGAGTACGGAATAAAGTTGAAGGTGCAAGACCAAGAGCTTCACGAGCTTTAGTTGTTAAACCACGACCAACGATAAGGTTGATACGGCCACCAGCACGTACTTCATCTAAAAGAACTGGAGTTTTAAGTTCAGATTCAGCGATTTGAACGCCGTCTTTGAACGCCGTTACTTTAGCAGCAGCGTGGTCGATTTTAAGCGTGATTTCGTCGCCCATGTTCATGTTTTGAACATCGATTTCTACTGGCAATGCACCAGCATCTTCCATAGTGTTGAAGAAAATCGGAGCGATTTTAGAACCTAAGCAATAACCACCGTCTTTTTTGTTCGGAATGTGAGCAATTTCGTCACCAAAGAACCAAAGTACAGAGTTAGTTGCTGACTTACGAGAAGAACCAGTACCAACAACGTCACCTACGTAAGCAACTTGGTTGCCTTTCGCGATAAGCTCTTTGATTTGGCTAAGTGGACCAACTTCGCCAGGAACTTCTGGATTGATACCGTCACGTACGTTTTTAAGCATTGCGTTAGCATGTAACGGAATGTCTGGACGGCTCCACGCGTCTTGTGCAGGTGACAAGTCGTCTGTGTTCGTTTCGCCAGTTACTTTGAAAACTGTAAGTTTGATTTCTTCAGGAACGTCTTTACGGCTAGTGAACCATTCAGCATCTGCCCAAGATTGCATAACTGCTTGTGCATTCGCATTGCCCGCTTTTGCTTTATCAGCAACGTCGTGGAACGCATCAAATACAAGAAGAGTTTTCTTAAGTGCGTCAGCAGCTAATTCAGCAAGCTCTGCATCATCAAGAAGTGCAACTAAAGGAGCAACGTTATAACCACCAAGCATAGTACCTAGTAGGTAAACCGCACGTTCTTTAGTTACTAGTGGAGAAGTCGCTTCACCTTTTGCCAAAGCAGCTAAGAAAGCAGCTTTAACGTATGCAGCTTGGTCAACACCCGCTGGAACACGGTTTTCTAGTAAATCAACTAAAAATGCTTCTTCGCCAGCTGGTGGGTTTTTTAATAATTCAACTAATGCAGCTGTTTGAGCATCGTCAAGTGGCTTCGGTGGGACTCCGAGTGCGGCACGTTCTTCAACGTGTTGGCGGTAAGCTTCTAGCACGGTGTTATTCCTCTTTTTTAAAAAATTATTTACGCATTCCTGCTTTAAATAAAGCTACGCAAATAATATGGACTGCTAAATTTTACTAAAATTCCAGTTAAAAGTTAATGCACTACAAGTGTTTCTTCGTGATGCCCGTTATTTTATAAATAAATGATCCTCATATCGTTTATACATTAAGCAAAATCAATACTTAGAACACGCTTTTCTTGCGCATATTAACTTTTGACTAAAATTAACCATCAAAAAACAGGCAACTAAATGTTGCCTGTTTTTATCAGTATTGGATATTCCACCTTAGTGGACAGTGGTTGCAGTGATATATTGCTGAAGTTCCGCTCGATCGCCTGTAAATCTGAGGCACCATTCGTCCTGACATGTGGTTTGATGTTGATTACTTGCAAAGCTGATATCGACCAAATAGCGTTGAGAAAATTCATCTATTTTTTGGCGTAATGTGACTTTATCTCCAATGCTGAGCACGTAGTTCCCACCACCGATAATTGCTACGCCTTGTTCATCTTCTAGGAGTAGATCTGAGTGATGCATATAACCGATAACGTCCATATTCTGCTCCTCTACTGTTTTTTATTCTCCATTTCATTATTCATTAAAAAGATTTGCTTTTCTATATTTATGATTTAGCAAGTTGTCACAATTTGTATTCCGCTCTGCTTAGGCTATTTTAAAATCTTTAAGCATCTCATATTCAAAGTAACCCGAAGATAAATATGCATTCGCAAAATAAGCATGAACTCCATCATATGGCTAAACAACGGATAGTTGCCCTGTTGTAACTACTCACTGCTGAATAGAGCCTTTAGGTTTTGCTTTACGCGCTTTCTCGCATAAAAAACCGTTCCTTAGAACGGTTTATAATCTGGCATTTCGGTATGCGGTGTTGCGATACATTTTTCAGTAAACTCAGCACGAATTTTTTCACGTGCTGTTTCAACATCAGTATTAATCTCAGCTTGCGGCAAGGCATAAACTTCATCAATGATGTTCAGGATAAATCCTTTGGTGGTTTCATCCTCAATTTTGTTGGCATGCTCAACTGCTTTGTCTTTTTCAATTGCATTTTGACGATCTAACATAATCGTACGTGCAGCATTACCTACACTGCGGCAGTAACCCTGCCACTGCTCTTCAGGGGTTAATGGTTTTTTTTCAGCACAGCCGACCAAAGCCACCATAACGGATAAAGCAAATAACTTTTTCATGAACTTCTCCTTACGAGGGGCAATATAAAAGATCGTAATGGATTTGTCATTTAAATTAGTCGCAACCGAACAAACAAAAAAAGCCCTTTCGGGCCTTTTTTATAAGTTTGCATTAACCACAAGTTGCTTGAATAATCTTTTGATTGATTGGATTTACAGTAACAGTTACGCGCTCTACACGATAATCCATTGTCACAGGCTGCCCAGGTTTGACTAGACGGACAATTTGAGCTTGGCTAATCGCCTTGATCTGATCTTCTGTCAATTTTGCTTGACCAATCAGAGTGTTGGCCTTTTCAGGTACACATTGGGTCTGACTACTACGGAATAATGCCCATTCTTCAACCACTTGCCCGTTTGGCAGATGGCAATACCCCACCTGACCATTTGCTTCATCACGAATCTCAAGTTTACCTTTTTGCTCTACACAATATTGGCTGGCTGGATTTGCTATACCAATTTTTTCTGGCATATTTTCAGTTTGCTGTGTTGTGCTACAACCCGCCATAAGTGCTGTCAGTGCAACTAAAATCCATATATTTTTCATCATGTCTATTTCTGAATATAAAAATTTAACTTATCAAGTTTGTGGTAAATAAACGAGTTGTTTATTGCAGTTTTTAGCAAGCACTCTTTTTCTGTGATTGGGTGTGATATCCAAATTGGGCAACAACACATCCATTGTTCAATAATTAGGAAATCCATGAAAGAAGAATAAAGGATTAAGCTGTATTGGGTTATGAAACCCGTTAAAAACCATTGCTGAACGTTGTCGGGGTAACAAACTAGGATAGAGATTCTATTTAATTGCTGGAATCTATAATTTGGAACTGCGTAAAAATGACTTATAAAAGAGGTCTATTAATTGAGTAAGATATAATCTTACTTCAACAAAGTTATACATAAGTTACTAACATGCTTAATATTTCAGCTCAATCTTAGATTTTTTTCGACTTAATGCTATGACCGAGATTTATCGACATCTAAACCAAAATATATTAAGGCCAATGATTTCGACAAGACTGAAGTATCTATTACGCTCACAATATTTAGTTTTGCTGCGCTAAAAAAGCTTGAATCGCCTGCTGTGCAATTTCAGCATCCTGAAAAGACTTTACGCCAGACACGCCCATTGCACCAACCAACTGCCCTTCATACATAATCGGCTCACCGCCTTCCAGCATGCCTGAAAAGGTATCCATGGTCAGAAAGCCCATTTGACCGCCTTTAATAATGTCTTCAAAAAGTTTTGAAGGACGGCGGCTAATCGCAGAACATTTGGCTTTTTCTAAGCATAGGTTTGCTGTCATTGGCGATGCACCATCCATGCGTTTCATCGCTAACAAATTGCCTGTCTCATCCGTAACCGCAATGCTGACATTAAAACCATTTTCGACTGCATAAGCATGTGCTGTGTTTAGTAAAAATTCTGCATCTGCCAAAGTTAAATAATGCTTGGTTTTCATTTAAAAATCCTTCTCTTAAAAAACTGAACTTAAAACAACAAAAAAAGCCCACAGCAGGCTGCGGGCTTTATTCTAAAGCAGAATTTACCAATTTAAATGAAAATTACTTCATTTTGGCAAAAACTTCTTTCGCCATTTCAATGGTAAATGCAATATCTTCATCGCTATGCGCGCTTGAGAAGAAACCTGCTTCAAATGCTGAAGGTGCTAAGTTTACACCGCGCTGTAACATACCGTGGAAGAAAGTACGGAAAGCATCTACATCACATTTCAGAATTGAATCAAAACCGGTGATTTCAGTTTGATCAGTGAAATAAATACCGAACATGCCGCCCACTTGCTGCGTAAAGAACGGAATGCCCGCTTCGTCTGCAGCTGCCTGTAAACCAGCAAGCAAACCTGCCAATTTTTCATTCAAAGTTTCATAGAAGCCCGGCTGACGCAAATGTTTAAACATCTCAATACCGGCACGCATAGCCAATGGGTTACCAGACAATGTACCTGCTTGATAGACCTTGCCCAGTGGTGCAATGCATTCCATCACTTCGCGTTTACCCCCAAATGCGCCAACTGGCAGGCCAGCACCAATAATTTTACCCAACGTGGTTAAATCAGGTGTTACGCCATAATGTGCTTGCGCACCGCCAAGACCGACACGGAAACCTGTCATTACTTCATCAATGATAAAGACCGAACCATGCTCATCACACACATCGCGAATTGCTTGCAAGAAACCCTCTATAGGTTTCACCAAGTTCATGTTGCCTGCAACTGGCTCGACAATTACACCTGCAATTTCTGAACCGAATTTTGCAAAGCATTCTTTAAGCATCGCAATATCGTTATACGGCAGTGTTAAGGTATGTTTAGCGAAATCAGCTGGAACACCTGCAGAAGTTGCTTCACCCTCACCCTTTGTCAACAAGCCTGAACCCGCTTTAACCAAGAGTGAATCTGAGTGACCGTGGTAGCAACCTTCAAATTTTACAATCTTGTCACGGCCGGTATAGCCACGAGCAAGACGAATGGCTGTCATAGTCGCTTCAGTCCCTGAATTAGTCATACGAACCAATTCAATAGACGGCATAATTTCGCAAATAATATCCGCCAAAGTCGTTTCATGAACGGTTGGCGCACCAAAACTTAAACCATCAACAGCCGCTTCTTGAACCGCTTTAATAATGTCGGGCTGCGCATGACCTAAAATCATTGGGCCCCAAGAGCCGACATAGTCGACATAGCGTTTTCCGTCTACGTCATAGAGATATGCGCCTTGCGCTTTTTCGATAAATACCGGTGTACCGCCTACACCATTAAATGCGCGTACAGGAGAGTTTACGCCGCCAGGAATATGCTTGCTGGCTTGTTTAAATAATTGTTCTTGCTTAGCAGATAAGCTCATAAAAATTCTCTACTTATTCAATCTAAAAAATAAAATTAAGCTTGTTCAGCAAAAAGCTCAGACCATTCATAAACACGACTGCTTACAGCAGACATTGAACGACCTAATACATCACTAATCACAGCACAAAGATCAGCACCCGCTTCAATCACTTCAGCAGAATTTTCTACAGTTAAACCACCAATTGCACAAATAGGTACATTTAGTTTCGCTTTGGCTTGTTTTAGCGTTTCTAAGCCAATATTGCCTGCTTCAGGCTTAGTTTCAGTCGCAAAAATGGCGCCAAAAGCCACATAGTTTGCACCGTCTGCAATCGCCTGCTCAGCCAGTTCTAAAGAATTATTACAGCTTCGACCGATCAAAACATTTTTAGGTAAACGTGCTACAGCTTCAGCAATTGAACCGTCATCTTGCCCTAAATGTACACCCACACCATATTGAACTGCAGTTTCTAAATCGTCATTAATAACAAAAGGCACTTTGTATTGATTACACATATTTTTCATGTATTCAATTTCATAAGCCTGATCTTCCTTTGCCACTTTTTTACGGCGATATTGCAAAACAGCAACTTCATAAGTTGCCATCGCGCCTTCGAGTTTGGCTAAAAGCAATTCGATAGGATCATCATTGGTAATGAGGTATAAACCACGCATAGTTCAATCACAACTTAAAACTTTTGAATATTATAACGATTAGGTCTATGAAATGTTGCTTGGGGCATAAAATTTTAATGCTTTGCCGCTGAGAAAGTTATATTCCTTTTCACAGGACTGCTTATATAAATGTTTAATTGAATTTTCTGTAGAAAATGGCAAAAAATACCTATTTTCAGGTATAGAACAAAACTGATACAAATTATTTAATACTGCAACAGAAGAACACAAAACGCAGCGCATAAAAACACAACACTTTATAAAAATAATAATGAGTAACCTATTAGACTTTTTGGTGCTTGGTAAGAAACGTTTTGGGGAGCGTTCAGAGCATCAAAAAGTCTAGCCTATTTTTTTTGTGAACATTTTTGTGGTTAAATCTTTCAAACAATAGACCTTTTCTAAGGCCATAAAAAAAGCCTAGAGAAGGTCACTCTAGGCTTGGAAAACTGGGGTTTATCGTCTATTTATCTTTCAGATAAACAGTGAATAAACAATATGAACATTATTAGACTAATCACTCTAAACTTACAAGTCATTTACTCAAAAAACTACACCAAAATCAATAAAAATTAAACGTTTGATTAATAAATAGTTAACTATCAATCTTATCTAAATTACGGTCTTTTAAGCTTAAGTTCCCCTTCACAATATCAGACAGCATGCGCCAATCGGAAATAAAGCTGTATAAAGGCTGCTTGAAACTTGCCGGCTTATTTTTTTCAAAGAAAAAATGTCCGACCCATGCACAGGCATAGCCTGAAACCAGACCATAAGCAAAATACTTTGGTTGTTTTTTTAAAATTGCTTTCATGAAGAAATAGAGTCCTATACTGCTGCCTGTGGCATGTAAACGTCGGCTCATGATATTTCGATGTTCAGTCAAATAAAATCGATAAAATTGCGAGTAGTCACGAATAGGCAACTGAAATTCGGGCTTTAAATCTCGATTAAACTCGGGTTGTACTTGTGAATTCATGTTGTGCTCATCCTGAACTTATTTTAATCAACATAGCTTAAAATTCGTCCGCGTTAAAGGCGTAAAATTTTATTTTGATCCCATGAAAGTCGAACCATTGTGAATTATACAATTGATGGAATATCCATCTTTTAAAACTTTTCTTAGTCCAAAAGCAGAGTTTTCAAATCCGTCAAGTCTTACTTCTCAACTGTTTTTCGCTACAATCGATACGCGTTTAACTCATAGAAAATTTACGCACATTTTAGTTTTTCATTTTTATAAAAATTTAAAGATCGCTTCATGCCAGATCATGAAGTTGTGACATCAGGACAGAAAACCATGGTTGAAGTTGAATTAAAGTTCCAGATTCCAGAAGCACGTCGAACTGCATTATTAAAAGCACTCGATCCAAAAAAATCGGAACAAATTCAACTTAAAGCTAAATATTTTGATACCCCAGATCGAAAAATGGCACAGCAGCATGCAGCCTTGCGTCAACGTTTAGAAGGAACGCGCTGGATTCAAACCCTGAAAGCTGCAGGTAAAAGTCACATTGAACGCTTTGAACATAACTTAGATTTGGGTGAAGTTGAACAAGCTCCTGCTTTAGATTTATCGGTCTATGCCAATGAAGCTGAAGTTCAATCGGTTTTAAAAACCACTTTAGGCGATCAGCAAAATTCTCTACAACTTCAGTTTGAAACTGACATTCTGAGAACTTATCGTGTCATAGAGTTTGAAGATGCCAAGATCGAAGTTAGCTTAGATATCGGCTGTATCCGTAGCAACAATACAGAAACAGAGGTTCACGAAGTCGAATTTGAGCTTAAAAGTGGCTCTATTCAATCACTCCTTGCCTTTAGTTTTGAATGGGTTAAAAAGTACCATTTGTGGTTAGACGTTCGCAGTAAAGCGGAAATCGGGAATTTGCTGGCGTTTAATCAAACTGTGAGTCCAGCAGTTGAGGCTAAAGAATTTCAACTCAGTAAAAAAGACACTGCCGCAAAAAACTTACGACTTTTAATTGCACAGGACATGCAGCACCTTCTGCCTAATATTGCCGCAATTTCTGCAGGTGTTGCTCAGGCCGAGCACATTACACAAGCTCAAAAAGCACTCCATCATTTACAATTAACCATTTCGCTGTTTAAAGATTGGAACAGCGATATCGTTGAAAAATGGGCTGTGCAATTGGGCGCATTTAAACAGCAGTTTGAACAATTACACCATTTTGAGCACATGCAAAATACCTTGGGTGGCCTTTTACAAAACCCAACGACCTCAGAAAATTTAACCAAAGATATTTTGTATGCCAAAGAGAAGTTAGGCAATTTGGTTAAATCGACTCAAAATGTGCATCATTATCTTGAGCTTTTAATGTTTAGTTTGAAAGTCGATGAAGCACCGCAACAACATGATTTTAAATGGTATGCTCAAACTACCCTTCAAAACCAATATAAAGCCCTGCAAGAGGCTTTAAATGATGCCGACATTAACAATTTTGAAAGCTTAGATGTGCTTTCTCAGCGCATACAAGAGCTTAAATTTAGCTTCCCAATTTTGACGTCTATTTATGATGTAAAAAACTTGCAGAAATATAGTAAAGCGCTCAATGATGCACAAGTCGCGGCTCAGGAATATCAAGTCCTTTCCTCTTCTGCACAATATATTCAGCAAACAGAGCTGGAAGCTAGTGATTGGTTTGTTCTCGGCTGGTTGACTGCAAAACAAGAGGTTTATGCAGATAAGCTATTAGAAGCGACCGAGCAATTCCTTGTCAGTCGAAAACTCATTAAATAAAACCTAAGGGAGATTCAATGAGTCTCCCTTTTTTATTTGTATCCTACATTGTCATATAGATATTCATTTGTTGAACATTCAGGTTCATAGTCGGCTATTTTCAATTCATCATTTCCTTAGTTTGACTCAGTTACATTGAAATATTTTGAGAAGCTATTATTTTTGTTTTCTGGATAAAAACTTTTAAAATAAGCTATCTGAAAACTTAGATTCAGGGTGGTTTTATGTTGAAAAGTCACATACCTGTAATTTATCCCCTATTTTCATTTTCACTTATTTTTATATTTTTCCCAATACTGAGTGCTTGTAGTGAACAACATAAGCCTGTGCAAAGTACCGAATTAAGGCGCACGGCATCCTTACAAGTCGAAAAGCCGCTTTCTCCAACTCAAAACTTTGATCAGACACGACGAACCTTTAAAGTCCTGCGCAATAATAATGAGGACTATGGTGATGAGTCTTACCAAATCAAAACCGATGCTGGCACACTGAGTATTTACAGCATGAACTTGAATCCGCAACAAGGTCAGCTACTATCTAGCGTCAAGTCTGGAGAATGTCTCACCCTATCGAGTCAAAGCGACAATTTAATTGCGGTTGACGGTTATATCAGTGTGATGGAATTGGGCGACATTAAAATTCATCCCTGCAAATAAACTTCAATATAGTATTTGCATATCAGTCATTCAAAAAAACTAAGAAAATTGCCTTAAGGCTACACTGCTATTGGGGGGTTTAATTCATAATCCATACTGATTTAACCTTGTGCTAATAACCCCCATGATTTCATGGCATTACTCACCATGCGTTGTAATTGTGTCAAGGCCATACCATCACGTGCTTGTATCGTCATCCCTTGCAATAAGGTCATATAAAAATCAGTCAATTGCTCTGCATGAGCCAAACTTTCAATTTCGGCATTTGCCATAGTGGCTATTTTCACATTAGGGCGTGGATTACATAATCCAAAGCATCCTTGTGCAGCGAACTAAATTCACGTTCTAAGTAATATCGTCAACATATTTAATTAACTGATGTTACGCACGTAAAAGTAATTACGCATTTTTAAAATGATTTTTAAGTCTATTCGACGGAGTCTTACATCTAGGGTTTAAATAAAGGGATTAGCCTTCGGCTGGAAGTACTTTTGTTTCGGCAAAAGTACCCAAAACCATTGTCATCCGCAAAACTCGTTCACTAGCGTCTACTTATTCAAAGTATCGCAAAAACATCTTTAAATAGATGTAGTTCTGTCTCAAACACTTGCGGATGACGTTGCCGCGTATCGCTCTTTTATTTGAATCAAATGGCGCTTCTGATGTTACTGCGTAACATCAGTAATTAACGATATTTATTAATTAACGATATTTCCCAAAGATTTTCCACGTATTGTTATCTGCTAAAGGGTCACTATAGCTATCGCTACGGGCTTTACGTGGTTTGTCACGGGCATCCACCAATTTAAACTCGTTTTCGACACTAAGTACAATGCCATTCACATAAAAACGAGTACGGGTATAATCACTTTGCCCATGTTGAAATACATAGGTTCTGAGGTCAATAAATTCACGGTGTCCGACCAAGGCTGCAGTGTCATCGCTGTCTAGCCAATGTCGCATCGCTTGAATTTGATCTGCTTCAAACTGCCCACATTTTTCAACTAAGCTGGCAATACCACGAAAGGTTTTAGATTCTTTCGCACGTGTTTTGTTGATTCGAATACGATCCACATGAAAATAAAAAAGCGGCAGATTCAAATGACTCGGCAAATGGATTGCATCAAGGACTTCATCTTCCACAAAGGGTTGAAATAAGTCTTGAGCACGTTCAATTAAGCCTGTCCACTGTGCATAATATTCGGCTACTTCAGACTGTGTACCATAATAAATGGGCAGCCCTTCTACATTGGCTAAGGTTGAGGGCGGCCAAATATTTTGTCGAAGTAATGCAATATCACTTTTCAGACTTTGCACTGCGATTGCGTCTTGCATGAAGCATTCCATTTTACTTAGGCTATTTTTAGATTAAGTCAAAGGTTTAGTTTCTGCAAGGCTTTGCCTATAATACTGCATTAGATTTTTATGCTAGGACACATTCATGGTTCAAAAGATTGAAGCTACTGATGTAACCGAAGAAGAAGCGTTGAATGCAGCTTTCTTTGAACGTGCGGATGAATTTATTAAACAAGCCAATGAATTTTGTCGTGTTGAAAAAGGTTCTCAAGTTAAACCTGCAGAAATGCGCGGCCAAGTGAGTGCTGCCATGTTATTTGGTACTGCTCGCTTTAATACTTGGGTTGCTGCAAATGGCTTCAAAGATGGCAAAGAAATGCGTGATGCCAAAGATCAAGTGATGTCTTATATTCTTCAACAATTTCAAATGATGCTTGAAGATAATTATGATGAATATTGCGAACAGTTTGAAAACTATCTTCGCTTCCGTCATAACGAAGAATTCCATGCAAATAAGCATGATGACCACCACGATCATCAGCATTAATCAAAAGCCCTTCGGGGCTTTTTTTATACAACTTCTCTTTCACAAAGCTTTGATTTAATATTCAGTCATAACGTTGTATTTTCATCATTCAAACTATTTTCAGTACCTTGCGTATTCGGAAATACAATGAAATACGCAAGAAATGGACATGGTTTTAAGGACAAGGATAGCAATGCAGACGCTCGATTTTGCCATCGTGGATTCACATATACATCAATGGGATCCATACAATACCCCACATGCCGCTTCACTTGCCGTGAAATTATTGGGTAAACATCCCTACTTGCTCGACAAAATGATGCGCTTAGTTAAGCCGCAAGAGTTAATTGACACAGTTGGTTTAACCAAACATGTGACGACACCGTATTTGCCTGAAAATTATAAGCAAGATGCAGGACATTATCTGGTCGATCAAATCGTACATGTAGAAGCGAGCTGGCATGACCATAAAGGCAAAGGGGTGGTTGGTGAAACAAAGTTTATTGAATCTTTAGACTTTAATGCTCAAAAGATTAAACTTGGCGCCATAGTCGGCACTGCAGACCCATGTGACAGTAGTTTTAAGAAAATTCTTAAAATGCATAAACAAGCCTCCCCACATTTTCGTGGCATACGAAAAATGGCAGCTGTACATGAAGACCCAAAAGTTCACGCATGGACCAATGAGCCCCATCTCTATACCAATAAAAAATTTATGAAAGGTTTTGAAGCCCTTGCTCAAATGAATTTAAGTTTTGATGCATGGGTTTATTCAGACCAAATTCGTGATTTAACCGCTTTAGCACGTGCTTTCCCTGAAACATCTATCGTTCTGGATCATTTTGGGACACCTGTCGGTGCCTTTGGACCTGTCGGCTCACATACAGGCTTAACCCAAACTTCACGTGACAATATCTTGTTTCGTTGGAAAGATGATTTAGCTGAACTGGCAAGTTGCCCAAATGTTTATACCAAAATGTCTGGATTATTCATGCCGGTGCTGGGTCATCAGTTTCATAAAGAACAACGCCTTGCATCCAAACAAGAGATTTTCGATTGCGCCTTTCCGCTTATTTCTCATGCTCTACAATGCTTTGGGAAATACCGTGTGATGTTTGGCTCTAACTTCCCGATGGATAGTGTGAGTGCATCCTTGGTGAATATTATTGACGCCTTTTCAGATGCGGTCGCGAGTTATGATCCTGATGCACTGACTTTAGTCTTCCAACAAAATGCCCGTCAGTTCTACCGCCTATAAGTTCGTTAAGAAAATCTTGCTATCAAGTTATCCATTGCAGCTCAAAAAAAATCCTCCATCTGGAGGATTTTTTTATTCGGTTTATTTTTGAGTAGATTTTACGGCTTGACCATATTGGTCAGACATCACCTCAACCAAATGTTCAGGTTGAATATATTTTGTGATGACAGCATCAACATCCGCTTTGGTCAAACTAGCAATGCGTTGATCACGCTTTTCACGATAGTTTAAATCACGACCTTTTTCTAACTGTGGAATCAACATACTATGAATGCGACGGTCATCTTCAAGTGCAGTTAAACGCTTTTTCAAAATACTGGCTTTGGCCGCTTCTACTTCCTGTTCCGTCACGCCATTTTTCAATAAGTTTTGCAACACTTTATGAACAGACTGAGAAACTTGTGCTGATTTACCCGCAGTGTAGTTTGCATCAATACTCAGTACACCTGAATTCACCCATTCATCAAAATTAATGTCTGCACTAAAACCATAAACCAGTGCATTCTTTTCACGTAACTCTTGGGCTAGACGTGAAGACAACTGTGAATCACCAAGTATGTGGCGTAATACTTGTAACGCAGGAGAATCGGTATGCTCTACACCTACAGGTAGAGTCATAATGGCTTGGTAACTACCAAACTCACGCTGTTCAGACAATGCATGCACTTTCTGTGCAGGATACGCTGTAAATGTAGACTCTAAGCGTTGATATGGCTCGCTGGTTTTCCAATCTGCAAATTCTTTTTTCAGAATTTTTTCTATTTGCTTGGTATCAAAATCACCTGTTACCGCAATTTGTGCGTGCTGTGTTTTAAAGAATTTTTGATGTAACTGCTGCACTTGATCACGTGTAGCCGACTCAATTTGTTTTTTCGCAAGTTCCGGTTCGAAGTGATAACGAATATCCCCCGGCTGATAGATCTCGACAATACGCGACAGAGTCATTGCTGCAACGGTATCCGGCTCTGTATAAGGTCGATCCAAACTCGACAAACTTTGCGCTTTGATTAAATCAAATTGTGATTGTTCAAATGCTGGTGCTTTAATAACATCAATGACATATTGCAAAAAGTCAGCAAATTTTTCTTTACGTGCAACCACTTGAATCATGAGACCATTATCATTTGCACTGACCGTTGCACCCCCACCAACATCAATAATTTTATCGGCAATTTTCTGCAAACTTTGATCTTTAGATGCACGGAACATGAGGTAAGCTGTCAAATCTAGTAACTCCCCTTTGTTCATTAAGCTTTGTGCTGTACCAAAATCCAAAGCAATCGTGGCATAGGTTTTGTCATCACGGGTTTTAGTTGGAAACAACGCATACTGAATGCCGTTTTTAAATTTAGCGCGCTGAATCTGCTTTTCTTTCTGATTTAAATATTGCTTAGACTCTGCAACATATTGCTTCACTTCAGCACGATAAACACTCGCATCTTTCAATGGCTCTTCTGCAGGCGCTTGCTGATCTAAAGTTTCAGCAGGTTTCGACGCAGCCTGTTGCTGTGCTTTCTTCTGGTCTTCAGGTGTTGGTAGAATATTTCCTGTGACACGGTATTCAGGCTTTAGAAAATCCTTATACACTTGATTCACGTCGCTTACACTCAGCTTTTGTACTTTATCTAAGTCTCGGAAATATTGAGACCAGTCCCCGTTATAAGCCACAGTATAAGAACTGAGACGTTCGCCAAGAGCCGTAGCGCTATTCTTAACATTGTCAGCCATATTTCGAGTCAAGCTTTTAACACGGTTTAGCTCAACATCATTAAAGGCTTTATTCTGCTCTACACCTTGTGCCAGACTGGTTACCACTTTGTTAGCATCATGACTTGGGCCATATATCGCCCCCATAAACACCAAATTAAAATCTTTATCTAACCATGTGGTGGATTGAACTGCGGTTGCTGTCCCTGTTTCCACCATGCTTTGATACAAATGTCCACTTGGCTGTAAGGTATACAAAGTTGGAGATACCGCCAAAGCAGTTTTAATCGGTTCGACTGCACCATTTAAATAAATATTAAATTTGCCAAAGTCACTACCCTTATGAACGGTAAATTCGCGTTGCTTTAATTTCGTTCCATCTAATTTAGGGACTTTGGCCTGTTCAGGAATTTGACGTGCGGCAATTGGGCTAAATTGTTGATCAATTTGTTTTAATACAGCCGCTTTATCAAACTTACCAGAAATCACCATCACTGCATTATTTGGCGCATACCAACGGCGATAGAACTGGTTTAATTCGTTCATATTGATCGATTGAAGTTCTTTCAAATCACCTATCGGTAAGCGGCCTAAAGATTGATTGCCATAGGCTTCTTTTAAAACTTGGTCGATTAACACTGAAAATGGCTGATCTAAACGAATTTCACGTTCACGCTTAACGATATCAATTTCTGTCGGTACAAATTTTTCCTGAAGTACCAATTTGTCCATCCGTTCTGCTTCCAAATGCAAAACTTGATCGATTGAACTTTGTTCAGGACGAATCACATTGGTGTATTTCGTTGAATAATAATCCGTACTGGCATTGGTCATCAGCGTGAATTGGTCTAAGCGACGCTGAAATTCATCACCTTTGACATTTTCAGTGCCTTTAAAGGCCAAATGTTCGAGCAAATGTGCCAAACCACCTTTGCCCGCAGGGTCATTTAAAGAACCCGTGAAATACACCGTATTCATAAACACTTTGCTTTCTTTATCGTTTTGCGCCAAAACCACACGAAAACCGTTATCTAATTTATATTCTTCAATGGCTTGTTCAGTTTTAACCAATACAGGTTGAGCAAAGAGGCTTGTACTTAAACCTGCAAAAAAAAGTGAAAGCGTTAAATGTTTAATACGCATGTAATTCAAGTGTCCTTTATATTTAGCATCGATCAGCGCAATGCTGTCGATCAGATTGGTTTTGATTTTATGCTGAGCTTTTCAGGATTAATAGTTACTTTTTATTAAATACATGCCGCAGATTTCGACAGCATGTATTTGATTTATGTTCAGATATAAATGTCAGACTGCATATATAAACAAGCATAGCCTGAGATTTCTATACGGTCATTTTCGAGCATTTGACAATGTAACTCACCACCACGGCTTGATGCTTGATACGCCAAGATCTGACGCTTGTGTAGACGTTCTGCCCAAATAGGCACGATTCCGGTATGAATAGAACCCGTAACAGGATCTTCATTGATGCCATTACCCGGTGCAAAATAGCGTGAAATGCAGTCATATTGCTGGGCTGCCGCAGTGATTGCAACATCAGTAATCGTACCCGGCGCTGTAATTGCGGTGCGGATTTTGCCGAGTCGTTTTAAAATTTCAAAATTCGGTTGTTCATCCAAAACCTGTTGAGCCGTTTCGTATTCCACGATATACGCCTGCGCATTCAGATAAACCTGCTTAAAAGGTTGACTCAACCCTAGACGTAGCTCTTCAGGATATTCGCTCACGACCTGTGCCCGACGCACAGGGAAATTCATCAGAATTTTTCCATCTTCAGCTTTATTTACGCTAAAAATACCGAGATTTTTGACATGAAATTGGATGTTTTTTTCTACAGTATAAAACTCAAAAAGCACATAACTGCTGGCCAATGTCGCATGTCCACAAAAATCCACTTCAGTGGTCGGCGTAAACCAACGAATTTCATAATTGCTGCTGTCGATTTTTTTCACAAATGCAGTTTCAGACAGATTATTTTCCAAAGCAATCTGTTGCATCAAGTGTTCATCTAACCATTCATCCAACACCAAAACCGCCGCTGGGTTGCCTTTAAATAACACTTGGGTAAATGCGTCCACTTGATACATTTTCATTGATAGAACTCCTGATTTAGTGATTTATATTAAAGGCTTTTGAAAATATTTCATGCGTTATATGCTATGTAACAGCACTTTTTAATAAAACATCTAAGTTTTAGATGCACTTAAATATAGGTACAATTTTGAAAACGCATATTCACCCTGTTCCTTTAGAAAAATCATACCGACTTTTAAATCATGGCCCGACTGTGCTCGTCTCTGCTCAGGATCAAACCCATACTGGTGTGATGACTGCAACATGGGCATGCGCCTTAGAGTTCAACCCTGCAAAAGTGACGGTAGTACTGGATAAATCAACTAAAACACGTGAGATTATTGAAAATTCAGGTTATTTCGCCTTACAAGTACCGACACTGAAACAACTCAAAATGGTCTATGCACTTGGCATGATGAGCCAACGTGATGCGCCAGAAAAATTACGCCAATGTGGCGTGGAATTATTTCAATTTAATGCCTCTGATATTCCTGTGGTTGAAGGTTGTGCTGCTTGGCTACTGTGCAAACTTATTCCTGAACCTCACAATCAACAAGCACATGATCTGTTTATCGGCGAAGTCATTGCTGCTTATGCAGACGACCGCGTCTTCCGTAACGGACATTGGTATTATCATGAAGTAGCAGATGAATGGAAAAGCCTACATCATGTTGCTGGCGGGCACTTTTATACCATTGGTAATCCTGTATCTGTAGACGAGACACCAGACTAAAATAGCGCTATGAACTCTGTCGTTTATTTAGGGTTGAAAATCGATAATCATACCTTTTGAGCATTTTCATGCTAACTTTAACTTAATTTAAAATATTGAATGAATGGATATGGCGTTTAAAATACATACATTGGATGTCAAAAATTCACTGCAAAATTATATTTGGCTGCTTGAACACACCGAAAGCCATGATGTCATTGCAGTAGATCCTACTGAAGCCGCTTTGGTCGAGCGCTATTGTCAGGAACATCAGCTCAATCTTACGCAAATTTGGCTAACGCATTGGCATAAAGATCACGTCGGTGGTGTACCTGAACTTATTCAAAATAAAAACATTGCCGTTTACGGCCCCCGTGCAGAATTAAGCCGTATTCCATGGGTGAATTTTCCTCTCGATCATAATGACCGTTTTGAATTTCATGGTCTTGAAGTTGAAATAACAGCAACGCCCGGCCACACCCTCGGTCATATCGTATATTTTATCGATGACATTCATACACTTTTCTGTGGCGATGTATTATTTGCTATGGGCTGTGGACGTGTATTTGAAGGCACCTTTCAACAAATGTACGATTCCTTGAACCGTATAGCCGCATTCCCTGCTGAAACTCAAGTGTATTGTACTCACGAATACACCCTATCGAATGCGCAGTTTGCGCGGCATGTTGAACCTGACAACCTTGCCATACAACAGCGGTTTGATGAGGTTGAATCCCTACGCATGCTCGGGAAATGTACTTTGCCAAGCAGCATTGAATTAGAACTAGAAACCAATCCATTTTTACGTGCAGAAAGTGTTGAAGCGTTTCAGCGCTTAAGAGAACTCAAAGACAATTTTTAATTGGATTGCGAGTTATAAGCATTTAAGATTTCATCACAAATAAACTGTTTTATTTGTGATGAATATTTCGGGCCGATTCATCATTTTATTTATAAAATTTGATTGGTTGCAGCAAAATCATCCAATTCGGCTTGAGTCACAACTCGTACGGCTTGCATTTCATCGATACGTACCATCAATAAACCACCTAATGCAGGCTGATAACGTCGCGCACTGCCAAAAGGCGTATATGCCACTTTGGATTGCTCCGAAAAGACCAACCAATCTTCATGTCCAAGCATCACCGCAACAGGCGTCTGCCCTGCTTGTTGCATCTGTTCAATTTTTGCTTTGACATCGTGCTCAATGTTTTGCATGCGTTCAATCTATTTATATCGATGGGATATAGTATAAAAGCATTTCGACAAATCTTGATGTGAAATAGCTTTGCATGCTCACCTATCCAGTTAATTTGGCTGTGAACAAGTCTTTATTTGCAATCAATACTGCACACCTAATCCACTATACTTTCTAAGTTAAGTCATCGCTTATTTTGCACACAGCTTCTCTATAGGCATAGGATAGATTTTAAGCCAGCAATTAAAACCCAAATTTTCAAAATACGTTATATTTACTTACATTAAGTTTAGATTGTTATAAAACAGCGAGTTAAATGAATTTATACAATTTATAAGCCGATAATCTGTTTATTTATCCATCAAAATTTCATATTTTAAATAAAAGTTTTCCATTTCCCCTTTAAAAAATATTTTGACACCCCTATTTAATATTTTAATGATTGATAAGGAGTTCGCTCGTGAAAAAAGTGGTTAAAGCAAAAAATTTAGTTGCCTTCCGTCTTTGGTTAGAAAAGTTAGGATATTCTGTTCGTACACTGGCAGATAATCGTGGATTTACATTCAGTTTTAAAAAAGAATATGGTCTAGTGACTGTAGATTTGTCTGGTAATGCTTTGGCCATGCAGCTCGGTGAAGAGTTTGAAGATCATCTAAAGGCGTAATCTTCTCTATAATTTATTCGAACGATTTGAAATAAATGATTTAATTCGAATCCGCATTTCTAAATTTGCCCGTATATGCGGGCTTTTTTTCACCTTTGTTTTACTGACTCATTTTTAACGAGATAAATTTCAGACAATAAAAAAGCAAGATTAGACATCTTGCTGTATCTCTTGGTTCATCATCTTTCATTAGATTATGTTTTCAAAAAAACCACGTTTGGGACACTGATTTTTTCGAATTTCAAAAACAAAAAAGCAAGGTATAAAACCTTGCTTAATCTAATGGTGGGGACGGAGAGACTCGAACTCTCACACCTCGCGGCGCTGGAACCTAAATCCAGTGCGTCTACCAATTTCGCCACGTCCCCAACTCGGGTGCTGACAATGTCAGACTTTAATTTGTTTTAAAAACCTGTTTATTTGGCAACTTAATAAATTAAGTGGTGGGGACGGAGAGACTCGAACTCTCACACCTCGCGGCGCTGGAACCTAAATCCAGTGCGTCTACCAATTTCGCCACGTCCCCAACAGGGTTGCTGACAATGTCAGACTTTTTAAAACTTGGCAGAGGATCAAGGATTCGAACCTTGACGAACGGTTTTGGAGACCGTCATGCTACCATTACACCAATCCTCTGTGACCTTCATTACCAAACTCATGTTTAGTAATTCAGTGGTGGGGACGGAGAGACTCGAACTCTCACACCTCGCGGCGCTGGAACCTAAATCCAGTGCGTCTACCAATTTCGCCACGTCCCCGATGGCTGTGTATATTATAGAGATCACCCCTACATGACAAGCCTTTTTTATAAAAAAGCATCTTGTTTGTTTAAATAAAAAACAATAGTGCTTTTTTTGTATTTTTCTTAAGCAAATTCAGCAACTAAGTCGCTTTTTAAGCGATAAAAATCCACCAATCTGTCATTTTTTTGCTTCATCAACATGTGTTGCAATAGCTGACTAAACCCTTGATATTGCATTGGCAGATCAAGCTTTAAGCGTTGGCAATGTAAATAGGCCCAATCTTGATAGTTTTTCGCCTCTAAACGCTGTGATGTCAGCCATTCCAAGAAAATAATCCCCAGCGCATAGATATCACTGTGCAAAGATTTTGCTTGTCCATGGAAAAGTTCTGGAGCCATATAACGTGGTGTCGCAGTTAAGGCATTTTGCTGGTCAACAGCCAACGGGAGCGCTTGCTCAAAGTCGATGAGTCTGCACTGCCCTTGCCAATTCACAAAATGCTCTTGTTTTAAATCTGCATGTATCCAACCGTGCAAGCTTAATCGTTCAACCACATCGATTGCTTGCCATAGCACTTGCCTCACCTGCTCAATGCTCAAATTCGATACAGGCTGTAAGAACCAAGGCTCAGCATTGGGCAGTATTAATAAGTGATCAATAGGCTCTTGCTGAATACTGAGATGCTTCTCTTTTATCACTTGAAAAGGTAACGTGATGCTGTTTTGTCTAGACGCTTGACTGAATAGTTTATACAGCTCAATTTCATGACCAAAACTAGCTGCATGTTCAAGGCTGCTGTTACTGACTTGCGCCTTGAGCCAATAAAGTTGTTGATTGAATTGAAATTGATATAGACGACGGCCAAAAACCAAACTTTTGGATTTGGTTTTTGGCTCATAAATGATTTGCGTTAAATCTGTGGATTTAAACCGCAATAAATTCTGCATGGCGTTGATTGGGTGCATTTTGATAATTTAATAATTCCAAACAATGCTGAATGGTCTTACCGATGCGGGCTTGCGTTTCGATTAATGAAATTTTCGGCCATGTGGCTCTTTCACCTTCACGCTGCAAGACCTTAAACAGATAAGGTCGCGGATTTTGCAACATATAACTATAGTGTCTTAAGCCATATTTCCCAACAATATTGACATCACCATAATAACGCTGATCCACCACACCATAACCATGATCAAGCAAACGTCTTACCGGTGGAATACTTCCTGCACGCTCACGGGCAAAATCCATCACCCCTTTACTAATCACCTTGCCTTGACGACGAACGATCCGCTCAGGCCAACTCAACATGCTTTTACGAAAACGTGAAGCATCATCCTGCATAAATGGCACAATATGCGGATTGACCTGACTGGCGATACTATAATTAATATTATATAGACGCGCCATTTTCTCCTGTGGGAAATCACTGCGCACACTACCATCCACCCAACGTGTAGCCGACATATATGGCGTAAATTGCCCGTCATAACGCTTACTGGTCAGTCGTACCGGTGGAAATAGAATAGGCACTGCACAAGATGCCAACACCGCACTCCATACCAACAAATCGGGTGAGGTATACGCATTCATAATTCTTGCATCTTGTGATGCATCATAAGGCGCAACTGCCACATTGATATGTAGACCTGATTGCTTATATGCTTCGGCAAAAGTTAAGTCACCTAAGTTTTCAACCAAAAACTTTTTCAGATATTTTACATCTGCCAAACCGCCATTACCCTGCACTAACTCAGTCAATTTACGAAAGTGAAATGCCTCACTAAAGAAGTTTTGTCCGTTTAATAAATTGGTAAATTCTGACGGTTTAGATACACCCAACATCCCGGTCATAATGGCGCCAGCACTGGAACCAGACAGAACTTTTGGCATTAAATCTTGTTCCATCAGTGCTTTACACACACCGGTATGAAACAAACCTAAAGTTGAACCGCCTGAAAACATCAAAACAGGTTGACCATACGCTTTTTGGCTTTGTTCAAAAAATTCAATTTTTTGTGCGGCATTGAGACAAACGCATTCTTCGGATGCGATAAAAGCCAAACTTTGACTCACCTCATCAACATAGTCTTCAATAATTTTTTTGGTGCCGACGTAGGCTACTGTAAACAGCAAGGGATGGGCAATATTGCCCACATCATAAGTTAAACCTTCACTTAAAATATACATCAAATCTCGAGTACGTTTCTGAGCTCGATATCGTCTCAGCAACCCTAAACGATGAGTAATAATTTCTGCATCAAAATACGGTGAACTATTATCGAGTTTCCATTCTTGCGCACCCGATTCTTCATCTATTTTAAGTGCGATATCTTTCCATTCTTCATAACATTCAGCACGGTCGAGCTGACGCTTTAATTTTTTTATCCGATATGCCTGATGTGGATTAATACTTTTTGAAAACTCTGTAAACAACATGACTATCCCTCAGCACATTTTAAACTGTTCACTCGGCTAGATTTATAACAACTTTTTGGTTGTTCGAATAGCGCAGATCTGCCAGAACAATCATTTAACTTTGACATATTTCAGCAATTATAACTGCATTATTGATGTACACTGCTGTCATATACTAACCAACAACAAGACACGACAAGCTGACTTATCATGGCTACAATTGATTTACCTGACAACATCCTTCAATCGCTATCTACTGTACTCTTACAACTACAGCACAGTTTGCCTGAGCTTAAACAAGCACCCGATTTTTCGAGTATCGCGTTTAAATGGCAAGATAAACAGCTTAAAGCCATTCAACAGCCCAAAGTCATGTATTTAGAAGATTTAAAAGGAATTGAACGTCAAAAAGAAAAAGTGATTCAAAACACTTTACAGTTTTTAAAAGGCTTACCTGCCAATGATGTTTTACTCACTGGCTCTCGTGGTACAGGTAAATCATCCATCGTCCGTGCTCTGCTCACCCATTATGCAGACCAAGGTTTACGTTTAATTGAAATTGAGCGTGATGATTTATCTGATTTGCCAGAAATTCAAAAGTTAATTGAAAATCGTCCTGAAAAATTTATCGTATATTGTGATGATTTGGCATTCAATGCTGAAGATGAAAACTATCGCAGTTTAAAAAGTGTTTTAGATGGTTCATTACAGTCAGGTTCAAGTAATTTTATAATTTATGCTACGAGCAACCGTCGTCATTTATTACCTGAATTCATGCATGAAAATACACCTGTAACTAAGGTAGATGTTCCTCAATATACTGAGCTCCATCCACAAGAAGCGATCGAAGAAAAAATATCCCTTTCTGACCGTTTTGGACTTTGGCTCTCGTTCTACCCAATGGATCAAAATTTATATCTCGAAATTGTGGAACACTATCTTGCCAAGGCTGATTTAGCCATGACCAGCGAAGTTCGTGCTGAAGCCTTAAGATGGTGTCAGTCTCGTGGGCAGCGTTCAGGCCGTGCTGCTTATCAGTTTTCAAAGCATTGGATTGGGTCTGAAAATCTAAAGGCTTTGGAAAAATAACGTCTACAATATTTTTATGATCTGAAAATATAAGTTCTGCAAAGCAAGTCAGACAATTTCAGCTAAAAGCAGCCACATCCTCGTTGGCTGCTTTTAAATGCTAATAAACTCTTGATTGAACCAATTGCTTGAAAATCATTAAGAACACACCACTTATGGCGCTAAATTGAGTTGACCAATCACATATAAGGTATTGCAATCAATCACACTTTTCTCCGCATCAAGGTATTTTTGCTCCAAGATCCCATCCGTTTCTGTAAAACCATAATCATCATCATTTATAATTGCCAAATGCTGTTCATCAATCACCCTCAAGCCTTCAACTTTATCGTGTGGATAATGTAAAGTTTCGACTAAATCGACAACTAAGCTCTTTGCCACAGGCAAAATATTTAACTTTTTGAGTGCTTCCCAACCATCATTAAGCAGATATTGTTCAAGTGTTTGCCCATCAATGAGCAATCCTAAAGATTCATTTTGCTGAAAATGATCACTTAGTTGAACTTTTTCTAGGTTTGTCGCCGCATCGAGATATATTTTATAGATTCGTTTAAAAGCGTTTGAATTATCTTTATAAAAATCATCATCACGTTCAGCTACTAAAAAGCATGTCTCACTCAGCGCAACAATAGCTGTATTTGAGTTTGACCTAAGTTCTTGCCGATATAAATATTGTGCAATTGACCCATCGTCTAAATTGACCACCACAATACGAACCAAGTCTGACGTTGTGACTGATGAATCTGGATTACTCATCGTCGACTGCATGATGCCGACCAATTTTTTTTGATCTGGTGTAATCGTCAAACCTTCCATCCCTCGATTTTGCTTACGATTGGCAAATGCATTTGGAAGAAAATAACCCGACTTGCAACGCTCATCTTATTTGTATGCATTAATACGGTCTATTTCCACGCCTTCGCTATTAAAATGAACGAGATGAGGCCCATATTCATCACTCACCCAAAATGTGCCATCTTTTAATGCAACCAAACCCTCAGAATCTAAGCCATATTCATCTGTGCCAATTGCTAAAACCACACCATTTTGATCATAAGCCACTTCTTTTGTTGCACCGAAATGCTGATTTGGCAAACCTGTTATAGGTCTCCCAGTTGGATCTTTGAGTAATATTTCTTTCAATTTTTTAATCGATCCATCGAGCTGCAATTCAAAAAGTCTGATTTTTGGCGTATAGCTTGGATCTAAGAATATCTTGCCTTTATCTCCATTCACATCATAGGTTGTATTCGGACCTCGATCCGTAAGAGCATAAAATTGATATTTTTGAGTGGGATGTGAGAAAATTTCCGACCCAAAACCTCCACAATGAATTTCAATAAAATGGTCTTGTTTTGCCTCATCTGGAATATTGTGGATATCCAAAGTTTCATAGGGTAAAGAAACACCTTTATAAAATTTCTTTAGGTCAATATGACTTTGATTTGGTTTTGATTGATCCAAAGCTTCATTATTTTTTGTCATTATTTCACATGGCTCTAATTATTTATTGAGCCATCATATCCACAATATTGTTCTAAAACCACAGTCTCTTTTTTGAAACACACAATAAAAAAAAGAGGCTAATTTAGCCTCCTTTTTAAACGATTTTTACGCTTCGTTTGGATTACCTAATTCCGTCATCGGCCAACGCGGTGTAGTCGTAACAGACAAACCATCATGCTGGCCCGCTTTAAGACGCTGATAACCAGCAAATGCAATCATTGCGCCATTATCTGTACACAGTGCAGGTTCTGCATAAAACACATTTGCACGGATTTTTGCCAAATCAGCTTCTAAGCGCTCACGTAAACACTTGTTTGCACTTACACCACCGGCAATAACTAAACGTTTTAAACCAGTTTGTTTTAAGGCTTTGACTGATTTTTTCACCAATGTATCAACCAACGCTTCTTGGAAAGATGCAGCGATATCCGCCTCACGACCTTCGCCTTCAACTTTTTTCAATTGAACTGAAACGGCAGTTTTTAAACCACTAAATGAAAAATCTAAACCTTGGTGTAGCATTGGACGTGGAAATTCAAAGGCATTGATGTCGCCATTGATCGCCAATTTCGAAATATTTGGACCACCTGGGTATGGTAGACCCATCATTTTAGCGACTTTATCGAATGCCTCACCTGCTGCATCATCAATCGACTCACCCAATAATTCATATTGACCAATTCCATAAGCAGCCATCAATTGAGTATGTCCCCCAGAGACTAAAAGTGCCACAAATGGAAATTCTGGTGGAGTTTTAGACAACAGCGGCGCCAACATATGACCTTCCATATGATGTACACCAATTGCAGGTTTATTCAGTGCAAATGCCAACGTACGACCAAACAATGCGCCTGTCATTAATGCACCCATCAAGCCCGGCCCGCGAGTATATGCAATGGCATCAATTTCTGATTTATCAACTTTACTTTCTTCAAGCAGTTGTTTTAATAACGGAATTAACTTACGCACATGGTCACGTGAAGCTAATTCAGGTACCACACCACCATATTCTGCATGCAGTTTGATTTGGCTATACAATACTTGTCCGCGTAATCCTTGCTCACTATCGTAGAGTGCGAGTCCTGTTTCATCACACGAAGTTTCCAAGCCTAAAACGATCATTAAACTGCCTTTTGCCCATTTCAAAATATTGCGAAACCTATTATAGACTTGTGATATGAGATGTAAATGAGTAAAATACTGACCTTCACTTGTGATCAAGGGTAATTCGACCCGAGATCTTATCCATAACTTAATGAGGATTCTTCATGCCACAAGTTAAATTGAAAGAAGGCGAACCAGTAGACGTAGCTATCCGTCGTTTCAAACGTTCATGCGAAAAAGCGGGTGTTCTTGCTGACGTTCGTAAACGTGAATTCTACGAAAAACCAACTCAAGAACGTAAACGTAAAAAAGCTGCTGCTGTTAAACGCTACCAAAAGAAATTGGCTCGCGAATCAGTACGTACTACTCGCCTTTACTAAGATTAATTTGTGATTGATTGACTAACCTGGACAAGATAAATGACTACTTTAAAAAACCAAATAACTGAAGTTTTAAAAGCCGCTATGCGTGCTAAAGAAATGGACAAGTTAACGGTAATACGTAGTCTACAGGCAGCAATCAAGCAAATCGAAGTCGATGAGCGCATAGAGCTTGACGATAAGCAAGTTCTTGCGGTCATTGAAAAGCAAATCAAACAACGCAAAGAATCGGTTAAAGCCTTTTTAGGTGCAAATCGAGATGATTTAGCTAGTAAGGAACAAGCCGAGATTGAGGTGTTATCTCAATTTCTACCAGAAGCTATGACTGAGGAAGAACTTGATTCCATCATTGCGCAAACAATTACTGCGCAAGAAGCTACTAGCATGAAAGATATGGGTAAGGTGATGAACTCTCTACGTCCGCTCATAGCCGGACGTGCCGATCCTGCACAAGTTTCAGCTAAAATTAAAGCGAAACTCTCTTAATCTTTCATCTATATTGTTTGATTTGGTCTATTTAAGTACGCTGATGACTTAAATAGCCAAATTATCCAAATTCAAATTTATTCATCATTTATAATTTTCTTTCTTATCTAACGATTTCATACTTACAAATATCTCGCCAACTTCCATCTACTGGATTTTGAATTGCAGCTTGTTCGATTTCAATCAATTTAAAATTTGCTCGTTCACATAGACGTCGTGCTTGCTTGTTTTCTACATCTACAAAAGCGTTTAATTGCTGAAATCCTAGATCATTCAATAATTGATCCACAAATAACTGCAAAGCTTCTGTCATCAAACCCTGCCCTTTAAATTCAACATTTCCCCAAAACCCAACGTTAGCTTGGTTTTCCATCCAATTGATTTGATGAATATCCATGACACCTAGAAAGTTATGCGACTGTTGCTCACGAATCACATAAACAAAATTTTCCTGATTTAACGCAGCCAACACTCTCGAATCACAAAATGCCAATGAAGCATCTAAATTAGGTTCTTGTAAGGACCAAGCCAAACTTGCAGGAAACATTCGTAAGGTCTCTATACTTTGACAGATCGCTTCATAAAGTGCTTTTGCATCGTGACGCTGAATCAACTGAAGCGTGATTCTGCCATGACTTATATCAAAATCATCGAGTTTCATTTTTTTCAGTTTCTCGCAATGATTTAAAATGTTTGTAAAACCAATTTTAATTTAGGGCACACTGCACATTATATTTTTTTAATAATTGCATCTCTTTTGATGCGATCACCTGCTGAATCACATCCTGCTTATTCATATTACGGTACTCACGATCTAAAAATGCACGATTTTCGTCTGCAGCACGATAAAGATCATTCACATAAGTCTGAACAATACCGCAGTATTTCACTTGCTGGTCTGCTTTAAATCCCTGTTGCTGCGGGTCTAACTGACTAAAAAATTGGCGTACATCAGTTTTATATTTTTCGTTAATATCATTCACAGCAATCACATATTGTTCTGCGCTAGCTGCTGCAATATTCGTTGCTAAGCCCAACAGACAGGCCGCCAAAATCATATTTTTCATTTGTAAGTTCTTAATCATAAACTTTTTACATCCAGCTAGTTTACACTGATTAATCTAAGCCACTAAAACTACAATTTGCACTTTATAATCGACATAGATAAGTGCATCACAGTTGAAATCTTTATATTTTTAATTTCCGTTCATTTTGCATTTCGTCTACACGCTGCTTGATTTTTGCAGAAAGACTTTTCGAGTCTTTGGTGATGCGCTGCGCCTGTAGCAAAGATTTAATCGCACGTTCTTCATCCCCGCCCCAATACTCTACTTCAGCTCGATAGCGCAGCACATTAATAGAACGGAAGCTTGCGTCTTTGTCTGCATCAGCCATTTGCAACATCAGTCGCCAACCACTCAAGTCACGTGGGTTCGCTTGTAAAAATCGCTGTAGAATCAGTTGTGCTTGCGCATATTCTTTGTTTCGAATCAAAGCCTCTGCATATTTATAATTTAATGCACGATTTTCAGGCATGATGATTGCCGAACTTTTCACAGCGTTCACGGCATCGGCTGCTTTATTTTGGCCCAACAGCACATCGGTCTGCAAAATAGTAAAAAGTGCATGCGATGCATTTTGTTTTGCTGCTTCATTTAATAACTTTTGAGCAGCACTAAAGTCACCTTGTTTAATATGCAAGCTCACCAAAGCCAACTCAGCTGCATAATTCTTTTGTGCCACCATTGTATTTAATTGCAATTCAGTTACCTGACCTGAGAGTACTCGACTATACCAGCGCAGAATTTCAAAATCTTGATCAACCAAACTAGTTTTAACTTGAGGCAACTGATTGGCACGTAAGCGCGCCTCGCTCATACGTTCCGTGGTTAAAGGATGTGTCAACCAAAAATCAGGCAGAAAGCTCACTCGACTCGTAGAGCGATGCATCACTTCAAAAAAGTCAGCCATGCTTTGCGGATTGTATCCTGCACGGTACATATACTGCATCCCGATGCGGTCTGCTTCACGTTCTTGATTGCGGCTATAGGTTAGCTGTTTATCCATCAAAGCGGCTTGTGAACCCATCATTACAGCCGCACCGACATCACCATCTGCCTGTGAGGCCACCAAGGCTCCGACCAAAATACCGGCTAGTGACAATAAACCTTGCCCTTTAAAAGCTTCTTGTGAACGACTGTAATGACGTTGTGAGACATGTGCAATTTCATGCGCCATCACCCCTGCCACTTCATCCATGTTGCGAGCTGAATTAATTAATCCAGCATTTAATGCAAATAAACCTCCCGGCACAGCAAAAGCGTTAATTTGTGGATCATTAATTAATAACAAACCGACCGGTTGGTTGAGTTGGGTTTGGCTCAAAATATGCGTAAAGACAGATAAAAGACGATCTTCCATCCACGGATTTTCAGTCACAGGAAGTTGACGATGCACCTCACGATACACCTTCTCGCCAATGGCACGCTCTTTTTGTTGATCCAACAAGCCGACGCCACTACCTATTTCAGGCACAGAAAATTGTGGGGATGAACTAAAATCTACGGACTGCGTCTGCGCCAATGTCGAACAAAGCCCGAGACCACATGCCAGTAAAATCTTTTTCAAAGTCTATTCTCTAAATTTCATATTCGTACTTCATCGAATATAGCATTGAATTTTGGTGAATTATGGAGAAAACTGTTGTGATTGTTTATTCAAATTTTGGATTGACCACATAGCGCGGCGCGCGCTCATGTACCAAAACATCCACTAAATTTTGATAAGCCAACTCTGCCATACGTTTACGGGTTGCCGCTGTTGCTGAACCCACATGGGGCAATGTCACGACATTGGCTAATGTAAATAAAGGGGATTCTTGAAGTGGCTCTTGCTCATACACATCTAAGCCTGCTGCAAATATTTGACCACGACTTAATGCATCGATTAATGCGGCTTCATCAATCACTGAACCCCGTGAAATATTGACCAATACCGCATGTGATTGCATCAAGGCCAACTCACGCTCACCAATTAAAGCTTTCGATTCTGCATTTAAATCCACTGCAACGACCACAAAGTCAGCACGTTGCAACAAATCATCCAAATCGCAATATTGCGCTGATAAAGATTCAGCCAATTCAATTTTTTCCCGGCGATTATGATAGAGCACATTCATATTAAAGCCGTAGCGAGCACGACGCCCAATCGCTGCTCCAATATGTCCTAAGCCAATAATTCCGATGGTTTTAGCAAAGACATCCATGCCAAATTGCTCAGGGCCCACTGTACGCTTCCACTGCCCTTGTTTGGTCCATTGATCCAATACAGGCACTTTCCGTGCTGCACTCATCAGCAAGGTAAAGGCTAAATCTGCTGTAGTTTCCGTCAATACATGCGGAGTATGGCTCAACCATATATTTTTTTGGTTTAAAAATGTAAGATCATAGTTATCATAACCGACACTTACACTTGAGATGACTTTTAATTGTGATGCATGCTCTAAATTCGAAGCATTCAACAAACGTCCCGCACCGATCATGGCGTCAGCATCTTTTGAATGCTCAAGAATTTGCTGATTCACATCACCCAATTTAGGGCTAATTTGGAAAACTTTAAATTGCTGTTCTAAACGTTGAATTATTTCTTGATCTATTTGACTAAAAACCACTACTTTTTTTTGCATAAATTTTCCATTTACGTAATTTAAGTATTTTGTCCTGCCTTATTTTGCATAAATTGCCATAAGCGTTTTTTCAATAAAGGCTGTTCAATCATTTGCTGTAAAGATGCCAATGGATACACCTTCGCATGCTCTAAATGCGGAATATCGCCTAAGCAAATAACATTTTTATCCAAGCTCATCGCATCAATAAAGCCCTGCACATAAGATGCTGCACCACGACCATCTTGCAAATCCACCCAACCAAATGGCCACTGTAAAGCAAAGAAATCGGCACTGACTGCGCGCTGAATATTGCTCCACAAAACTTGCTGCTCTGCAGTTAATTCGGTGGCATCAATGACAATGACACAGTGCATTAAACAGATGGCTTCTAAGTTAAACGAAGGGATTTGAACAATCGGACGAACTTCAACATGTTCAAAAACCTTTGGTTCATCCTTAGGTGCTTCTACAGGTTGATTTACAACAACATCAACGTTGTTTTTAAGCTCAGTCTGTGATGAAACAGGCGTTGGCTGAGGCTCATTTTTGAGTAGAATTTCAGAGACTATTTCAGGAGCCGCCTGATCTCGCCAGATATTTGAGCTAAATTGCTGACACGGTGCCGCCTGAGGAATCCATACATCAATTCCCATTGCCGCCATTATGCTTCGCTGATGCCCAATCATGCTTTCATTTTCACCTATTCAAGGCTTGATATTCTAACGGGATTCACTCTGTTTTGCTGAACTTTTATAAATCAATTAGATCATACTATTTCTTTAAAGATTCTTTAGAATTGCTCAGACTAATTTTGACTTAAAATTAAACAATTTATTCATAAATCAAGCCGCTATAAATAATTATACGATCATCAAACTATTTTTCTTTTGCATTAGTTCAACTATCTCAGCTGATTCAAATCCAATACGCCAATATAATAGTTGCAAAACATCCAACTCATCTTGCGTGATAATTCGATCATTCCATAAACATATTTCAGCAACCCCAAGAATGCTTAACCGCTCACGCAGCAGCAGCCCAGAAATATCATTTAGGATTTCAGCCAAATCAATTGGCTCATCAGATATATCGCGATAGAACTCAAGTTCTTCTTTCGTTAAGATTCGATTGAGGATTTTTTCACGCACTTCGAGTTGGTTGTCACTGTTAATTTGTTGCACATGCAACAAGGCATCAATCAAACGCACAATACTCGGTTTTACATCTTCTAAAGACGTAGGTGTATGTGCAGGCAACAGATTCAACTCATATTTCACTGTTTCAAGTAGTAAGGCGTCGAGTAATCCAATTTCACCATCTTCTTGAATAATCTTGGCCAGCTTGGTTAAGAACTGCCGAGAAATTGTCGCAGGCATGGTGCCAATATTTTTACATGCCTCATGAAAAATTGAGATATGCACACGACCATCAAGATTCAATAATGCATCTACAATCGCACGACTCACTTCAGCTTCAGTCGGAATAAACTCTCGATACTGACGAATCATTAAAATAGCAACCATCACCTCACGCGAACCCGTTGCTGTTTGCAAGGCACGTTGGATCAATTCAGGCCGCTGCCAATTTTCACGAATCTCGGGGTTCAACGGTTTAATTGCATCTCGTATCGCAAAACTAATCGGTGACAAGCGCAGTAAAGGTAATGGTTGTGGCGAGTTCCATGGTGTTGCAACATCTGGACTAGCTTCTTCTAGTGAACGGAATAAATAAAATAGCGGCTGGTTTCGCAGTTTTTTTAAATTTTCTAGTTGCAGGTCATGAATGAGCGCCGGATTTAATTCAAAAATACGCTGTTCAATACTTGGGTGAATATTCATCCAGTTTTGCGGACTGAGTGAGTTTGCAAAACACATATGAGAAATCGATTCCGCATATTCACTATGAATTTGCGAACCTGAATGATGCACATAAATCCTTAATAAGGTTTGAATATTGGCATCATTTTGAATCAGACGTTTAGTTTTCTGGTCATTACGATAGGTTCGAGAACCCAAAGAGATATATTTAATAAAGCGGGAAATCAAAACACCTAAACTACCGATCAACCAAATAACTGCGCCAATCGCTACAAAGAGCGTTTCAAACTTATTGTCCCGTGCTTGTCCATTTTTATAGAAACCACGTTTTGCAATTTTACTGCCCCACTGACTAAAGGTCGTCAAACCGCTATATAAGATTTTCAAACGGGTATTTTCAGCAGCTTCCCCCGACAAGATCTTATTAAATTCATGGCTCAGCAAACCATACATTTCCATCTCATCTAGGGTTTGTAAGGCACCCCAGGTTAAAATGATCGATGTATCTCGAGGGCTAAAACCAGCGGTGAGCGCATTCACACCCACTTCATCAGGTAGGACATAAAGTGCAGGAGTATCGATTAAAAAAGTATCTGCCAGCTGCTCAGTCATACGCAGTGCAACACTTTCTTCAGGAATACTTTCTATCAGACTGAGACGACGCGCACCTAATTGTTTGGCAAGTGAATAACCACCTAAACGAAAGGTGTAAAAATCATAGAGAACTGAAACCAACATAATCAGCAGTACAGCAGCCACTAAAAATGGGCTAAGGACATGCCAATAGATAGACTGAGTGGAATCACAATAATCCACAATTAAACCGACAATTACATTAATAATTGCGACGGTCAAAAACACTGCCGCCATACACATGGTGACAGGCCAAAACATATTTTTGTTTTTTATAAAATCATAACCCACACGTCTCAATGTAATACCCTTAAGCTACATTGTCTTTTGTTTGCTCATCATAAATGAAAAAAGCGGGAAATTCCCGCTTTTTCAGTGTGTTTTCAGCAGATTATTCTTCGCGAACACCTGTTAAATCCACAGAAGCTGCATCAATGTTAACATCGATATAAGCTGGCTTTTCATTTTTTGCAGAGTCATTACGCTTACGCTCTAAAGCTGCCAAATATTCAGCATCAATACCGCCTGCCACATATTTACCATCAAATACCGAGCAATCAAAGTCTTGTAACTCAGGGACTTTCTTGGTGCGTACTGCAGATTTCAGATCTTCCAAGTCTTGGAAAATCAAGCGATCAGCACCAATAATTTCACGAATTTCTTCAACGCTACGTTCTGACGCAATCAGTTCAGATTTGGCTGGCATATCGATACCATACACGTTTGGATATTTCACCATCGGTGCAGCAGATGCAAAGAATACTTTTTTCGCACCCGCATCACGTGCCATTTGAATGATTTCATTACAAGTCGTACCACGTACAATCGAGTCATCGACCAAAAGTACGTTTTTGCCTTGGAACTCTAGCTCTACAGGGTTAAGCTTTTGACGCACAGATTTCTTACGAAGTTGCTGACCCGGCATAATGAAGGTACGACCGATATAACGGTTCTTCATGAAGCCTTCACGGAATTTCACACCTAAGGTATTTGCAAGTTCTAGCGCCGAAGTACGTGAAGTATCAGGAATTGGGATCACGACATCGATATCGTGCTCATCACCCCATTCACGTAGAATTTTCTGAGCAAGTTTTTCGCCCATTTTCAAACGTGCTTTGTAAACTGAAATACCATCAATAGTCGCATCTGGACGCGCAAAATATACGTATTCAAAGATACAAGGACGATATTCAGGGGCTACTGCACACTGCTTGGTCGACATCACGCCATCAGCAGTAATATAAATTGCTTCACCCGGTGCAATATCACGTTCAACCTTAAAGCCGAGCGCGGTAATTGCGACAGATTCAGACGCAATGATATATTCCATACCATTTTCAGTTTCACGCGAACCGTAGATCAATGGACGAATACCATTTGGATCACGGAAACCTACAAGGCCCTGACCGGTGATCATAGCAACAACCGCATAACCACCTTTGCAACGTTCATGCACACGTGATACCACGTGGAATACATCTTCAGCACTTGGTGTAAGTTTTGCGCGTTTTTGCAATTCGTGAGCAAATACGTTTAATAATACTTCTGAGTCTGAATCGGTGTTCATATGACGTAAGTCAGTCTTGAACAAGTCATCATGAATTTCAGCAGCATTAGTTAAGTTACCATTATGTGCAAGCGTAATGCCATAAGGTGAGTTTACATAGAATGGCTGAGCTTCAGCACTGCTTGAAGAACCAGCAGTTGGGTAACGAACATGGCCAATACCATAATTACCCTGTAATGCACGCATATGACGTGTGTGGAACACATCACGTACCATACCCGTATCTTTACGCAGGAATAAACGACCATCCTGACAAGTTACGATCCCGGCTGCATCCTGTCCACGATGTTGTAACATCGTTAACGCATCAAACAACATTTGGTTAACAGGTGATTTACCAGCTATACCAACTACTCCACACATAGCAACCTCGCAGACAAGCTAGGGTTAATAAAAAGGATTATTTGTTGACTCACCCGATCCAGAACGTCCGTGCTTGTTCTGCGACTCAGATGGGAGGTCTGAAGATTTCTGAGCATCTTCAGACTGAATATGATGAAGTGCTTGATTTGCAGCATCTTTGGACAATTCGGTTGCCCAAGGCGCATATGGCAATAATGACTGAACCATTTTAGATTGTTTCCAATGTGGTGAACTTTCTACCCAAGGACCTAGCCCCTGCATAGTGATCAGCACCACCAACAATCCTTTTAAGCTTCCAAAAACACCACCTGCCAGTCGATTTAACGGACCAAGCTTTAATGTTTTCAAAATACTGTTCAATAACCATGTAGCGACCCAAGTCATGACTACAATCAACAATACAATAAATGCGAACGCGGCAATCTTTTGTACCACTGGATCTGTACTTAAAGATGTCATCGAAGGTGCAAGGACGGTTGCATACTTTGCCGCAATGACAAGTGCAAGAATCCATCCAATGAAGTTCGCAAAGGCTTTTACAAATCCTTGACGCAAACCGTTAAGCCCTCCAATGAGCAAAATAATCAGTATAAAGATATCAATGGTATTCATGATATTTACAATGCGTCTACGCAGTCTTTTACAAGTGTCGGACCTGTATATATGAGGCCACTATACACTTGTACAAGGCTTGCTCCTGCTTTTTGTTTCGCAACAGCATCCGCGCCCGACAAAATACCACCTACACCGATCAATGGAATTTGACCGTTTAATACTTTAGCAAAAGCCGCCAAACATGCCGTACTTTTTTCAAAGACTGGCGCACCGGATAGACCACCTGCTTCATCACCATATGGAAGGCCTTCAACACCTTCACGTGACAAAGTCGTATTGGTAACAATCAGACCATCAATTTTAAATTTTAACAATTGTTGGGCAATAAAATTAATGTCTTCTGGTTCTAGATCTGGTGCAACTTTAAGTACTAAGGGTACATAATGTTGATTTTCATCCGCCAACTCGAGTTGACGTTTCTTGAGTGTCTCTAACAGTTCAGTCAAAGCATCACCGCTTTGTAAGCTGCGAAGATTTTTTGTGTTAGGAGATGAAATATTAACCGTAATATAAGAAGCGTAGTTATAAACTTTTTCTAGACAAATCAGATAATCGTCAACTGCTTTTTCAACAGGTGTGACTGCATTTTTACCGATATTGATCCCAAGTACACCCTTAAATTTTGCAGCTTTGACATTTTCGATCAGCTGATCCACGCCATCATTATTAAAGCCCATACGGTTAATAATGGCTTTTGCTTTCGGTAAACGAAATAAACGCGGTTCAGGGTTACCTGATTGTGGAAGTGGTGTAATTGTACCAATTTCAATAAAGCCGAAGCCCTGGCTCGCCAGCGCATCGATATAAGCACCGTTTTTATCAAGACCGGCTGCTAAACCAACTGGATTCGGAAATTCGATTCCCATACATGTCACTGGTTTAGACGCCACGTTTTGACGCATCATTCCCATCTTGTGAGAAGATTTCAACAGCGATAATGTCAGCTCATGTGCACGCTCTGGTGCTAAAGTAAACAACAAAGGGCGGGCTAGAGAATACAACATATCTATAAAAGTCTACTGCTTTTTAAGTCGGCATATTATAGGCATAGCACAAATAAAACACCATGCTTAGCAGATCTTTATTTTTACCGATTATTGTACACTCGCTGTTAATTTGACCTGTCCCGCTTCAGAACTTAATTCCATCTTTTCAATACTTAAGCCCATTTGAACCAATTGAGTCAAAAAATTGGCCAGAATTGCATAATTTTCATGCATCACTGCAATCTGTATTTGCTCACCGACTTGTTGAGATGCCACGGATAAACCCTGTTGTTGCGATACACGCTGAACTTTTTCCAACGCGCTCAGTTGTGTATCACCTGCTGGTTTCATCGTGACGGCATTACTTTGCATCCAAACAACAGTATCTTTGAGTTCATTCACGCGCTTTTGTTGAAAATTTGCAGCTTTGTTCATATAAAACAGTGCCGAACCAATCGCTGCCACTACAACAAAAATCGTGGTAAAGATCACCATAACTCGTTCACGAGTAGACAGTTGGTCTAAATAATCAGTGATGCGCTCAATTTGCCCATCTATACGTTGCTGTAGGTTTTCCATTTTTGTCATTATTGTATTTTCACCAATCCAATCGCGCCGTTGGCACTTGGTTGAATATTCCCTAATTCGACTTTAAAACCTTGTTGTTTTAATTGATTGGTTAGGGTTTGCAGTACTTCTGCCGAATTGGCTTTTAGCTCCATATTTATCATCGAGGCTTCATAGCTCACACGATTTGCAGAAATTTGGTTTTGCATTAGAACAGGACCAACACGGCTCAGTAAGGACAGCGCCTGCGCATTGCCTGTTTGACTCTGACGCAATTGTGACTCGAACTGGCTTTTCAGCGTTTGTTCAGTGACAGGATAGCTTTGCCCAAACCAATATTTAAACTGATCAATCGCTTGTGCCGCAGTGATATTGGCCACTTTTTTGTATTGATACCAACGAACTGCATCATAGCTAAACTGTGTAATTAAAGCCGCGACCAAAACTGCTGCACATGCTTTCCAATAGCCACCCACACCACTATTGGCTTTGGCTTTCGGCAAAACATTGAGTGGATGTTGTTTCGGTTTTTTTATATTGGGTAGTTCATAATGAAAAGATTCAATGTGATCATGCGTTACAGCGGCTTCAAGACTATGCGTCTGATCTGAACTTAGATTTGAAATCTTATAGTTCGGCTGACCAATTTGATAATCTAAATACAATGCCAAATCATCAACAGACTGACCGACATATTCATTATTTCGGACCAATAAATGACCGCTGACATTTGCCAAAACATGTTGCCCTGATTCTGGACTTGGTAAGACCAAAAAGTCTGGTAATAATGAAATAACTTTTACAGGAATTAGCGTCAAAGCATGCTGCATCGTTTCGACTGCACTATGTGCAATCCCCATGACCGTTAATTCATCTGGACTTTGAAAATGATGCAATACTTTCATTGCATCCAAAGGCAAAATGACATATTCCTCAAGTAAATATTTTACGCCGTCTGGGCCAAGTTTTTTATATTGGTTTTTTGGAAAATTTTGCTGAATGATTTGTACATCACGACTCGGAAAGAAAACAACCGCTTCCTTTCCCGCATGTGGCTGAATTTCCTGAATCAACTGTTCAAGTGTCGATGACTGCTTCCAGAAATCCCCTTCTGACCATTGCCAAACCCCATTGGCTTCGGGCATCCATAAATACAACATTAATTTTTCTGCCGTTTTAATTGGTTTTTATGTTGATGGTATAAACGTTTTAATTTGTGTCGATAACCCTGGAGCAATGACCGCTTGTTCATAAATGCGCGCTTCTGCCAAAGCATAGGGATTAAAATATTCTGAGACCAAAACACTGGCCATATGTGCCACAACGTTCATATGGCACACCACCACAATAGACTCATACGGTAAATGTGACAACCATTCCACTGCAACTTTGGCATCATCTTCCGGTTTGATGGCATTACAAATAACCACAGGCACATGTGGAAAATGTTTTTGCAAAGATGACAGTGTTTGCTGCGCACGCAGTAGTGGACTCACCACAAAAACGTCTGGTTGAATTATATCTTTCAAATATGCTGCAGTTTCTGCCGCTTGAGTTTGTCCGCGCGCTGTTAAAGGACGCTTTTCATCATTCCCCATTACTGGCGGAGCAGCTTCGCCATGCCTAACCAATGTCAGTTGCATAAAATTTCCTTATTCTATTCCGCACATTATATACAGCCAGTATGACAAAGCTATGTGTATTGCATATTAATCAGCAAACTTAAACTTGCTGATGTGGCAAGACAAATTCAACATCACTACGATGGCCATTTTTCATCAGTGACAATGCAATATTCAGTGCCGGTGCACCTTCAAAAATCACTTCGTACAAGGCACTGGTAATTGGCATATATACACCCAACTCCTCAGAGCGTGCGCGTACTTGCACAATGGTATTAATCCCTTCCGCAGTTTGTCCCAGTTCTTTGGTGGCTTGTTCTAAGCTTTTACCACTACCGAGTGCAAAGCCGACTTGGTAATTACGACTGAGTGGACTACTACAAGTTGCAAATAAGTCACCGACACCAGATAAACCTAGGAATGTTAATGGGTTTGCGCCTAATTTCACTGCAAAACGGCTCATTTCTGCCAAAGCACGTGTCAAAATCATACTCTTGGTATTTTCACCGACACCATAAGCCGCAGCTAGACCCATCGCGACTGCATAGATATTTTTCAGAGCACCGCCCAATTCCACGCCATGCACATCATCACTGGCAAATACACGGAACAACGCACTGTGTAGCGCTTGTTGAACTGCATAACGAACCAGCTCAGATTGGCTTGCGATCACTGTTCCTGCTGGTTGTCCTGCAACAATTTCCTTCGCCAAGTTTGGCCCTGAAAGCACACCATAAGGGACTTCAGGAAGTTCTTCACGAATAATATCGCTCATAAAGCTAAAGGTATTTGCTTCAATACCTTTGGTTAAAGACACCACTGCTTGTGACGTGATAAAAGGCTTGATCTGCTGTAAAACACTACGGAAAGAATGGCTCGGAATGGCCACCAAAATAATGTCACGATTACATACTGCTTGTTCTAAATCTGAAACAGCGAGCAAACCTGCTTCTAATTGAAAATCTGGCAAGTAACGTTTATTGATATGTGTTGCATTGATATCCGCAGCCACCGCCTCATCACGAATCCATATCATGGTGTCACAGCCATTACGTACTGCGGTATTGGCCATCGCAGTACCAAAACTCCCACCACCCAGCACCGTAACACGCAGTGCCGTTTTTTGGTCTACTGACACAGGGCTAACAAGACTTGCAAAATCAAGTTCTGACATTGTTCTTTTATCCTAATTTCTTTACTGATCGATCTTGTTCAATCGACCTATTTTTCACTTTTATTGGTTTGCTTTATGCCAATGGCTTACAAAGTCAGCAGACTGTATTTCAGCACGAGGTGGAATTGCTTTCACAGCTGTACCGATATAAATAATGCCTGAAATCAAATCGTTTTCCGTTAAACCCAAGGCTTGTTTAAACAATTTAGATTCAACCACCGCCCCACTACGCCACATAGTTGAAAAGCCCTGTGCTTGTAAAGAGAGCAAAAAGTTTTGTACTGCTGCGCCTGAACTTAAAATTTGTTCGAAATGCGGAACTTTGGGATGATCTTGTAATTGAGTTAAGGCCAAAACCAATAGTGGCGCACGAAATGGATGGTGTTTCACACGTTCCAACTGTGCTTCTTCTGTTTGTCCAGTATCGGCTAAGGCATGTGAAAGCAACTCACCAAATGCTTCACGTTCAGTTTCAGGAATAATCACAAAACGCGTAGGCTTAAGACGATGATGATCTGGCGCCGTTAAGGCGGCTTGAAACGCATTTTCCAATTGCTCAGCATTCGGCGCAGGTTCAATTAAATGACCAATCGACTGACGCTGATGAATATTTTGATGAACTGTATCAACTGCTGATTTTAGAATTGACATCTATACACTGTACTTTAAAACGTTTGCTCAAGATTAGCATATTCTCAATAACTTACTCTAGAATGTTTACGTCAGACTCGGTGCTTATTTGTTAAGTCAGCTTTATTCACAGATTTACTATAAAAAACCGCATAACTTGTACAGCAGTTCCCTGTTCTATAAGAAATTTTATGTTCAAATAAATCAAATTATTTCTAACTCGGGGCACCGCATGAAAAAATTCAACAAAACTGTTGCCATTGTTAGCACGCTAAGCGCAACTGTGCTTTTAGTTGCATGTACAACTACGCCAACAAAATCTTTAGCGATTCAAAAACCAAATAATCAATATGAAGTGACTGCCGTAGGTAAAACCAGTTTAGCGGCAAAAAATAATGCAATTGCAGCTGCAAATAGTACCTGTGGTAAAAATGCGACCCCTGTCGTCGTGGATGAAAAGCAAGAATACAACGGTGTTTTAAAAGGCGTGGTCGATGAAAAGACAGGTCAAATGATTCAAGCGGCGGCTGGCGTACTTGGCACCATTACAGGAAATAGCGGCAGCATCAGCAAAGATGATGATTACCAAACTGTACTAACCTTTAGTTGCCGTGCAAACTAAACCGTTAGTTTGTGATTTCGTTTTGTCATTAACGCAAAATGAAATTATCGTCATGAAATAATTGTTATGAAATAGTCGATATGAAATAAAAAAGCCTGCAAATATGCAGGCTTTTTTAGAAGCAAAAATTAGCAATAACCGTCTAAACGGGTTAAAGGTAATTTTTGACCAATGGCTTTTTCAATTTCAGGTAATGAAAAAGCATCATCTTCAGACAAGAAACTAATACTCACACCACGAGTACCCGCACGACCTGTACGACCGATACGGTGTACATAATCATCAGACTGTTCAGGAAGTGTGAAGTTCACTACATGAGAAACACCATCGACATGGATACCACGACCCGCAACGTCTGTTGCAATCATGATGTTATGTTGACCATTTTTGAACTGATCAAGCATTTTCAAACGTTTATCTTGAGCGATTTCACCTGACAACATCACCACTTTATAACCATCTTTTTTGAGGTGATCATAAAGTTTACGCACTTGATCACGACGGTTGGCAAAGATCATGACCTTTTCAATTGGTTCATCACGTAAGATGTCTTCCAATAATTTATATTTATCAGACTTCGCCACCATGTAGACACGTTGCTCTACATCTGCATTGGTTTTTTTCTCAGGTTCAATTTCAACAGTTACTGGTTCAAACAACCATTGCTGTGCCAAATTTAAAACGTCATAACTAAATGTTGCAGAGAACATCAAAGTTTGTCGTTGTTCTTTACGTGGTGAAAAGCGCACGATACGTTTCACTGAAGGAATAAAGCCCATATCTAAAAGACGGTCAGCTTCATCGATCACTAAAAATTCAATTTGATCGAGCCAAACTTCTTTTTGTTCCACAAAGTCAATTAAGCGACCTGGGGTTGCAACCATAATGTCGACAAAATTACGATTTAATAGATTTTTTTGCTTATCAAAATCTACCCCACCGAGCAAAGTCATGACATTGAGATCAGTGTATTTCACTAATTCTTTTGCATCACTTTCAATTTGCAAAGCAAGTTCGCGCGTAGGTGCAAGAATCAATGCACGCGGTTCACCACGATAACGCTGTTCCTTAATTGGATTATTCAACAAGTCATTGATCACACTGACCAAGAAAGCCGCAGTCTTCCCAGTACCAGTTTGAGCACGACCAATAGCGTCATGTCCAGCCAATGTAAATTTTAAAACCTTTTGCTGAATAGGCGTCATATCCTTAAAACCTAAAGCATCAATGGCTTTTTTAAGGTTCGGATGTAAATTTAAGGTTTCAAAACCTGATGACATATAGATGTGCCCTAATTGAATAATCACAAAATTGCTGAAGCATTATAAACAAAAAACGCCCCAATTTACATTGGAGCGTTTTTGAGTACATTCAGACGATTAGTCTAAAGGTTGTACTTCTTCAGCTTGGAAGCCTTTTTGACCTTTAACAACGCTGAATTCTACGCGTTGGCCGTCACGAAGTGAACGGTGGCCTTCGCCCATAATTGCGCGGAAATGAACGAATACGTCGTCGCCGCCGTTACGTTGAATAAAGCCAAAGCCTTTAGTGTCGTTGAACCATTTAACAACGCCTTGTTCACGAGCTGTCATAAGTTAATCCTTATCGTATTTAAAAAAGAAGGACCACCCGGTGTTGCAAACAGCAGACCAAACAAGGTTAAAAAAAATATTTTTATTTCTAAGCTTGTAATCATTCTGTAAAACTATCAACAAAATCCCGGTTACATCCAAATATATCAAGAGTTAAGAGGCTTCACAGCCAACAAAAATCTTAACAACGCAACGAGCTTAACACGGGTTTACCGCAATTAATAGATTTTTTTGATCTATTTTCCTTTTGAATATTCTTATTTTTTCACATCGTTTGAGTTATAAATCACAAAGGATTTTTGCCTATTTTAGGTTGGGATTTGGCACTGTATTTGCTAATATTTCCATTGAAATGTAAACATGTTGGATCTGCTTCGTGAGTGACAGCCAAAATTCGCTTTTAATTGTAGATGCCATGGGTAAACCCTGCCCGATGCCGCTATTGATGCTGAAAAAAGCTTTAAAGAAAAGTCCAGACCAATCTTTATTGTTAAAGTCATCCGATCCGCACAGCCAACAAGATGTATCACGATACTGTCAAATACATCAGTTAAACTGTGAAATGCGCAAAATTTCAGATTCTGAGTTTCATTACTTAATTGAATCTTAAAAAGATTCAGTTAAACTAAATTGCTTCATAATTGAATAAAAGTTTACATTTCTATACCCAATTTTCCATAATTTACGGAAATATTGGATTAAGATGAATCTTAGTTATTGGGCTTACCCATTTTTAGTTCTCAAGGAGAAAACATGAGTGACAGCAGCAATCAATTGATGCCCCTGTCATTATCGGCACCTGGGGTGAATCTTGGTGCTTATATTAGTACTGTTAATCAGATTCCAATTTTATCGGCCGAACAAGAAAAAGAGCTGGCCGAGCGTTATTATTATGACCAAGATTTAGACGCAGCTAAAATGCTAGTAATGTCGCATCTTCGTTTTGTTGTGCATATCGCACGTAGCTATGCAGGCTACGGCTTGCCACAAGGTGACCTGATTCAAGAGGGTAACTTGGGCTTAATGAAAGCGGTAAAACGTTTTGACCCAAACATGGGCGTACGTCTTGTATCTTTTGCTGTGCATTGGATTAAAGCAGAAATTCATGAATATGTGATTCGTAACTGGCGTATTGTCAAAATTGCGACCACTAAAGCGCAGCGTAAATTATTCTTTAATTTACGTAGCTTAAAAAAGTCATCTAAAAAATTAACTTTGGCTGAAGCACAGTCGATTGCCAATGACTTGAATGTAACACCCGAACAAGTCTTGGAAATGGAAGGCCGTTTAACCGCTTATGATGCTGCGTTTGAAGCTCAAGGTGATGACGACGATGAAGGTTCGACCCATGTCGCTCCTGCCCTTTATCTCGAAGATAACCGTTACGACCCTGCGCGTTTAGCGGAAGATGAAGATTACGAAGAACAAAGTACCTCAGCTTTACATGAAGCCATGGATCAGCTGGATGACCGTTCACGTAACATCTTACAACGTCGCTGGTTAGATGACGAAAAGTCGACGCTGCATGAATTGGCGGCGGAATATAATGTATCTGCTGAACGTATTCGTCAGTTGGAAAAAAATGCGATGGAAAAAATTAAAGTCGCAATGTCTTCAAACTAAGTTTAAGGCTTTTCATAGCTATTCTAAAAAAGAGCATTTCGATGCTCTTTTTTTATATCTAAATATAGTAGGATGATCGGCTGCAACACACAAAAGTTTGGGCATTTTTGCTTTAACCCAAGGTACTAAATATGCTATGGTTATGCGCAAATTTTGTTAAGGTGAATGCACATGTGGATTGCCATTTCCGCACTTAACTTAGCTTTTGCTGTAATGCTTGGTGCCTTTGGTGCACACGGATTAAAAGCTCGCGCGACTGAAGCCCAATTGGCTTGGTGGCAAACTGCAACGGACTATTTCTTTTATCATGCACTGGGCTTACTTGCCCTCGCGATCTTATCCAAAGTCATTCCCCAACTTCCAATAAAAGCCAGTTTCCTGCTTATACAAATTGGCATTTTCTTCTTCTGTGGTTCTTTATATGTGATGGCTCTAGGCTTACCACGTGGTCTCGGAGCCATTACCCCGATTGGTGGAGCGCTGATGATTGCTGGATGGCTTATATTGGCATGGAATGCGTTTAAATACGCAAAATAATCAACAGCAGATATTGGCCTTACTCAATAAATAAGGCAGCAAGAACGGAATCCACAAATGCAAATCTATTTAAACGGCGAAGCTACACAAACCGAATGTGTCAACCTCTTGCAATTGGTTCAACAATTACAATTGGAAGGCAAACGCTTCGCTGTTGAAAAAAATGAAATGATCATCTCGAAAAGTAAATTGGAACAAACCCCAATTACTGAGCAAGATCATATTGAAATTATTCATGCCGTAGGTGGCGGCTAAAATGGAGCTCCCATGGAAGATACACCCCTAATCATTGGTTCACGTACATTTAATTCACGACTTTTAGTTGGTACAGGTAAGTACAAGGACTTAACGGAAACTGACCAGGCCATTCAAGCCAGTGGTGCTGAAATTGTGACCGTTGCCATTCGCCGTGTGAATATTGGTCAACATCCAGACCAGCCAAACTTGCTTTCTGTAGTTCCACCTGAAAAATATACGATTTTGCCAAATACAGCAGGTTGTTTCGATGCGAACAGTGCAGTCCGTACTTGCATGTTGGCACGTGAACTATTAGATGGTCACAATCTGGTTAAACTTGAGGTTTTAGGGGATGAGAAAACCCTATATCCAAATATTACCGAGACTTTAAAAGCTGCACGTACGTTGATTGACGATGGCTTTGAAATCATGGTTTATACCTCAGATGACCCGATTGTGGCACAAGAACTGGAAAGCATGGGCTGTGTAGCCATTATGCCTTTAGGTAGTCTTATTGGCTCAGGTTTAGGCATTCTCAACCCACATACCATTTCAATCATTAAAGACAATGCCAAAGTGCCTGTCTTGGTCGATGCCGGTGTGGGTACTGCAAGTGATGCAGCGATAGCAATGGAATTGGGCTGTGATGGCGTATTAATGAATACAGCCATTGCAGCAGCTCAAAACCCTATTCTAATGGCTTCAGCGATGAAAAAAGCTGTTGAAGCCGGTCGTGAAGCTTTCCTAGCAGGACGTATGCCTCGTAAACGCATGGCAAATGCCAGTTCACCTGAAACTGGATACTTCTTTAAATAAGAACTCATTCACGGTATAAAAGAGGACTCCATTGAGTCCTTTTTTATTTTTTGAAAACCTGATAACAATGAAAATATCCCATATATTGTGTACTTTGAGTCTTTGTGCCGCATCTAGTTGGCTGTCTGCCCAAGTGCCGAGCACAGCCAAATCACTTGCGCCTCAAGGTTGGAACATTTTGATGGCTACGACTGGCGACCTAAACAAAGATCAAATACCAGATGTTGCGATGATCGTGGAAAAACAAAAAGTCGATGTGGCGACCTATGATGACGATGGCAAAGTCGTTCACAACCATCCACGAAAACTCATCGTGTTTTTTAAAACCGCAAAGGGATATCAACGTATCGTTGAAAACAACAGCATCCCTGTCGCTCAGCAGCCCAATTCATGCTTACTTGACCCACTTGCTGAAGCAGAAGACATCCAAATCAGTAAAGGCAATTTACTCGTTCATTTTAGTTATTTTATGGCTTGTGGTGGCTGGGAATGGCCCCGACATAGTTATACCTTCCGTTGGCAAAATCAACGCTTTGATCTGATTGGTTTTGATTACAATAGCTTTCACCGCGCTTCTGGTGAAGAAACATCGAAAAGCTATAATTTTTCGACCTTAAAACGTAAAGAAATTGTAGGCGGCAATATGTTTGAAGATGCCAAAACTCAAATCAAATGGTCAACCTTCAAAACACCACAGCAACTGACGCTTAAAAATATTAACTTTGATGATTTCTATACACAGTTCGAGTACTAAGTTGAACCTGAGCAATGCCAATCTAGCAATAAACAAACCGCCAATTTCGGCGGTTTGTTTATTCAATTTCAAAACTGAATTTAAAGAACTGATGTTACGCAGTAAAATCAGAAACGTAATTTGATTCAAATAAAAGAATGATACGCGGTATCGTCATCCGTAATTGTTTGAGACAGAGCTACTTCTAATAAAAATGTTTTTGCGATACTTTGAAAAATTAGACGGTAGTGAACGAGTTTTGCGGATGACAATGGTTTTGGGTACTTTTGCCTAAACAAAAGTACCTCCAGCCGAAGGCTAAACCCTTTATTCAAACGCTAAATGTAAGACTCCGTCGAATCGGCTTAAAAATCATTTAAAAAATGCGAATTACTTTTACGGGCGAAACATCTTTTAAGGAATCAATCCTTCATCACGCATCGCAATTTGAACTGATTGGCGTTCTGCAACTTTGTTGCGTAATGCAATGATATTTTTATATGGCGTTAAATCATGTCCGATGCCATTTGACCAATTTGTCAGTACAAAGAGATAGGCATCTGCAGGGCCAAAGTTATCATCAACTAAATAGTCGTTATCCGATTCACCAATCGCTTTATCGATGTATGTCAATAAACGATCAATTTCTGCATAAGCTTTTTCTTTAGCGTCTGAATCTAGTGGAGCACCAAAGAATACGGCATAAGCATCATGTAATTCTGAGTTCAAATAGCCAAGCCATTCTAAAACTTTGGCACGACCTAAACCTGATGGCGGAATTAAATCTTGTTTTGGATCATGCTGTGCAAGAAACGGTAAAATGGCCACGTTCTCGGTCAGGATCAAACCTGGGTTAATTTCTAATGCAGGTACATAACCTTTTGGGTTGATCTCGTAATAATCCACCCCTTTTTCTGTTTTATGGTTTTTTAGGTCAACACGGACCAAATCAAAATCGACATTAATTTCATTTAAAATTATATGTGATGCTAATGAACATGCACCTGGAGAATAATAAAGCTTCATATCTGATCCTTGTTATGTACTATTCAATGTTTTAAATCTCTTCTGTCAAACTTTCAAGTGATCAAACCTGTAAATTGCAAAAAAGCGTAAATGCTGAAACACATATACTCATTGACTATTGTCCATAATCAAGAAGATTTCAAGTCAATCTGTTATGCATTTTTATACTCAGTTGTTTTAACATAGCCGCGTTTAAGATTTGATGAAAAGTTACCGTGTTACAACTTAAAAAAGAACAATGGTTTTCCAATATTCGTACCGATGTGCTCGCTGGCTTAGTAGTTGGACTGGCGCTAATTCCAGAATCGATCGCCTTTTCAGCTATTGCTGGGGTTGACCCTCAGGTTGGTTTGTACGCTTCGTTTTGTATCGCCGTGACCATTGCCTTATTTGGTGGTCGTACAGCAATGATTTCAGCTGCTACGGGTGCGATGGCCTTACTTATGATCACATTGGTCAAAGATCATGGTTTGCAATACCTTTTGGCTGCCACGGTTTTAACTGGTGTCATACAAATCATTGCTGGTTATTTTAAAGTGGCAAAACTTATGCGCTTCGTCTCGCAGTCAGTAGTGTATGGTTTTTTAAATGCACTCGCGATTTTGATTTTTGTCGCACAGCTACCTGAAATGTCAAAGATGGATAGTTTGGGCTATATCTTTATGCTTTTAGGGCTTGCGATTATTTATCTGTTTCCTCACCTACCGGAAATTGGCAAGGCCATTCCATCACCACTGATTTGCATTATTGTCCTCAGTGGTTTGGCATTATTTTTAGGTGCAGACCTGCGTACTGTGAGTGATTTGGGTAAGTTCCCAGAGACTTTACCTATTTTCTTGATTCCTGACATTCCTTTTAATCTTGAAACCCTCACGATTATTTTCCCCTATTCCATCACCCTTGCAACAGTTGGCCTATTAGAAACCATGATGACCACGACAGTGATCAATGAAGTCACTGGAACTGAAGGAGATCGTCATCAGGAATGTCGTGGTCAAGGGATTGCCAATATTGTCAGTGGCTTTATGGGCGGCATGGCTGGATGTGCCATGATTGGGCAGTCGATTATTAATGTTAATTCTGGCGCGCGAACTCGCCTTTCCACTTTGGTTGCAGGTATATTTTTGTTGTGTTTGGTGGTGTTCTTAAAAGACTGGTTGGCCTATGTCCCAATGGCGGCCTTAGTCGCAATTATGGTCATGGTGTCATTCACTACGTTCCAATGGAATTCAGTCAAGCAATTTTCAAAGCATCCAATGTCTTTTAATGTCGTGATGATTACTGTGGTGATCGTGGTGCTTGCAACACATAATTTGGCGCTTGGCGTATTGGTTGGTGTGCTCCTCTCTGCGTTGTTTATTATCAATCAACTGGAAAGTTCGGTAAAAGTCACATCAGAACTTAAAGACAATATTCGTAGCTACACAGTCTATGGACAAATTTTCTTTAGTAGCTCTGAGAGTTTTTATCAATTTTTTGATTTTCAGGAGAGGGTTAGTCATGTGCGAATTGATCTGAGTCATGCACATATTTGGGATATTACTTCCGTCAATATTTTAAAAAATGTCGTGCAAAAATTTGAGTCAAAACAGATTCAAGTAGAGGTTTTTGGCTTAAATGAAGCAAGTAGCACTTTACTTGACCGTGTCAGTGACTAATGGATTTTTGAAATATTCACTTTGAATCAAATCAATTTTCAATAAAATGTGACCTATTGAAACCCTATGCAGGATGAATATAGCAAGGGGTTTCAATAATCAAAGTCTCATTTGTAATGACATTACATAAAATACTAAGCCTATAAAAAAGAGAAAAATTCACCATTCATTCGATTTAACTGTATAATTCATCTCATAAAATTATAACTATCAAAAATAAAACAAAGATTTGATCTGACTTTCTATTTATTTTTTTAAATTGTGGATACACAAAATTGGGGGAATTTTGATGGTATGGTTTTGGTCACGACACTGCATTCAAGCAAATCGGCTGCTGATTTTAGCGAGTCTATTTTGCCTGCTATGTTGTATCGCTTTACCCACTTTTGCCAATCCCACGCCACAGATCACAAGTAGTCATTGTCCTGTTGAAATCACCCATATTGCCACAGCTAAAAGTGCTGTCGAGCAAGAGCGCCCACGTACAGGTTGGCAAAATCTGCAAAAGCTTCCAGACACTTGGAATAAACGTTGGCCGGATTATCATGGTATCGCTTGGTACAAAATCCAATTTAAGTTAAACTGTGACCTCCATCAGTTAAATCAACCCATTGCTATCGCCATACAAGGCATCACCCAAAGTGGACGGGTGTACATCAACGATGCCCTACTTTGGCAAGATTACATTTCAGCAGAACATTTTTCGCGAAGCCAACATCAACCTAGACTATTGAACTTGCCTAGCTCGAGTTTAAAGCAAGGTGTAAATACCATTTGGGTGCAAGTGTATGGTTCGGTGACCCAAAAATCAGGACTCAGTTCAGTTCAAATTGGGGAATACCCGCAAGTCTATGACACCTTTAAAATTTGGTTACTCGAACAACGACAATTAGTCGAACTCAATACGATGATTAATTTCGTCGTGGCTGTGTTCTTTTTTTTAGCATGGCTCGCCAATCGTAATGAAAGAGCTTACTTATGGTTAACCATCACTGGTATGTGTTGGGTGTTTTATAGCCTGTGTATTATTTTTAATGGGCCAATTGCATTTCTAACCACCGTACAGATCGACCGTATGCAAAATATCATTTTCTGCTTTTATACGGTTTTTGGCTGTATTGGTGCATGGTATTTTGCAAACCACCCATTTCCAAAAATTCAGAAACTATTATTAAGTCTTGCCACCATCGCCGCTCTCTGTATAGGTTTTGCGCCAGAGGCTTATTTAAAGACCGTCATCCAAATTTGTTTTAGCTTCTTTGTTTTTGTCTTTGTGGCCAAATGTATTAGCTACCCCTATTTAGCCTATAAAGCCAAAATGGCTGAAACCTATTTGCTTGCAACGCTGTATCTGATTTATTTACCGATTGCGGTACATGATGCTCACTTTATGATGACCATGGAAGGTCATGCGCTCTCGCCCTATACCGGGCCAGTGACAACCCTCATCTTGGGCGGCGTACTGGCTCTACGTTTAGCTCGACACACGCGTCAAATTGAGCGTTTTAATAAGACCTTAACTGAAAATGTTCAACGAGCTGAACTGAAACTCGCTACTTCACTCGGTCAACAACATCAACTCGCGCTTGAAAATGCACGACTTCAAGAACGAATTCATTTATCTCATGACTTACATGATGGTTTAGGCGGATCAATTGTCCGTTCAATTTTACTGTTAGAACAAAATGATAAAATTGAAAAACCACAAATCATGTCGATGCTTAAATTGTTCCGAAATGATTTAAGACAAGTTATCGATTCGGGTTCAAGTATAGGGACGAAAGTCCCAGACACCCCGATCGAATGGGCGGCGCCGATTCGCCATCGCTTTGTACAGCTCTTTGAAGAATTAGACATGAGCTCAAGCTGGAAATTTGCTACCGAATGGATTCACTCGCCCTCTGCGACCCAATGTCTCAATTTGACTCGTGTCGCTGAAGAAACCCTAACCAATATTTTAAAGCACAGTCAGGCAAGCAAAGTTCAATTCAGTTTGTGCGAAACAGAGACTCAACTGATCTTACGTATTGAAGATAACGGTATCGGCTTTAACCCTGACGAAGTTGAACAAGGACTACATGTCGGCCTACACAGTATGCAAACGCGAATCCATCGTATCGGTGGCGAATTTAAAATACAGTCACAGCCGGGTTGTACCGTGCTTGAGGCCATTTTGCCGTTTAAGCTTGATGGTGCTGATCGTGAAGATATTGGCGATAAAATCGCCTAGCTTAATGTTATTTCATCGCTTTTGAGCTGAGTAATTCACTGTACATGGCAAATCCTCGGCACGGCTTCCGTCGGTGAGATTGAGCAAAAAGAGGATATATTCACGGTAAAAAATTTGACTTGTGCATCTCAGGACTTAAAATACCGCATTCGAATTTTTTACATTTGCCAAAGTTATGTCGAACGATCAATTAGACCAGCACGCTGTAGATCTGGATAACCTAAACGAACACCGTGAAATCGTGACGTTTATGCGCCGCTCTGCGCCACTTAATACTTCGCAACGTACTGCGCTGGAACAATATGGTCATCTAATTTTGGAATACCCCGTTGGTGATTTGCGTCAGCATTTTGAACACCCTGAACGCCCATTAACTGTAGAGATCGGTTTTGGTATGGGTCGCTCTTTGGTGCTAATGGCAAAAGCAAACCCAGAGCGAAACTTTGTCGGCATTGAAGTGCATGTTCCGGGTATCGCTCAATGTGTTTATGAAGCAGGTCTTGCAGGTTTAACTAACCTTCGAGTATTGGATGCTGATGCCATCCAAGTGCTACGTGAAATGCCAGACAACAGTATTAACACTGTGCAATTATACTTCCCAGATCCATGGCAGAAGAAACGTCATTTCAAACGTCGTTTTGTATCTCATGACCGTATGCCATTGGTTGAAGAAAAATTAGAAATCGGCGGCACATTCCACTCAGCGACTGACTGGGAACCGTATGCTGAATGGATGATCGAAGTTCTTGAAGAACGTCCACGTCTTGAAAACCTTGCAGGTAAAGGCAATAGCTACCCTCGTCCAGACTGGCGTCCGCAAACTAAGTTTGAACGTCGCGGAATTGAAGCAGGCCATAAAATTAATGACTTCATCTTCAAAAAAGTAAACTAACTTTGGAATAAAGCAAAAAACCACCGTTAGCGGTGGTTTTTTATTGCTGTTTTTGATCTAAGATTTATCTGTGTTGTATCAAATCATATAAAATGAATAACCACTAAGCTACTTGCGCTTGGAGCTGACTTTGTCGAATCATATCCACGGCTTTTTCAGCAATCATCACTGTCGGTGCATTGGTATTGCCATTTACCACAGAAGGCATGATAGATGCATCGACGACACGAAGGTTTTGAATGCCGTAGACTTTCAATTCAAGGTCAACCACAGACATCTCATCTACGCCCATCTTACAACTACCGACAGGGTGATAAACCGTATCCACACGCTGACGTAAGATTGCACGTATATCATCCGTTTTGACCAGTGAGGTAAATAAATCTTACTGATAATGACTCGATAAAGACGGCGACATCATTAACTGCTGCGTCAACTTAAAGCCTTGTACCAAATCTTCTAAATCCTGTTCATCCCCTAAAAAGTTTGGATCAATCAATAATGGATCATTGACACTGGAACCACTTAGTTTGATCGTGCCGCGACTTCTTGGATTGAGCAGACACACATGACAGATAAACCATGTCTTGTATGAAATTTCCGTGCATGGTCATCTACTAACGCCACGACAAAGTGTAATTGCAAATTTGGTATTGCCAAATCGGGCGAAGACTTTAGAAAACCACCACATTCTGCAAAATTTGAAGCAATCATGCCTCGTCGTTCCTTACGATAGCGACTGATCTGCTTGAACATATCAATTGAGCCGGGTAAAGACACGCCAAATGTACCTTGGTATTCAATGATCGATGGATTTAATACACTCAAAACTTGGTCTTTATTCTTTTAATCCATAGACGTTTTAAAAGCACTGTAAGCCGCATAGCTAAAGATTTGACTGAAACAATAAATTTGATCAAAGCCTATTTCCGTCAGTAAGCTTTGATAGTGCTGCTGGCTAATCAGTTCAAAATCATCTTCTAAACGCTGCATCATTTTTGTCGCTTGCGCAGCAGATAAACCTTGCTTTTGGCAAAATTCAGGCAGGACACGCTGCTCAAAATTCGAATGAGTTTGCATCAAGTCAAAACTTAAAAAAATGCCCTGCGGTTTAAGCAGCTCAAATGCTTTTGCTAAAAAATTCGTTTTCTCTGACAACGCAATGAAATGCGTCACCAAGATACTCAGCACCGCATCAAAACAACTTACTTCCTCAAAAGCAGTATGACTGCCCAAAACAAAATTGACGCGATGCAACTGTCCAGCGGCTTCAACGCGTTGCCGTGTTTGATTCAGCATATTTTCAGACAATTCTGTAACGGTAAATGACCATGTTGGATTCAAGGCCATGAGATAGCCCAATTCATAGCCCGTCCCACATCCAATGATCAGTACATGGGCATCTTCAGCGACATGGCAATTCAACACCGCCTGAATCTGTTGATGGACAAGTTCATAGCCGGGAATTAATTTTCGTATATGTGCATCATAACTTTCGACCACTTGCGGACTATTAAAATCTTTTGCCATGTAACATCCTGTTTGACATGTATGTCTAAGCTAATAAATATTCATTGTTCTATATGGATTATTTATTTCTGATGAAGTTCAAAAATCTGCTGACTCAACATTTCATAGACCGCTTTCAGGTCGACTTGATCAGCTTGCTCAAGCATATTGGCATGCATCTGCATGATATTTTGATCTCCACGCATTGCAGGGCCTGTTTGCATGTTCCGTGGTTCAGCCTGAGTGGCTTTCTTCGCTGTCTCTAAAATCAATGGATAAAGCAAGCTAAAATCGACGTATTTTGCATCGACAACCTGCTTTGCCATGTCATAACAATAATTACTAAAATTACATGCGAACACCGCAGCAAGATGCAGACTTAAACGTTGTGCCGAATCATATTGATAAACCCTTTGACTCATGCTGTTTGCTAAATCTGTTAGTGTCCTCAAATCTGTAGAATCCGCGGCTTCTACAAAGATCGGTGTAGACGTCCAGTCCACATCTCGATCTAAACTAAAGGTTTGTAAAGGATAAAACACCCCTGCTCGCAAATGTTGCTGGGTCAGTACCGTGATATTGGTGCTACCTGAAGTATGCACGATCAAAACCTGTGGCAGATAGGCTGTAACTTGCTGAATAACGGTTGCAATCGACTGGTCGCTCACCGCAATGATCAAAAGATCAATCTCAGCATTCAACTTATTTGGGGTATGAATGGCTTCTGCACCTACACTTGCTGCAAGTTTTTCTGCCTTTTCGAGATTTCGTGCATATACTTGCACAATGTGATGTTGTGGATGAAGTACTTTGAGCAAATGATGTGCAACACGACCTGCACCCACAATACTGATTCGCATATAGTTTTAACTCATTTTGGATGGCTACAGCATGTCAGGAAAATATCGGACGTGCAAATCGGGTCGTATCAATAGAATTACTAATTTTCAATTCTTCGCATTAGTTTCGCTCAGATAAGCACAAAAAAAGGATGCGTTTCATCCCTTTTGCTAGACGTCAATCTGCGTCTGATTCATGTCATGTCCATTTCAATCTAGACAAGATCATTGGTATGCACTTTCGTTTTAAGATTTACCAATGATCTGATTCAGAGTCTGTAAGTATTGTTCTGCATCGCGGCGCGCATTGAATTTTTTTTCAAATACACCCGTATTTTGCACACTGTTCGGTGTGTATTCTACAGAAACAACAAAGGTATCAAGCAAATCTCTATTAATCCGAATTGCAATAATATGATGTGAGTTTAAATAAAAACCATCATCAACCTTAACTAACATGACTCGCCTCAAAAATATTGCATAATGAAATAGATAAAAAATCTAAACATTCAAAAACTTGGATGACTTACCGCATACAGTGAGAAATACGATAAACCCACATCATTGTAACGCCATTATGTGATTTGTATTGCAAATATTATGTAATTTAAATAAATAATTAGAGAATATCATTCAGTTTATGTCTTCTAAACATGATTGATTTTCAATCCTAGCTAAAGATTGGATTAAAAGACTGGATATAAAAAAGCCTGCTGCCATACCCATGACAACAGGCTCATTTTAGTAGGAGTGATTTAACTCAAATCAATCGTACAGAGAGGTTGAATGATTAAACACTTAACATGCTATTTAAGGTTTCTGATACATTCTTCGATTTCACGACAGGTTTAAGCGCTTCAAGTTCGGCTTTGACTTCACTACGCTGCGGCTCTGCCAACGTGTACCAACGGGACAAAATTTGCAGTAACCGTGAACCGACAATTGGATTTTTCTCATCGAGGAATTTTGCTAATTCAACAATATGCTGCACACCAAAGCTCCAAGTGTTGACAGGATTGCTATTTAAGCCACCAGTAACCGCACGAATACGGTTCGGTACTTTCAAGTCATAATCAGGATGAGCAGTCAGTGCCTTAATGGTTTCCGCAGTTGCTTTCGGATGTGCCGCTTGCAACATAAACCATTGGTCCATCGACAAAGCTTCATTTTTAAAGCGTGTATAAAAGGTTTCTAAAGCTTGCTGTGCTTGTGGTGCATCATTCCAAACCAATACTTTTAAAGCACCAAGACGTTCAGACATATTGCCTGTTGAGCTGAATTGTTCATAAGCCAATTCAAATACAGATGCATCGCCTTGACGTGCCATCATGCTCAACATGATGTTTTTCAATGCACGAACGCCCATAGCTTGTGAAAACTCTTTCTGCGCATCTGGGTCTAAAGTTGCATAAGTCTCTTTAAAGAAAGCACCTAACTCACGTGCCACACGACTTAAAAGTGCTTCACGCTGTTCCTGCACTTTGGCAGGACTGTAGTCGGTATCAATACGGCTACCTAAATAACCCTCTGTCGGTACATCGAATAAACGTGAAGCAAGTAATGGATCACGCTCAACCAATGCCGGTAATGTATTTTGAATGGCTTGAACATAGATGTCGGCATCATGGCCATTTAACAAAATACGTTCTAACAAGGTTTGGCTTGCTTGCCATTGGTTAAAACCATTCGGCTCATACTGCATCAGGAATGCAAGCTCTTCATCTGAATAGTTAAATTCAAGATTAACAGGTGCAGACAAGTTACGCAGTAAAGACACAACAGGCTGGTTTTTTACACCGCTAAATGTAATTGTTGCAGTATCGGTATCAAATAAATACACGCCATCTTTGATGCCATTTTCAACCAATGCATCTGAGCTGAGAAGTAACTGTTCACCACTCGTGGCATCAAACAATGCCAAAGCCACAGGAATAGGCACAGCTTTTAAATTTGGATATTTCGGATGCGCTTTTAAGCTTTGTTTCAAGCTTAAAGTATAGGTTTGATTTGCAGCATCGTACTCACCTTTTGCTTCAAGTTTTGGTGTGCCCGGTTGGTTATACCAAATCAAGAAACTCGATAAATCTACACCTGAACCTGCTGTCAGTGCTGCCACCCAATCTTCAACAGTCACGGCTTGACCATCGTGGCGTTTGAAATATTCGTCAGTACCTGCACGGAATTTTTCTTTGCCCAGGAGTGTCGCCATCATGCGGTTAATTTCCGCACCTTTTTCATACACAGTTGCGGTATAAAAGTTATTAATTTCAACAAAATGATCTGGACGCGGTGGATGTGAAAGCGGGCCTGAATCTTCTGGGAACTGATGAGCTTTTAACACAGCAACGTCATCGATCCGTTGTACCGCAGCAGATTGTAAATCTTCTGAGAACGACTGATCACGGAATACCGTCAAACCTTCTTTTAAACAAAGTTGGAACCAATCACGACATGTAATACGGTTACCTGTCCAGTTATGGAAGTATTCATGTGCAATCACAGACTGAACACGCATGATCGCTGCATCTGTGGTGTATTCTTCATCAGCAAGCACACAAGAGGTGTTGAAAATATTCAAACCTTTGTTTTCCATTGCACCCATGTTAAATGCACTGGTTGCCACGATCATATAATTGTCTAAATCATAAGGACGACCATAATGTTCTTCGTCCCAACGCATCGAATGTTTTAAAGCTTCCATGGCAATATGACATTTTGGAATGTCTTTTTCTTCTGCATAGATTTCTAAAGCAACATTACGACCTTCAGACGTCACATAAGTGTCTTTAAGTACTGCCAAATCACCAATCACACAAGCAAATAGATACGATGGTTTTTTGGTTGGATCTTGCCAAACGGTATAATGACGACCTTCACCGGTTTCACCCGCTTCAATCAAATTACCATTGGCAAGTAATACAGGGAATTTTTTATCCGCTTCGACACGTGTGGTAAATACCGATAGCACATCAGGACGGTCAGGATAATAGGTAATTTTACGGAAGCCTTCAGGCTCGTTTTGAGTAACGAATAAATCGCCTGCCGCTTGGTATAAACCTTCGAGTTGAGTATTGCTTTCAGGATGAATCACGACTTCAGTTTCAATGACAGCTTGGTCAGGTGCATTTGAAATCACCAGTTGTTCTGCATCTACAACATAGGCATCTGCTGGCAAAACTTGACCATTTAAGCGAATTGATTTGAGTTCCAAATCACGACCCAATAACACCAAATCCCCTGCCGTTTGACGCTGCATCACTAATTTTGCATTTACATTGGTATGGTCATCAAAGACTTGAATATCAAGATCGATACTATCTACGACAAATGATGGTTTTTGATAGTCTTTTAAATAAACAGTTTGGTCTGCTTCGACCACTGGATTTGCCGCAATATTCATATCTCGTCCTATTCCTTAGTTATTGCTTCATCAGCTTTTTGAACACATTGTGAATGACTTGATCATACGACAAGATGCATAAGCTGTCTTCGCATTTACAATGATTTATATATGGGCTCAGCGCATGTTGTTTTCAATCATCTTTATAGAATAATTTAAAGGCTGGCACATATTTTCGCCATGTTTAAGCAAAATAAATGCCTGAGTTGAGTACAGCTATAACAATGTGCAAATTTTTTTATCTACCTAAAATAAATAAAGCGCCTATATACTAGAAAGAGAAAGTACAGGTGCTTAATCCATCTGTACGTTCAAATTATTGCGCTCAAACTTTCCTGCTTAAGACTTAGAGGATTATTGATTTGCGAAAATTAAATCGAGTGCACTGTCGTAGTCTGCTGCAAAGTAAAATTGAAATGCCGTGACTTTTGAAGTGAGGAATTGCTGAATTTCTTCCGTCGCACCCGCCACATAAATTTTAGATACTTGATGTTGCTGAGCCAGGCCCAATAACTCGATCGTCTTTTCTAGTGTTTGATCATGCCCAATAATCAGCGCGCCAACCGTACCCTGTGGCTGCTTATATAATTGCATGCGAGTGATATTGCTGTTTTTAAGTGCGTCTGACATGTGTATTCCATACAAAGAAAGGATAAAAAGATCAAAACCTTTAGAAATCCAGCTGAATCATACTGTGTATCAAGTTCAGTAGATTCCGCTTGGTTTCAATCCTAGAAGCCTAGATCATTAGAATTATAAGCTCAATATATACAAATATACTTTTCAAATCCAATCGCTTAGCTGTTTCCTTCCAAAAAGCACCTAAGCTCTCAAATAATCTCAGTCTTCTCATTTGGATTTGATTGCATACTTCTGTTTAAACCATGCACCAAGATGTTTCTTTTTCAACAGTTTAAGCATTTTGAGAATGCATCTGGGATAGAAACACTCATCAATATTATTTTGTTACTTTTAAATTAATAATTTATTTTCAATACCTTAGTAAGTAAATATACAGTTTATCTGCTTTAAAATCTCTACTCAAAACAGTTGAGCATGCGTTTTGCATCTACTTAATTGCCAAAAGCAAAATATTCAGAATAAAACAAAAAGAGGTGCATTATGTTTATTAAAGAACACATCATCCGTATTGAAAATATGAAGACACTGCAAGCGCTTGATGCTGCAAATATCGACCATCAGGTGATTGCAATGTTTATGACCTGCGAAGGGATTCCACTCAAAGCCTTTGAGGTCAGTTCATTACTTAATTCATATAGTGCATTAGGCACTAAAAAAGTCGCGTCTAAAAAAGTGCAAGCTTTAATACAAGCCAAACAACTTGGAGAGGAGGACGAATCGATCCCATGCCCAGCCGCCTATTAATAATCCATTCTGACTAAAAGCTGCATCATCACTATGCAGCTTTTTTTATTTGTCGACATATCGCCTGAGCTGCCGCAACTGAAATTGCAAACCCGTCTTTAAACAGAGATGTGTATAATCAATTTAACCTTTCAAGAAACGCTGGCAACATGTTCAATATTCTACGCAAACAAATGGATGAAAGTACGCAATGCCCGTTGTGTCGTGCATCTATGTATTGGGTAGATGCTGAAAAATTAGATGAGCAAGAATTTAATTTTTATCAGTGTAGCCACTGTCATCATCAAATATTTCCAGAACAGCAATACAACTGTCATTGTGAAAACTGTCAGGCTGCGCGAAAAAAACTCCTGAAAGAAACCCGTTTACAAGAACAGCGTAAACTTAAAAATAAAGATATCGTTGAGCGTGAATTAAGTGAACTGAGTTTTTTACAGAAACTTTTTTTGCTGGCTTTATTGGATAATTACGTCCAAGAACATACGGCGCATCAAGAATTTATCGACTGGGATACGATTAAATATCACAACATCAGCCCGAATTATCTCTTTCAACAGTCGCTCAAAAAGCATCTCGTACATGAGCAAATTTTGATTGTGAAAGATGATGCATTGCAAGCTGAGCAGTATTATATCAATGTCCGTCTGGATGGCTATTCGGAGCCCAGCCTTTTTAGCGTAGCGCAGCAACTGCGCCATTGGTTTTATGAAAATTTAGCTCTGGGTGTTCCTTTTAAAAGCGCTGACGAAGTGAAAGAGTGCTTGTATCTCCTACTGTTTCAAGAAATTGTGCAATTTATGCAGTTTTACTGTAAGACATGGGGCATTCAAATTGCAGGGAATAAAAGCTTTCAAGTGTTCTGTTATCGCCTACTCGACCATCTAGCGGTTGGGCAGATTTACTATATGATTCAGTCAGCACTCGAATACCTACACAAACAAAAAGCTCTGCAAGTACGTAATGAAAACTTCATTAATACTAATCTGTTAAAAAAGACCTTACAGCAATACCGTGAACGTGGCTTACAGGAAAAATGGGAAACCTTTACCCTCCCTCGTCCGCCACAATTACCGTTTAGTAAAATGAGTGAAATTTTGCTCTTTAACTTTTTAGGACTCGATGAAAGTATCTTTGTGCAACCGATACGCCATGCTTGGAAAAAAATCGAACCACGATTAAATTTTTATTCCACAAAGCGCTGCATGTACTGTGGTTCACAAGAGCTCTCTGTCGATTATGATGCCGCAGATTATGTGACCCTGTTCTGCCGTAATTGTAAACATCAAGACCATTACTTCACCCGCTAAGGGAGAAAACGATGAATCAATCTGAAAATTTTGAAACGACCATGAACAGTGAATTAACTGACTTAAATAGCCCGCTTTTACAAAGCGTCATTAATGCGTGGATTGAACTTCAATCCAAACAACCTTTGGTGCATATCCTCACCAATGCAGTTGCGAGCAATTATGTCGCCAATGTCCTTTTAGCTGCGGGTGCTTCTCCTGCAATGATTGATAATCCCTTTGAAGCCGAAAGCTTTGCCTCTATTGCCAGTGCATTGAATATCAATTTAGGTACGCCAACGTCTGAACAAATGCAGGCCATGCAAATTGCTGCACAAACAGCACAAAATTTAAATAAACCTTGGGTGCTTGACCCTGTCGGTTATGGCCCCGTTTTGCCGTGGCGATCTGAAATGGTTGACCAATTACTCCAGTACAAGCCAAGTATTATTCGTGGCAATGCATCAGAAATCAGTGGTCTTGCAGGTAATCAAGGTGAGTCACGCGGTGTCGATAGCACGCTCAATAGTGCCGAGATTTATTTAAATGCTGTGCCCTTATTAGAACACTGTGAATGTGTGGCAATTTCAGGCGAATCAGATTTCATCTTGTCGAAAGAAATGAATGCGGTGATACAAATTAATGGTGGGTCTTACTTACAACCCAAAGTAACGGCTTCAGGCTGCGCTTTAGGTGCGTTAACAGCGGCGTATTGCGCCGTAAGTGAAACGCTAACTGCTGGCACGATCGCAGCACATTTGCACTTTGCGATTGCGGGTCAAAAAGCCTATGAAATTAGCTCAAGTGTCGGCAGTTTTAATGTTGCATTTTTAGATGAAATTTATAATCTCAATGAAGATGATTTCAATCAACTCGCTAACATACAAATTTATGCACTATGAAGCTACGATAGCTTGAAAAAAAACAAAAACAGCTTGAGTAAAGGACTCAAGCTGTTCAGGGTTTCATGCTGTTTTTTATAATTAGAACGCGTCAAAAAACTTACTGTGCCGTACTGTCACTTGCAGCATTGGAATCAAACATTTCTGAATCTTCGATCATTTCTGTTGGATTACTCAAAATCATGTCGAGGTCATAGTCCCCCGCATAAACAATATTTTTGATTTTTGAACAGTCGCCATCACTCATTTCATAATTTAAGACTTTGGCTTCATCACCAATTTTAAACTCAGCACGAACGACGTTTTTATTTTCATCAAAACTCAGTTTAGGCTGAACACCTTTTTTCGAATCTTGCTGCGGATCTTGGCTATCCGTGAAAATATCAAAATCCACATTACACGCTTGTTGCGACTGCTTACAGTTAATTTCTGCTTGCATACGTTCCGCTAACGATGGCTCAAAATAGGCAGTAAGTTGATCTTTACTCAAAGCATGCAATTTCAACTCTTGATCATAAATTTGTTTGACCAGTTTTTCGGGGGCAACACATTTCTGCGATTGCTCCTGTACTTTTTGCTCTGCTGGCTGACAAGCCGTTAAAAAGATTGCCGCGCCGAAACCGAATAATCGATATATCGTCATTTGTCGCATAACACATCCATGTCCGTCATTAAACTGCCCGCCCAACTGCCAGATTCATACTTGCTTCAAAAATAGTTGAAACATTTAATTTACAAATACACATTAACCCCATGCCATCAAAATAATCTGGCACGTGCTGCATAAAAAATTGAACATGTTCATCAGATTTTTTCCGTAGCCGAACCAATTGCTCAGGCGTCACCTTCGGTAAATCACAACGATGAACAAAAATATCCTCAGCCCGATGCTGCACATCATGCTGACGGATTTTATAACTATTTAAAACATCCATATACTCTGTGGGCATCGGGACACCATGTCTTGGATAAAACTTAACAGAGCGCGAGGCAAATAATGTATATACCTTTGGTTGTGCCAATGTAGCCACAAACCACATCGGAATCGCTGGAAATCGAATCTGATGCTGCATCGCCACTTTAATCGCCGAATTTAAGGTCAGGTTTTTCCGACGATAATCAACCAATACCCCAGCTCGTGAATTAAAAATAAAAATCGGCCGATTGCGATGCATAATTTTTAATATACGCACAATGTTTTGCCCGATCAGTTTATCCTGCTCAAAATACTGAATAATTGGTAATGCAACAATATCGGGGTCATGCATGTATTGATAGAGTTGCTCAATTTTCGAAGTCGGGAAAATACATTGATCAAACTCCCAGAGCCGTTGAAACAACTCATGTTTTTCTTCAGTCGTGAGTTTACTAAAATCAATGATATTCTCAGTGATCGCCATACCAACACCCATTTTTTAATGGATTAACTTTGATGTTTTTTCAAAGTCCCTAGTTATAAATATTTCAAAAACGATATTTAAAATGAAATAAAATTATTAATAGATCATCTATGATGATTAAAACCCCGAGTTAAATTGAATCACTATTTAACCTCATGCTTTTTTAAAACCAACCATATCAATATTTTTTACTTTTGAACCGTTTTAGCCCTCTAAAAGCTCAAAAGATGCAGCGTTTTTTGACTGTTACATCATGTAAATATAATACGTTTTAACATCGTGAATTACAGCCCCCTTGGATAGGATTTCTTATACTTTCTAGTCATACAAAATAGACAGCTTCGAAAAGCTGTCTTTGAGTTATTTTAAAATTTAAGCATTAAGCTTGGTAATAGATATCAACCGTTTTAATGCGGTTTTCATCCATTGCCGTAACTTTAAATTGGATGCCTTTAAAATCAACTACAGTCCCGACTTCAACATTGCCGTGGGTCTGATCTAAAATAAGACCTGAAACACTGATATAACCATCATCTTCTTCGATCAAATCCAGCATTTCCAATTCAAGTTCTAACTGATACAGATCGAGCATGCCTGAAGCTTTCCAATATGCATCATCGATTTTAATCAAATCTAGTTGTTCATCAGCATCAGGGAATTCACCAGCAATCGCTTCAAACACATCGAGTGGTGAAATCAGACCTTGTACCGCACCAAACTCATCCGTAACCAATACCAAAGAGCCTTTAGAGGTACGCAAGGTATTAATCGCATCAATCACCTTCATCTTTTGGAAAATAAAGATCGGACGATGACGTTTAATCAATGCTTTTAGATCATCTTCACTGTCTAGAACATCAATAAGTTCTTTCGCGCGGACAATACTAATCACTTTATCCAAGCTACCACGACACACAGGGAATAAACTGTGCGGCACAGAAAGGACTTGCTCACGAATTTGCTCAGGTGTGTCATTTAAATCCACCCAAGAAATTTGATTACGGGGAGTCATGATCGACGCAACTGAACGCTCTGCAAGCGTCAACACCCCCCCAATCATGTAACGCTCTTCGTCTGCAAAGGTTTCTTGCGCCTGATTACCGACTTGATCAGCTTCTAAGCGCCCACCCATCAGTTTTAAAATACTGTCTGCAGTACGATGGCGTAATGGAATTTTCGCTTCGTGTTTTTGAGCATTGCGTTGACTAAACTGGTTAAAGGCTTCGATGACAATCGCAACACCAATACCTGAGTAGATATAGCCTTTCGGAATATGGAAACCAAAACCTTCTGCTATCAAACTAATACCGATAAGCAATAAGAAGCTTAAACATAGGATCACGACGGTCGGATGTCGGTTTACAAAAGCCGTTAGCGGTTTAGATGCAAGTAACATCACTGCCATTGCCACAATCATTGCAGCCATCATGACAAAAATGTTGTCGACCATACCGATCGCTGTAATGACAGAGTCTAAAGAGAAAACCGCATCTAAGACAACAATTTGCGCAACTACTGCTGTAAAGCTGGCATATGCCACTTTTGTTGTCACTTGAACTTCCGGTTTACCTTCTAATTTCTCATGCAGCTCTGTGACCGCCTTATAGACTAAGAACAATCCACCGAACAATAATATGAGATCTCGACCAGAGAATGTCCAATCAAAAACGGTAATCAGGGGCTTTGTTAACGTGACCAACCAAGAGATTGCAAATAACAATCCTAATCGCATAAATAATGCGAGTGAAAGACCAAGTACACGGGCTTTATCACGTTGTTCTGGAGGGAGTTTTTCTGCCAAAATGGCAATAAAGACTAGGTTATCAATCCCTAGTACAATTTCTAAAATAATTAATGTAAGTAAACCAACCCAGATTCCGGGATCTAACAAAAATTCCATTAGCTCTCTTCCTCATTCTGGATTGTAAGAATATCTTCAATCAGACCAACGCACGGCGACGGATCCATAAATTTAACCTGTGTAACTATAGACCATTCCATTATGCACAATCTTGCGCATTTGTAATGTATTCAAGCATATTTTTTCGCATCAACAATATGACAAAATGTTAAAAGCGCTTAATGCGTTGCCGATTGAATGGGCTACATCAAATATAAATCTAGATCGTAATACTGACTTTTATAGATACATGCCAACGCTGTTAAAAAGATTGATTTCATCTAACTTTTTAATTAAATATTATTAAATGCGTTGTATAAGATTGTATGACAAATCTAATGAATTATTTATTTCAACCTTTTGGTAAAATATATTAATATTCAATTTGAATTAAAAACTTATTTATTTTCACTACACTATCTCTCTATAGCAAAAATTACTTTTATTCTTTTTTAATCGCTTGGACAGAATATCAATATAATCTATTAAGATAATCTAAAAATGAGATATCTTCTACTTTCTATTTTTTTATTGTGAACTCTTGCTATTACCCTCTATTTTTCAATAGAATGTTAAAACATTAAATAAAATTAAAACAAATATTCAGGGGACTCCTTTATGACAAAAAAGTATTCAAAATTTTTACCATCCACCGATGACTTTAGCTTAGAAAATTTTCCTTTCTACTGGGTCACTCAGGTTCATGCTCAATACGTTTTAAACGTTGACCATGCGTTGAAAAAATATGGTGTTGATAATTCACGTCGCCGTATCCTTCTCGCACTCAAGTCTAAGCCACATGCGAGCGTTTCGGATTTATCTGAAATGGTCGTGTCTAAAATGTCGACGACAACCAAGATCGTTTATCGCTTAAAAGATGAAGGCTTAGTAGATACCTATTCTTGTGAAGATGATGCGCGTATTACCCGCGTCGTGTTAACCGATAAAGGCACTGCAATGACGCAGAAGATTAACGATCTAACGAATGTCGTTCTCGAGCAATCTTTTGAAGGCTTAACACCGCTACAAATTGAAAAAACCATGGAAAGCTTAAAGCACATCTTCAAAAACTTAGCGCGCTAAGCATTCTGCATCACCGAAGTATTAATCGAAAAAGTTCAGTTGGGGACTGATTTTTTCGATTTTTATTTTAGGTGCATGCGCGCATTCAAATTCATCAACGGGAAAACCCTGTACAAAACTTTGGATATTGGGTGATTTCCAGCTTAACCATTCCTCTAATCGCACATGCGGAATCACAATCACCGAGCGTTTTATATTTCCTGGCTCATGAAAGTGTTTCATCATTTCATGATCGATAGCATCCATCGTAATCATGGTTGCAGAACGTACAATCTCATCACCTTGCCGACAAATGTCATATAAGGCAGCGATATAAAACGCTTCTCCATCTTTGCGTTTAACACTCCAACGCTGCGGTTTATTGTCGATATACATAGACTCATAAAATTCAGACACTGGAATTACGCCAAACTTACATTTTGAGATCGCATTGATAAAAGACGGCTTTTGATACAAAGTTTCATTTCGGGCATTATAGGTTTTTAGTGCAATAGATTTGTCTTCGGCCCATTTAGGCACCATGCCAAAACCCACTTTTCGCCACTCTAGCCCTTGCTCAGACTTAAAGAGCAGCGGCAAATCATAATTTGGATAGACTTCCTCAGGATATTCAAAACTGATTTCAGGCAAGTTTTGCGACTTTAATTGCGCTAAGGTAATCGGTTTGAAATTGGCACACATATTTGCCATAATCCGCAAAAATTCAATCTTTATAATAAATGAAAAATCTAGACCGAAGTCGCTTTATCGTTTTAATTCTCAGTTTAAGTCTATATCCAACTGCAAAGCAGCAAAAGTTTCTGTACATACCGTTTCATTTCTACCTTTTAGTCTCGACGCGCTCTATCTCAATGAATATCCATTTAAACAAAGCCTGATCAATGAAATCGAGATCCCTGCAGGCAAATACCGCATTCAATATAAGCATTTTCGCAATCAGCAAATGATCAGTACACATCATTGGGTCACGGTCAAAAATCTTCCCAACACCCAAGAGCAGCAATTCTCATTAGTCATCCTGCCCTATGGTGAAATGATCAATGTCTCTGACTTTAAAATTACATCTCCAGAAATGTTTCCTGAAATCCGTTTTGCAAAACATGCTCAAAATAGTTATCGCTTGATGCAAAATCAGCAAAGACAACGAGATCAATTTGGCGTGATTCTTCCTGACGCAGATGAAGCCCACACGACAGAATTAGAAGATCAATTTGACTGGTTTACAGTGAACGCAGATGAAGGCCGTGTCAGGACAGATTGTACAGGCACTTTTAAGATCAATCCTCTGGATGCGCTCCCCTATTTCACCACTGCAAATTCAGCTATTCAGTTTAATTATCAACAAGGAAAACAAAAACATAATGCATATTTAGCGTTTAGTGATAACAATCCGGTTATTCCAATCGAAGATCGAACAATTCATGAGGCAACGGATTACAAAAATGGCTTGAAGTTTGATGTGTATATTAACAATATCCAAAAAATGAAAACCGAGACTATTTCTTCTAATTATTCAATCTACAATTATAAAGTGCAGGTAAAGCTGTATATAACGACCTTGCAACGTAAGCCTATGCTGTTGATGAATCAGCAAATGTACTATCAGAATAATTGTTCAAGTCAGGATATTGGCGCTTTTCTGTATTACAAAACACGTTGGAGTCGTTTTTGGGACTATATACTTCCTGATATTTCATGGAAATAAACTAGAGAGGTCCTGCTCCTGCGCAACAGAACCTGTTGTGAAGTCTATTGCACAAGATAAAATAGACTTCATTTTGTGTATTTTAAGCGGGGAAAGTCTGCCAATGGGTGCGGGTAAATTCCTCAAATATCCACTCACCATTAAAACGGCCAAGGCCTGAATTACGTTCACCACCAAAGGGTGCATTAGAATGATCCGCCACACTGATGCCATTGATATGCGTCATGCCTATATCGAGTTTGGCAGCAAACTCTCCGCCGCGCGCTAAGTTTGACGTACATACCGCACTCGATAAACCAAATCGGGTTGAATTCGCCAATTCTAGTGCATGTGCTTCATCTCGCGCTTTTAAAATCGGCAAGATTGGCCCAAAGCTTTCTTCCAATGCAATATCAGCGTGTGCATCCACATGGGTGAAAATATGCGGTGCAACCAATTGACCTTCAATACCCCCCGCGTAGGCTAAAATTGCATCTTGCTGAATGGCATTTTGAATAATAGTTTTTAATTTATCGATTTGCGACTTATTGATAATGGGCCCTATCAGGGTTTCAGCATCATTCGGATCACCGACCACAATGCTTTTTACCCGTTTAATTAATTTTTCAACATAAGCATCGTGCAAGGATTCATCCACAATCACTCGATTGGTACTCATGCAAATTTGTCCTTGATGCAAAAAACGCCCCATCACGGTCAGTTCAACGGCTAAATTTAAATCTGCATCATCTAAAATGGCCAAAGGCGCATTGCCGCCAAGTTCCAGCGCTAAACGCTTAATCCGTGAACTTCCTAGCGCTTTCACACCCACCTGTTGACCCACTTCAGTTGAACCTGTAAATGAAATCAATTTAGGTACAGGATGCTCTACAAAATAGTCGCCAATTTCACTGCCGCTGCCTGCAACGACATTTAACACACCATGCGGTAAACCCGCTTCTTCAAATAACTTTCCGAGCAACGTTCCACCTGTGACTGGCGTGTCACTTGCAGGCTTCAGCACCACACTATTGCCGCAAGCAATCGCAGTCACCACAGAACGCATCGACAAATGAAATGGAAAATTCCAAGGGCTAATCACTGCTATGACTCCCAAGGGTTTGCGCAGTACAAAACTCTTGCGGCTAGGGTCTTTACTCTCTAGCTTCATAGTTTGCATTTTTTCAGGAAAACACAACGATTCTTGGATAATGCCGAGCGCAGCATCAACTTCAATATTGGCTTTTAAACGTGTACTCCCAGATTCATCTATCAGCCATTGAATAATTTCTTCTCTGCGTTGCTGAATGGTTTGAGCTAATTTGTTGATAACTTGCTGACGTACTTTAATAGACTTGGTCATTTCTAATTTAAAGGCAGCTTCTGCCGCACTATAAGCACTGTCTACATCGACACTGCTGGCTGCCTGCAATTCAAAAATCTCTGCTTGGCTAAAAGGATTGATATTTTTGATGTGGCGGGTTGACGTCCCTGCTCGCCATTGCCCACCAATATATTGCAAATCTAATGCGGTATAAGCTGACATCGTTTCCATCCTATTTTTATCATTCATCCCAATGTAAAGACTTCAGCATCGAAAAGCTATGAGAAAAACAGGATAAAACTTTATAATTAATTTCTTTTGCAACCTTATACTTTAAACAGGCTGATGAATCTGCCGCATCGCTTTATAGATTCGCCAATAAATATAACAGCTAATGATGACTTCAAAACTTAGATCTTTAACTGTGGTGAGTTGCTCAAGCGCAGCCTCCTCCATGTTTAGGGTCAACATAGGTAACAGCCCTTCGACAACAACAGCGATCAAGATAAAGAGGACTAAACTCTGAATCGTTACGGGCAAATACAATGCAATAAAGCGCTTTAAAAAATCTCGGCCTTGCTCGCCGCCATTGGCTTTAAATATGGCATTCACCCAGCTAATCAGCAGACCAACTTGTAAAACAAACGAAGCCCAAGCTTCTGTAGGTTTGGATTCTGGGGTTAACGTCAGTGCTAAGTAGCTAAAGAAAATCAATATTGAGCTGGCAATATAGTAGTTTTTATAATGGGTTTCAGAGACTTTATTCAGTCTTATATCATCCACCAACCGATTTACATTCCATAAATACATGGAGTTTCCTTTTCATTTTTTATGTCGACATTCTAAATTTCTCAAGCAATAAAAAAAGCCTCCGAAGAGGCTTTTTTTGATTTACAGATTAGTCACCTGTATAACCTTTTAATTTTAAACGGTAAGCATGAAGAAGCGGCTCTGTATAACCAGAAGGCTGCTCGCCACCTTTGAATACTAAATCATAAGCAGCTTTGTATGCATAACCATCAAAGCTTGGTGCCATTGGTGTGTAAAGTGGATCGTTGGCATTTTGCTCATCTACAACTTTCGCCATGCGCTTAAATACTTCTTCAACTTGCTCAGCAGTTACGATACCGTGACGTAACCAGTTCGCAACGTGTTGAGAAGAAATACGTAAAGTTGCACGGTCTTCCATCAAACCAACGTTGTTGATGTCTAGAACTTTTGAACAACCTACACCCAAATCAACCCAACGAACCACATAACCCAAGATACCTTGAAGGTTATTTTCGAGTTCTTTGGTTTTCTCTTCTTCAGACCAGTTTGTATCTGTCGCTAAAGGCGGTGTTAACAAGTCATCTAAAGATAGCGGTTGAGTATTCAACAACTCTTTTTGACGTTCAGAAACATTGCACTGATGATAGTGAATCGCGTGAATTACAGCGCCAGATGGAGACGGAACCCATGCACAGCTTGCGCCAGCTTCTGGATGCTCAATCTTAGTTTTGTACATATCAAGCAACATATCTGGTTTTGGCCACATGCCTTTACCGATTTGCGCTTTACCACGTAAGCCTGCTTGTAGACCGATCATCACGTTACGGTTTTCATACGCTGGGAACCAGATTTGAGACTTCACTTCGCCTTTACGAACGAATGGACCTGCTTCCATGAAAGTATGGATTTCATCACCCGTACGGTCCATGAAACCTGTATTAATAAAGATCGTACGATCTTTCGCTTGCGCGATACAGTTTTTCAAGTTCACAGAAGTACGACGTTCTTCGTCCATGATACCGATTTTCAAAGTCTTCGCAGGTAGACCAAGCGCTTGTTCAGCACGCTCAAATAATTCAACTGCAAATGCAACTTCTTCTGGACCGTGCATTTTTGGTTTAACGATGTACATAGAACCTTTACGAGAGTTCTTGTTTTCGTTTTCGCCTTTGATGTCTGCAAACGTCAATAACGGTGTGATCAATGCATCCATGATGCCTTCGTAGATTTCAGCACCATCTACAAGGATCGCTGGGTTTGTCATCAAATGACCTACGTTACGAAGCAACATCAATGAACGACCGTGAAGCGTAGTTTCACCACCGATCAAGTTTTTGTGCGTACGGTCTTTGTTCAATGTACGAGTAACGGTTTTACCATTTTTCTCGATAGATTCAGAAAGCGTACCTTTCATTAAGCCTAACCAGTTACGGTAGCCTTCAACTTTCTCTTCAGCATCAACTGCTGCAATTGAGTCTTCCAAGTCTTGAATTGTCGTTACCGCAGCTTCAAGAACTAAGTCTTTCACGCCAGCAGCATCTGTTGAACCAATTGGGCTCGTCGCATCAACTTCAATGATTACATGTAAACCATTGTTTAAAAGTACGATTTCAGTTGGTGCAGCTTCGTCACCATTAAAACCAACAAACTGAGCTTCTTTCGCTAAAGTTGCAGTTGAGCCATCTTTTAGGCTTACAACTAACTTTTTGCCTTCTACCGCATATTTAGTTGCATCTGCATGCGAACCATTTGCTAACGGGAAAGTTTCATTTAAGAAGTTTTTAGCAAATTCGATAACTTTTGCGCCACGAGCTGGGTTATAGCCCTTACCTTTTTCCGCGCCGCCTTCTTCAGAGATCACGTCAAAACCGTAAAGAGCATCGTAGAGTGAACCCCAACGTGCGTTCGCAGCGTTTAAGCAGTAACGTGCATTACGCACAGGTACTACCAATTGCGCACCAGCCAATAATGCGATTTCTTCGTCTACATTTTCTGTGCTGATTTGGAAATCTTCTACTTCTGGTAATAAGTAGCCAATTTCAGTAAGGAAAGCTTTGTAAGCTTCGAGTTCAAATTTGTTGTTGCGGTGCCATTCATCAATTTTAGCTTGAATGTCGTCACGCTTAGCCAATAGTGCTTTATTCTTTGGGCTAAGATCGACAACGACTTGTTCAAAGTTTTTCCAGTAAGTTTCACTGTCTAAACCTGAACCCGGTAGTGCTTCATTTTCGATGAAATCGTAAAGTTCTTTAGCAATCGCTAACTTGCCTTTTTGAATACGTGCAGTCATTGTCTTTCCTGATATTGCTATTTTTTATAACAAGAGATTCTAGTATACCCATTTATACTTTGCTGAATAGTACTATCACATTCCTAAATAATGATCATTTTCTATGTAATGAAATACCCTCATCATTCAACATAATAAAGATCAGAAATACGACGTCATCATCAGCCTGAATACCTTTTTACAGTGTATAAAGTTTTTGAAATGTCGAAATTAGACTTAAGTGCAGAATTTTGTTCTAAAACTGAACAAATAGACCCAAGCCTCAAACAAACTCACTCGATTAAGCCATGAAATGCTGCCAATGTCGATGCTACAACTTCAACCAATCAGTTTAAATTTAACGCTTTTATCGATGAATTATTATTCAGTCTAGCTTCTTATTAAATGATGCTTTTATCTTGAGACTTGGCTTTAACTTCTATTGTTCGTTCCACAGCTTTTCTTAATTTATACATGTTATCTAAAACAAAAAATCAAAAAAAAAGAACGCCATTAAGACGTTCTTTTTTTATTCCAACAAAAACGCTTAATTTTCTGCTGTAGATTCTGTTACATTGATTTGGCGGTGAGAGGTATGTAGATAATCATCAGATTGCATTTCCAATAAGCGCGAACGTGTACGCTCAATTTCAAATGCCAATTTTTCACCTTGATATAATTCAATAATCGTATCTTCTGAAGTAAGCAACAACTTCACCCCACGGTCATAAAATTCATCAACCAAGTAGATAAAACGACGTGTCCCTTCAGACAAATAATCGGTCATGTGCGGCACATTACTCACCAAGACTGTATTATAAATATTGGCAATTTCAATAAAGTCCGCTGGGCTACGTGGTTTTAGGCAAAGCTCAGAATATTCACACCACAGCACATCTTCCGTATGACCAATGGTTTCTACAATACGCTGATTAATAATAATTGGCTCTTGTGAAACCGTTTGGGTTTGCGTTAATGCTGTAAAACGCTGTGCCATCCACAACTTATGTTCATGTGTTAAAGGCGACTTAAACAACTGCGCTTGTTTCAATACACGTAAACGATAGTCTACGCCTGAGTCTACATTTAAAATCACACAGTTCTTTTTTACCATTTCGATGGTTGGGATAAAACGGTCACGGTGGATCCCGTTTTTATATAAACCATCTGGTGCGATGTTAGATGTTGCAACAAGGGTGATCCCACGCGTAAATAATTTTTGGAATAGATCACTCAAAATCATTGCATCCGTGACATTGGATACAAAGAATTCATCAAAGCAGATCACGACTGCTTCTTTATAAATTTGGTCGGCAACAAGGTCTAGTGGATTACGCTGACCTGAAAGCTTATTTAATTCACGGTGTACGTACTGCATAAAGTGATGGAAATGCATACGTGTTTTGCGTCGAAATGGCACAGAATCATAAAACTGATCCATCAGCCACGTTTTACCACGTCCTACACCGCCCCACATATACACCCCTTTCGGTGCAGTTTGACGACGGAAACGACGAAACGCTTTTTTAGAAGCCTTAAAACGTTGGATTAATTCTTGCCAAACTCGATCCAACTCATGCACCGCTTGCGCCTGTTCCTGATCTGGTAAAAACTGACCAGATGCTAAGGCTTGAGCATAACGCTCAGCCGGTGAAATCGGAGTAAATGCGGTGTTGTGTGGTGACTGAAAATCTGACATATCATTAAATACTTTTTTGGGCTAAATGAATTATAACGAAGAATAAACTCGAAGATATAACACTTTGGCAGTAAAGCGCATTGGCTATTTATTATATTGTCTCGGACTATGCCCAAACCAACGTTTAAACGCATGATTAAACGCCGCAGGTTCTGAATAGCCGAGCAATTCTGCAATCATTTCAATTGAATATTCATTATATTCAATCATACGGAGTGCTTTATCTTTAATAATATCTTCACGAATTTGCTTATAACTGGTATTTAACTGTTGCAATTGATGACGCAAAGTTCTTTCTGGCAAATTCAATGCTTGAGCAGTTGCTGCCATACTTGGCATCGCACCACTTTGTAATTCCAAATAATCTTGCACACGTTGAACCAATGATGGTGCATCTTCATCGGCACTTAAACGTTCTAACTCTGCGATACATTTCGACTCATATAATCGAAAAGTAATAATATCGGCGGATGGAATACGAATATCTAAAACATCTTCATCAAACCAAAATGCTGCAAATGGCGCACCAAAGCGAACTTGAGAGCCATAATAATCAGTAAACATTTTTAATTTTTCGGGATCTTTGGGTTCAGCAAATGGCAAATCAATTTGAACTTGTGGCGTAGATAGCCCCATCATTTTGTACAGATCACGGATGAATTTATACGTTCCTGAAATCTCTGAATGCGCCAATAATGCACCCAGTGTCGCATACACATCTTGTGGTTGATAACATAAGGCCACTTTATGCTGACTGATTTGCAAACTCAAACGCCCAGTTAGATGCGTCAACTGTTGAAAGCGAATTCCCTGATTTAAAGCTTGGCGTAAAGTATCACTGGTGACCAATAACATCAGCAACGGGCCATAACCCGCCAATGTATAATGCTGACCAATAAATAACCCTTGCTCAGGTTCTACATCTTTACCAATGACTTTCAGTACATCCCACTCCAAACTCGGATGAATCACCGAAGTAGGATCGAGTGCATCGACACGCAGCCCGATAGTTTGCAAACGTTGATCGACATCTACGCCTGCTTTACGCATTCCTTGTACAAGATACATCAGGCTTAGAATGGATCGTTTCATAAATCGTAAAATGACATTAAATTTCTTCTTTTTTACTACAAATTTGCAATTATGAACATTGCCGTTTCGATCAATTTTTCTGTCATCTCAATCATATTGTTCTGATCATGAACTCAAGTATGCTTAGTTTGTAATCTCGCTTGGAATTAAAAAAATGATGCAGGAAGCGCAAACAAAAACAGTGCAAACCCCAAAAGCCAATTCGGAAATTCATACGCAAATCGCCATCATCGGCGGCGGTTTTGGTGGCATTGCTATGGCGATACGACTTTTACAACAAGGTAATCAAAATTTTCTAATCCTCGAAAAAGCCAATGATTTTGGTGGCACCTGGCGTGAAAACCGCTACCCTGGCGCTGCCTGCGATGTGCAATCACATATGTATTCACTTTCTTTTGCACCCAAAACAGATTGGTCAAAGCGTTACGCCGAAGCGCCGGAAATATTTGATTATATCCAACACGTCACCCGTGAATATAATTTAAAACAATTCTGTCGCTTTAACAGTGAAGTGCTTTCAAGCCAATACAATGAATCAACCTGTGACTGGCATTTAGAACTCAAAGATGGCGTTAAAATTACCGCTCAATATGTGATTTTTGCATCTGGCCCGTTACATGTCCCACAAATTCCACATATTCCAGGCATTGAAAAATTTAAGGGTAAAGTGTTCCATTCTTCGCAATGGGATCATCAATATCCATTAGAAGGTAAAAAAGTCGCATCTATTGGTACAGGCGGCAGTGCCATCCAATACATTCCTGAAATCGCACCACAAACAAAGCAACTGTATGTTTTTCAGCGTACAGCGGCTTGGGTCATTCCACGAGATGAGCGTAGTTATCATGGTTTAGAAAAATCACTATTTAAAAAATATGATTGGTTTCGAAAAATTCACCGTGCTCGCCTGTATTGGACCAACGAATCACGTGTCGTGCCAATTGTTAAACCAACCACCATGAAATATGCGCAAAAACTGGCAGAACTATATATTAAGTATCAAGCGAAAGATGCTGAACTTGCCAAGAAACTAACCCCAAACTACATCATGGGCTGTAAACGCATTTTAATTTCTAATAAATACTTTCCAACGTTTAATCGACCGAATGTGGAATTGGTCAGTGATGCAATACAAGAAATCACTGAAAATGCCATTATTACCAAAGATGGAAAATCCCGTGAAATCGATTGTCTGATCTATGGCACAGGCTTTATTACCGATCCAAGAATTTATTTAAAATCATTTGAATGTATTGGTGAAAATGCTCAAGAACTCAAACAAGTTTGGCAAGCTGGCGCAGAAAGCTTTTATGGCATTTGCACCAAAGGCTTTCCAAACCTGTTCCAATTATTAGGCCCCAATACTGTGCTTGCCCATAATTCAGTGGTATTTATGATTGAGGCACAAGTCGATTACATCTTACAAATGATGCAATTGGTTTCAAAATCTAATGTTCAAGCCATCGCCGTCAAAGATCAGGTGCAAGATCAATTTAACACTCATGTACAAGACATGCTTGATGGAACAGTTTGGCAATCAGGCTGTGTGAGTTGGTATCAACAAAATGGCGGTAAAAATTTTGCACTTTGGCCGACTTATACATGGAAATATTGGCTCGCTACTCGAAAAATAAATCCAGCCGATTTTCGACTCCTCAGTAAAACAAAATCTAGTCATGCAGCTTAAGCAATAACAGGTCATAATAGGCAGGTATTCATTATCTGCCTATTTTTGTATGCAATCTTTCTGGCTGATTTTCCAGCTCTTGGCCTGTTTAGGGCTTGGTTTTATTCTTGCACGTCGCCTACCCACTTGGCTTGAAAAAATCGCCTTTAAACTGCTGCCGTATTTTACTTATATTTTGTTATTTGCGATTGCGATCGAATTTTCTGAAACATTACACACTATTCCAGCACCTCTGCAAATCCTTTCTTCATCAGTACTTATTGCACTATTGACCTCAGTGGGTGCTTTTATTTGCTGCTATATTTTATTTAAGCTTTTAGGCTATAAACCCAGTCATGGCAAAGTGTCCATGCAGTTAGTGACAAGCTCACTCATCAATATTAGCTATGCTTTTATTGCATTAGGTTTAGGTTATGCTTTTGCCGAAATGGCAGCACATTTTAGTCTTCAGCCACATATTAGTACTTGGGATCTACTTTTAGTCTTCATGTTTCTGATTGGGCTTGATCTCGCCTACTCACCGCTCGATCGCTCTTGGTTAAATTGGAAAATTCTACTTGTTCCACTCGGTTGTATCGTCGGTTCACTTTTGGGCGCTTTTGCTGCTGCCTATCTATTGCCACAAATCAGCTTGAAAGATTTGATTATGCTGTCACAAGGCTATGGTTTCTATTCGATGACAGGTATCGTCGTAACTGAATTAAAAAATGCGCATCTAGGTAGTATTGCGTTGATGAATGATTTATTCAGAGAAATCTTTGCGATTGTGTTTATGTATATTATTGGCTGGCGTTACCCACGCTCTGCAATTTCATCTGCGGGCGCAACAGCTATGGATGTCACCCTACCTATGGTCAAACAAGCCTGTGGGAATGATTTTATTCCACATGCCATGGTCAGCGGCTTTATCCTTTCTGTACTTGCACCTATATTGGTGAGTATATTGGCGGTGCTTTAACGATTTTAATCTCCCTAAATCCCTCTTTAAAAAAGAGGGACTTTCTCCTCCCTTTTTCAAAGGGAGGTCGGGTGGGATTCTTACAAAGTCGCCAAAATATCTTTTAAAGTCTGACGCATATTGTCCGATTTGGTAATCGGACGACCAATCACCAAATGTGTAGAACCATCAAGCATGGCTTGTTTAGGTGTCACAATTCGTTTTTGATCATCAGCAGCAGAACCTGCTGGACGGATACCCGGTGTCACTAAAGCAAAGTCAGCACCCAAAGTTTCACGCAGCATTTTTGCTTCTTGTGCCGAACACACTACACCATCTAAACCACTTTCTTTCGTTAAAGTCGCAAGACGTTTCACATGTTCAAAGGGTTCAACATCTAAACCTAAATCCGCAAGATCTTCACGGCCCATCGAGGTTAATACCGTTACTGCAATCAGCTGAGTGTTATAGTTACCCGTCTTTAAACGCTCAACACAGGTTTCCATCATTTTACGACCACCTGAAGCATGAACATTCACCATCCACACACCCATATCCGCAGCTGCACAAACTGCTTGCGCTGTAGTGTTTGGAATATCGTGGAATTTTAGATCTAGAAATACTTCAAAACCTTTATCATGCAATGCCTTAACGACACTTGGACCCTCATGGGTAAATAACTCTTTACCAACCTTAACTCGACATAATGCAGGATCTAACTGCTCTGCAATTGTAAGTGCGTCATATTGGCTTTTAGCATCTAGTGCAACGATGATACTCAAGAGACTTACCCTTCATTTTGACAAAATTAGTGCATTATAGATGGATTCAACTTGATCAGAAAGTCATAAAACTCATGTCATTTGAAATGATTAATTTGAATTGAGCTATCTCATTATTTTATTTGAGATAAGCGTTTTATTTTTTCAGCCCATAAAAAAACACCCCGATGATCCACCGGAGTGTTAAATATAAAATTTAAATCTACTCATAAAAGTAGTTAATTTACTTCTAAAACCCAATTATAACGGGTTAGAAGGACGCTCATTCGCATCAATATCTAAAACTGTCTTTTCATGACGCGTATGTGCAGCCGCTTCAGCAGCAGCCAGTTGAGCAGTTTGAATTTGCTCTTTACGTAGGCGGTCAATATCTTTACGTAGACGTTTAATTTCCCAGTTATTTTGAAATACTCGAAATACTTGCACTGCCAATAAAAGACCTAACACCAAACCTAATGACAAGGTTAATAGCAATAAAAGCCCTAAACGCATTGCAGGCACTTGTGTAAACAACAAATCGACCGAAAGTTCAGTTCCGTTTTGTAGAACCAAAGCCAATGAGTATCCAAATAGGACCAGTAGAATTACGACCAATACGTAACGCATAAACACCCCTAACAATGTTTTGAATTAGTTTGCAGATTCGTTTACCGCATCACGTAAAGCTTTACCAGGTTTAAAGTGCGGTACAGCTTTTGCTGCCACTTCAACTGATTTACCTGTTTTTGGGTTACGACCCACACGTGGTTCACGGTGATGTAATGCAAAACTACCAAAACCACGGATTTCTATTCGGTTGTCTGTAGACAAAGCTTCGATCATTTGATCGATCATTATCTTAACGGCCTCTTCCACTAAGGGTTCAGCTAAGTGTGGGTTTTTAAGAGAAATACGCTCTATTAAGTCAGACTTATTAAGTGCTTCAGTAGTCATCTGCGACCTCTTTAATTATCAAGCTACCTAGGATCAGTTTCCTGATAATAACCTGTTTAAATACAAAACGGTAGCGTAATAATCACTTACTACGCTACCGTTACAGTAATTGTGTAAAATATATTAATTAATTTACATTAACAATACAATTCAAACACTTACTTAGTGGTTCATTTGAGCTTTGATCAAATCACCAATAGTCTTAGGACCATTGTCTGAAGTTGCTGTAGCTGTCTTGTTCAAGTTAGCTACTGCTTCTTTTTCTTCAGCTTCGTCTTTCGCTTTGATAGACAAGTTGATAGAACGTGATTTGCGGTCTACGTTGATGATTTTAGCTTCAACTTCTTGACCAACTTCAAGGAACTTAGTTGCATCTTCAACGCGGTCGCGGTTGATTTCAGATGCTTTAAGAGTCGCTTCAACTTCGTCAGCTAACTTAACAGTAGCGCCTTTAGCGTCAACTGCAGTTACAGTACCTTTAACAAGCGCACCGCGTTCGTTAGCAGCTAAGAAATCGTTGAACGGATCGCTGTTCATTTGTTTGATGCCAAGGCTGATACGGTTGCCTTCAGCGTCTACTGAAAGGATAACCGCTTCAACTGTGTCACCTTTCTTGTAACGACGGATAGCTTCTTCGCCTTGTTCGTTCCAAGAAATGTCAGACAAGTGAACTAGACCATCGATACCGCCTGGTAAACCGATGAAGATACCGAAGTCAGTGATTGACTTGATCGTACCTGAAACTTTTTCACCTTTGTCGTGTTCTTTAGCAAACTCTTCCCATGGGTTAGCACGAGTTTGTTTGATACCAAGAGAAATACGACGACGCTCTTCATCAACTTCAAGAACCATAACGTCAACTTCGTCACCGATCTGAACAACTTTAGATGGGTGGATGTTTTTGTTAGTGTGGTCCATTTCTGAAACGTGTACTAAGCCTTCAACGCCTTCAGCGATTTCAGCGAAGCAACCGTAGTCAGTTAAGTTAGTTACACGAGCTTTAACGATAGAACCTTTAGGGTAACGGTTCATGATCGCTAACCATGGATCTTCGCCTAATTGTTTAAGGCCTAAAGATACGCGGTTACGTTCGCGGTCGAATTTAAGTACTTTAACAGTAACTTCTTGACCAACTTCAACAACTTCTGAAGGGTGCTTGATACGTTTCCAAGCCATGTCAGTGATGTGAAGAAGACCATCAATACCGCCAAGGTCAACGAACGCGCCGTAGTCAGTAAGATTTTTAATAGTACCAGTAACTGTTTGACCTTCTTCAAGCTGAGCAAGAAGAGCTTCACGGTCAGCTGAAGATTCAGCTTCCATAACAGCACGACGAGATACAACAACGTTGTTACGTTTAGCATCAAGTTTGATTACTTTAAATTCTAACTCTTTACCTTCTAAGTGAGTAGTATCACGAATAGGACGAGTATCAACTAAAGAACCTGGAAGGAACGCACGAACTGGACCGATGTCAACAGTGAAACCGCCTTTAACCTTACCAGAGATAACACCAGTAACGATTTCGCCGTCTTCAAAGATTTTTTCAAGTTTAGTCCAAGTTTCAGCACGTTTAGCTTTTTCACGTGATAAAACTGTTTGACCCATACCGTTGTCAAGAGCTTCAACAACTACGTCAACAGTGTCGCCAACTTGAACTTCAAGTTCACGTTGTTCATTTAAGAATTCAGCGCGGTCAACAATACCTTCTGATTTAAGGCCAGTGTCAACTGTTACCCAGTCAGAGTCGATATTTACTACAACGCCTTGGATGACAGCACCCTTTTCAACGTTGAGGTTTAATTCGCTTTCTTCAAAGAGGGCTGCAAAAGATTCGGTCATGATATACCTAGTAAAGTCAGCGGTCTTGGATCAGACAAGGCCGGTTTAATTAAGCGTCTACATAGTCCGTATAAGACTGATCAAGCTATGCTTCTGCTGAAAATTCTTTAGTTTGCTAATTGCTGATCGATGTAATTCGTCATCAGCGTGAATACTTCATCAATACTCAAAGTTGAACTATCAATAAAATAAGCATCTGGCGCAGGCTTGAGTGGAGCGACTGTGCGTTCCATATCTCGCTTATCACGCGCTTCGATATTAGCTAAAATGTCGTTTATTTTAACATCCACGCCCATAGCCTGCAACTGATTTACACGGCGCTCTGCACGGGACTGAGCAGAAGCCGTTAAATAAATCTTGGCTTGAGCATTGGGAAAAATCGTAGTTGCCATGTCACGGCCATCTGCAACCAAACCAGGTGCTTGGGCAAAGGCATGCTGACGTTCTAAAAGCGCAGTTCTAAGTGCAGGAATTGCAGCAACTTTTGAGGCAAACTCTCCGACTCTCTCAGTACGGATAACTTTTGAGACATCTTCACCATCTAAAAGCACCGAAACACCTGCTTCATTTGTCACAAATTGTATGTCTAAATTTGTTGCAATTTTTACGCATTCATCGAGCTTTGAGTCTAATGCATCAATTAAGTCTTGCTTATGCAATGACAATCCCAACAGACGATATAACGCACCTGAGTCGAGTAAGTGGAACTGATAATGTGCCGCAATTTTTGCTGCCAATGTTCCTTTACCTGAGCCACTTGGGCCATCAATTGTAATGATTTGAACTGTCATTGCTCTTCCACTTTTGTTTATACGGTTTTTGCAAGTTTTGAAAAACCAATTTTAATCGCTGACTTCAGTTGCGCAAGGATTAATTGACTAACGAATGGCGCACGCGCCTGTAATTCAATCGTATAAGTGACTAAAGTACGCGCAGCATCAATCGCTTCGAATTGAATCACGCCCAAATGATGCTTCACCAATGGGTTTTTAATAATTTTATATTCAATACGTTGGTTTGGCTCAAGCAAGGTAATTTGCTCTTGTAACGGTTTCACTGGCCCAAAGCCCATACAGCGCACAGAACCCACACCATCAGGACGCTCAGGATCTACTGAATCTTTAACACGCACCACTTGAATCGGCGCAAAAGCCACGTTGTAGGTCGAATGTTTTGAAAGTAAGTCAAAAACTTGCTCGACCGGTGCATTAAATTCTTTTTTTACTTGAATGGATTTCATGGTGTACCCTATTTTATTTGACAATATTAATTGTCAGTAGAGTTTACTTGATTTTTTAAATTAAGTTCAGTCAAAGTGGCTTTTTCCTGTAACTTCATCAGTCGTTTTTGTTCACGACGCATTTTAAAAAAATCACTTAATTGTTGGGAGCATTGCTCTTGTAGGCAACCATGCTCAAACTCAAAGATATGGTTATAGTAGCCTGAATTTAATAATTGACGCGAACTGACCAAAGAACCTGCTTTAGGCTCAGTCGTCGCAAATACCACACGTTTAATTCTCGAATGTACCAAAGCACCCACACACATTGTGCATGGCTCCAATGTTACATATAAGGTTGCATCATCGGGTAAACGGTAATTATCGATATTTAAACAAGCTTGACGCAAAGCTTGTACTTCCGCATGTGCGGTGGGATCTTTCAGAGAAATCGGCGCATTAAACCCTGCACCTATGACTTGATTTTGACTCACAATGACTGCGCCTACAGGAATTTCTTGCAATTCTGCAGCTTGTGCAGCCTGCTCGAAAGCCAGCTGCATCCAGTGTTCATCACTATATAAGTTTGGTTCAGACATCAATTAATTAAATTACACCATACTGTCTTAACAGCGCATTCCAACTGTCAATATTGGTTACAGGAGGCTCATCAGCCAGAATTCCTTTGAGGGAAAGATCTGTACCTTTTTTCCATTCTGGAGACAGGTCTTTATCGACTAGGCGGGCGCGCACACCTTCCACAAAGTCCGCATGACGAATTTTCCACTCTGAAATTTGAGTTTCTAGTTCAAACACTTCATTCCAAGAATGCACTTTTTTCCCCCACTGCCACAACAACCATGTTAATGCGGCGGTTGCAGGTGAACCTTTTTGTAGATTTTCACTGGCTTGGCGTAACCAATCACTGCGCGCATCACTTAAACCAATAATTGATTCATAGTCATGTTCAAAATTATGCCCACGGCACACACTTTGAATCACATCTAACGAGTTTTGTAATGGCCCCGGCCCCACAGGACGATGCATACTATTTAAAGTGTCATCAATGGCACGAAAATCGCCCGCTGGATAATGATCCCAATCAATATTAATGACAGTTTCAAGTACATTATCACGCTGTGCATCGCAAATGTGGGTTGCCCAGCCGATACCATAAGCACCTGCTGCGGTCATAATCGAGCCTGTTAATCCCGTAAACAAACCAATAGCACCACGGTCAGCTAGGAAACGCGTCGCACCTACATCTGGATACAAACCGATATTAATTTCAGGCATTGCTAAACGCGAATAAGGTGTCACCAAACGGAAAGGTGCGGCCATAAATAGACCTAAACCACCACCCATGACATAACCTTCGCCCCAAACCAAAATCGGCTTTGCATAGTTATGCAGCAGCAAATCTAGGGCATATTCTTGTTCAAAGAATTTATTCGCCGTTTCAACTTCATCATTGACCACCAATTGTCGCAATTTGCGTACATCGCCACCTGCACAAAATGCTTTCGGCGTAGTGGAATCCAACCAAATCGCTTTAACAGCATCATCATGTTGAAAGTCCTGAAAGACTTCAAGCAACGCTGTACAGATAGATTCATCTAATGCATGAAGCGATTTTGGGCGATTCAGGCGAACAATGCGCCAGCCATTTTTCGCTTCTTCAACAATCAGATCTGGGTGATAATTTTTTGAAACGGGAGAATAAGTCATGCGTCCAGCTGCCAGTCTATTGGCTCAATGCCATTTTGTTTAAGATAATTATTACTTTTTGAGAACACCTTACAACCAAAAAAACCACCGCGGTTTGCAGCCAAAGGAGATGGATGCGCGGCTTTTAGCACCAAGTGCTTATTTTGGTCAATGCGTTGTCCCTTACGCTGTGCATATGCCCCCCATAAAATAAAGACAATATGCTCACGTTGCTCATTTAAAACATCAATCACATGGTCTGTAAAATCTTCCCAGCCACGTTTTTGATGTGAAGTTGGTTGCCCAGCCTCAACAGTCAGTACCGCATTTAAAAGCAAAACACCTTGTTCTGCCCAGCGTGTTAAGTCCCCATGTTTTGACACAGGTACCCCAAGGTCGGTATTTAACTCATGGAAAATATTACGTAAAGAAGGTGGTAATGCAACCCCCTTTTGTACCGAAAAACTCAAGCCATGTGCCTGATTTGGCCCATGATACGGGTCTTGGCCTAAAATCACCACCTTTACATTCGCCATAGGCGTCGTGTTTAAGGCATTAAAAATCAGCGGATTCGGTGGATAAATCACTTTATCCTGTTTGATTTGTTGTAGCAGAAAGTCTTTTAACTCATCCATGCGGGGGCTAAGCAGAAACTCACTTAGGCCATATTTCCAGCTAGCATCAAGCTGCACTTTAGCGAGTTTTGCTTGTTGCTCTTCTGTTAAAGACATCACTGTTAACTAATCCTAATAAAACCAAATATTTACTTAAATTTTAACTTGTAAATCAACTGCAGGGTTTAAAAATTTTTGACCCTGTTTTAATTTTTCATACATCTGGGGATCGTTCCATTCCGACTGAACCTGTTCGGAAAAGACGATTTGATCTAACTGCAACAGCCCCATTTGTGCGTTGTCGATATCTTCTAAAAAGCTTTGCGCATAGCCTGTGTCTGTCTCATGCACGATCACAGAATACACTTCAACATCACCCTCACCATTTTGAGTTTCTGTTGATTTTAGAACTTGTTGTGCTAAGTAAAAGAAGATCCGTGAAAACTGTTCTGCTGAAGGCGATACGGGTAGTTGAACCCAACGTGCGCTGAACTGCTTGCAAGCACGAATGTACTCGGCATCATCATGTTGCCAAAAACAAATCGCGTGATCAAAACTGTCAAATAAGTCTTTAATTACCCCTTTGAGCAAACCGAAATCGTAAACCATTTGTCCATGGTCAAGTTTCGATGCTTTGAGTAATAGTTCGACTTTATAACTGTGTCCATGAATGGAACGTTTGCAACGGTCTGACGTGCAATTACGCACGATATGCGCGTTTTCAAACTTAAATAACTTACGAATTAACATATGTCGTAATGCAATCAAATAATCTATGGGTTCTCAGAGATTATAATGCAAAAGTCTAACAAGAGGCATTAATTTTGCTGTTCAGCACAATTGGGAAAAGGCATCATGAAAATTTAGCGATATTTAAGACCTAAAATGGTGCCATACTGCGAAAAGCCACATATACATCTTTATCTTTTCGGACTAACTCACTAGTAAATTGACGCTTTCTTTCATTTAAAATAATTTCAATTTGCGCTTTAAAATAATTCGACTGCACACCCAATTGTGAGTTTAAAACTTCTCGATTTTCTGTGCTCACCTGTGCAAATGGCTCCATTACCCATAAGTCATTGATATTTTCGAAATGTTCAAATTTGGCTGCCTTTTGTTGCAAAGCTTGTTCGACTGCATTGACATCTAAACGATCATCCAAGGTCGCTAACAAAAATGCAGGAGCGGTATTAATGTTTACTGTTGTTTCATGCGAGGGCAAGCTACTCACATAAGGCGCAATCAGTTTATATTGAGCACCTTCAAAACCACGGACTGATTTCAGCTCTTCCACACTATGGAATTTTGCATTTGGCGGTAGTGCCGCATTATTTAAACCACGATAATACGCCAGCTCTGCTCCCATTGGGCCAGAGGTCTCATCATCTTCATCTTGCCAGTCAATCACGGCTTGACTTAATTCTGCGGGTAAACCAACACGCTGCAATATTTTTTCAAACCATAGCTTTGCTTTGTCATTTACCACACCCTCTTCTGAAACCAAACTATTGAGGTTAAATTTTCCAGATTCGTCTTGCAGCACACCTGCAACAGTTCCACCTTCCACTGGAAAGGCGGGCATAGGCTGAGCCCAATTTTCTTGGAGGTGATCCACCTGCCCTGCATTTTCGGCATCATTTACTAAAAGTTCAGCAAAAAATGCTTCGGCACTTTTCGCATATAACAACGACTGATTTTGGCGCATCACATAAGCGGTATTTTCAGAAGTATGGGCTTGTTGTTTTGCGATACCTGCTGCAACTATGGTTGCCAAAGCTACCATCATCAGGATAGTTAGCAAAGCAATGCCGCGTTGCTGTTTCATAAGCAACTCCGAACTTCAAATGAACCTACTACCTGTTCGTTAACCATTCTTATTTTTTATCCAATAAAAAATCAGTATTTAACAAACTGAATAACCATTCGTAGTTTGTCCCATCAACTGTGAGTTGCATTCTGATGCCCCGCGGTAACAATTGTATGGTTTTTTCATTATTCAAATCTGCGGCAGCATCTGGCCAATTCTCTAACTCATTTGGATTGAGTACCGTGATTTTAAATTGCTCTACATTATCTAGTAACACACTCGAATCTGGCTGATCATGCCCCGTTTGGTTTAGATTTTTAAACTTTAGCCGATACAATTTTTTTTCATCAGCTTTGTATTGATATTCTACTCGCTCATCAGGTGCAATACCCTGATTTAATGGGTCAGTGACACCAGTCTTACTGAAATTAAATCGGCCATTTTGCAACACCAGCGCTGGTTGAATATCTCCATTAATATTGGCAGTTAAAGGCACAGCTTGTACCGTGTCTCTGAGTATCTGCTGATGGGCATCTTGCAACTGACTGAGCCGTGCCTCATGGGTTGCGTTTCGTTCTTTCACTTTCGAGACATAATCAAAAACCTTCCAGCCCAATGCAGATAGTACTGCAAAAATGGCAATCGCAACCAAAAGTTCAACTAAGGTAAATCCTGCTTGATTCTTCATTCCTTGCTGCACAAGCACAGGCATATCTTGAGATGTACGTTTTTTTCTAGTTATTATTTTCATCCAACGGAGCCTTATAGTTAAAGAACACTAAACTACTAATCCCTGCTTCAACACCCCCAGTTTCAGCATTCATCAAACTCACTTGGATATCGATACGTTGTACATTTGGACTAATGGTGGCTTGGGCTTTTTTGTCAATTTGCCATTGTTCGCCTTGTTCAGTGACTTGTTTAGATGCAGTACCTGTCATCCATTCACGATTGATTTCCATCTTAGCGATTTCATTCAGCGCGACAAATTGTGCTTTATTTCTTAAAATTGCGTGTGCTGTCGACTGCGTATATTGCATCGCAACATTAGACAAAGCCATTGCCGCAGTAGCAAAAATCGCCAATGCCACCATGACTTCAAGTAGCGTAAATCCTTTAGCCCGCATTGACTTTCCCTAAATGATCGATTTCGATTTCATTACCAATGGCACGTTCTTCAAAATAAAACTGTATACGCACAGGCTTTACCTCACCATTGCCCAACCAAATCAACTTGGGTGCATTGGTATTTAACAAATCATCATTATTGGCATTTTCATACTGCTGATCTAAAGGCTGAATTGTAAAAGAGACATTTTCAGGTAATACTCGGGTTTCAAAATCTTTATAGTTTTGCCATTTATTATTCTGATTTAAAATACTATTTTCTACACGTTTTTGTTCTGGTAAATATTCTTGTACCGCATAGCTTTGCGTGTTGACATCCGTTCCAGCTTTTTGCTGTAAAGCCAATATCAAAGCTTGATCATTTGCATCACGTAAAATTCGTTTCAGATCCATTACAAACACTTCGCGTGCTTGCATGGCTTTGCGTTGATCTGTCCCACCAATATTTAAAAGTACCAATGAGGCCATGATGCCCATAATCACAATCACCACCATCAATTCTACGAGGGTGAAGCCACGAACCGATGATGGTGATGCACTTTTCATAAGCAGCCTTTAAGCGAATTGAGCAACCGCATGCACTTGTTTTGGTAAGGCCAAGGCTTGATCAATATAAGCAACCCGCAAGGTGTCTCTTGAACCCAAATAACGCTGATAAAAACTAGAGTTCAAAATTGCTGCAGCACCATGTGTAAGTGACCAAATTGAAGCAAGATAATCACGTACTGGCATACTACTTTGAATCGACTCCAAATAACGCTCAGTCATACGGATAATCAATCTCAGGCGCTGTTTGCGCACTTGATAAAGTTCACTAAACAAGTGTTGAATACCCACACCCGTTGTCGATAAACGCTCTTCAATTTGATGAAACAACACTGTACGTTCTGGGTGATGTAAGTGATGCAACATAAAGAAAGCAAGGTGTTCAGGAAAAGCTTTATCGGTGTCTTTAATCATTTCCAATAACATGCGTTCATTACGAATAATGAGCAACATATATAGTTCATCTTTACTTTGAAAATGTTTATATAACGTCCCTTTTGCCAAGTCGAGTTCTGCCGCTAGCGCATCTAGTGTCATCCCTGCTTCGCCATTTTCCAATAGCAGCTGCTCTGCCACTTGGAAAATTAATGCCTCTCTTGCTCTAAACTGAGCTTGACGATCCATCTTCACCCTATACTCTCTTACTCTTATATCAATTCAAATTATTTACTTAAGATTGAGGAGATTTTCAAAGTTTTGCATTGTAATGAAAGCCATCTCTTCAATTGACTTATCATATACATCACTTAAGGCTTTGGCTACATAAGGAACGTATTTTGGTTCATTAGACTTTCCTCTATAGGGCACCGGTGCAAGATATGGACTATCTGTTTCAATGAGCACGCGATCCAGTGGCACTTGCTTGGCCACATCACGCAAATCTTGTGCATTTTTAAAAGAAACAATGCCTGAAAATGACACGTAATAACCGCAATCTAAGACCGCTTTTGCCGTTTCCCAATCTTCAGTAAAACAATGCAAAATACCGTGAGTGGATTTCTCTGCACGGATAATATCCACCGTATCATGCTTTGCAGAACGGGTATGAACAACCACTGGTTTTTTTACAGCTTGTGATGCGTGAATATGGCGGGCAAAGCATTCTTTTTGCTCTGCAATAAAGTCTGTACTATGAAAATAGTCCAGCCCTGTTTCACCAATCGCCCAAACCTTTTCAGGTTGTGCTAATTCAATGAGATATTCTTCTGTTGCCCGAGCCATCGTTGCAGGATCTTCACATGGGTGAACCCCAACGGAATAACCCACATCAGCATGACGTGATGCAATTTTTGAAAGTTCGATATGGTCATCTAGATCAACCGAGATACTCATAAATTTTGAGACCCCGGCTTGACGAGCCTGATCCAATGCAAGATCTAAATTACCCTCATAAGGGCTTAAGTCAAGCATGGTTAAATGGCAATGGGTATCTACAAACACAATATGTACCTACAAGTCTTCACTGTTGTAACTACATAGTGTAACTTCTACGCCCCTCAGATTTAAGCCCTGCAAGTAAACGTTCTGCTTCTGTTTTGAAATAAACGCCTTTTTCGCCGCTTAATTGAATTCCAAAGCCTTGTGGTTTAATGCCATTTTGCTTTTGCGAAATCCAAATCACTTTCCCTGTCAAAGGAATTTTTATACTTTGTTCAGGCAAAGTCGCCAATAAGAAAACCTCATCACCCATTTTCACAGCTTGCTTTGATGGTACAAATAAACCACCACCAACGACATAAGGCATGTAGCTCGCAAAAAGTGTTTCCACATCTGGAATATTAGCGTGAACGATCCCGCCCATACGTGGTTGCATGATGTTTCCCCTTAATTAAACATTCATCAGTTTGATGCAAAGCTCATCTACGACCAGATTCCCCTGTACGTTCTGCTCGATGAACCGCTTAGACTGCTGTAATTCTGTATAAATCCCAAAGAGTGTTTCGAGCGAATATTGCTCTGCCAACACCCCAAAATCCAAATCTATATTTTTTATGGATTGATTTAGCTTGACACAAATTATATCGGACAACAAGTATTCAAACATTTGACTAAAATCACTAAAACTCAGAGCTTTATTCCACTTGGTCGCAATTGCCATCGGCATATTTTTTTTTGTCACAAGTTTTTGCCAATCTTGTAGAAACTCTTGGCGCATATTTAGCCATTCACTACTTGCCAATGAAATCGCTTGTAATGGCATTTGACTGGCTAAGTTCATGAGAACTTTGCGCTGGGTTTCACCACTATCGGGCAAATGCTGCTGTAAATATTGCTGTGATTGTTCCGGTTCAATACGATCCAATGCATAGTGCTGCATTCGACTGCGAATGGTTGCCGGCAATTTCAAATAATGCTCTGCCAATAACATAATCACAATCCGCTCGCCCGGCTCTTCCAATGTTTTCAGCAATGCATTTGATGATGCAATGTTTAATGCTTCAGCAGGCTCAATCAACACAACTCGCCAACCGTCTACGGTTTGCTGTACAAAAGGCAATAAATCACGAATTTTCTCGATTTTAATTTTGGCGTTTTGCTTTTTATTGTCTTCATCTGTACTGATATGGACAAAATTTGGATGTGTATCTGACTTTAACCACTGGCAACTCCCGCACTCACCACACGGCTCAGTTCGCTCATCACGTTTTTGACACAGCACCCATGCAAGAAATTGTTTTGCAAATGCCTCTTTACCACAGCCTTTTTTGCCATACAAAAGCACGCCATGTCCCAATTGTGGAAAACGGCTGGTTAATGTATTCCATGTATTTTTCTGCCAAGGGTACACTTGCGCCACAATTTCATTTTGCATAAATCGTTTAACCTTATTCGAAGTTCGAAACATCCATTTGGTTCAAACGATCAAGGTCAGCTTGAGTATCTACGCCCGGTGGAAGGTTCGCTTCTGCCACAGCAATGGCAATACGGTGACCATTTTCCAAAACGCGTAATTGTTCAAGGCTTTCTAATTTTTCCAGCACACCCATATCCCAAGTGACATATTCTTGTAGGAGTTTTACGCGGTATGCATATAGGCCTAAATGACGATAAGCCTGATCATGCAAGGTTTGTTCAGCTTGCTTTGCACCATCACGGTCATAAGGAATAGTCGCACGGCTAAAATACAGCGCTTGATTGTGCTTTGACATCACCACTTTGACGATACTGTCACGTTGAAACTCATCTAGACTATGAATCGGCTCACAGAGCGTCGACATCGAACATGTCGGTTGATCAACAAGTAATTGTGCAACTTGTTTTACCAATTGAGCGGGAAGCAAAGGTTCATCACCTTGCACATTGACAATAATGTCATCACTCGCCCAACCTTTGATGCATGCAACTTCACTTAAACGATCTGTCCCTGTTGGATGCTCTGCAGAGGTCAGTACCACATCAACCCCTTCCGCACGACATACTGCTGCAATACGTTCATCATCTGTAGCAACACATAGGTCATCGAATCCTGCAACTTTTTTAGCTTGATCGACTACACGTAAAATCATCGGACGGCCGTGAATTTCAAGCAATGGCTTACCTGGTAAACGTGAACTTGAAAAACGTGCAGGAATAACAATATGTTTCATAAATTAAATGCCTTCGGGAAGTTTCAGACCCAGTTGTTTCAACTGCGCATGCAAAGTTTCATAACACGCAGGTGATAACACTGCATCTACAGGAACAACCCATATTTCTCTTTTAAAATCTGGATTATTTTTGAGGATCGCTAAAATTTTTACTGCATCTTTTTCAGTGGTAATGATGGGATTCGCATCTTCAAACTGCAAATCACTCAGTTCATATTCATAATGATCTGGGAATTCATGACATTGAAATTGATGAATCCCCATATTTTCTAAGGTTTTATAAAAGCGTTGCGGAAAGCCGATACCCACCACAGCATAAAAATCTTTACTTGCATCAAATGTCGTCACAAGATCTTTATTGAGCAAATAAGGCTGCGCCGCTTCTAAGTGCATATTCAGTGGAGAACTTGGATCTGCTGAATGCTCAATGACCGTTCCAGTGGCAAGGCGCTTTTTCGGTTCACGCAAATAACCTTCGGGTAATAATTTTTCATTGCCTAAACCACGGTTATTATCCAGTACGATCCACTCCAACTGACGTTGAAGCGCCCAATGCTGCAACCCATCATCGCAGATGATCAAATCCAATTCATGCTTAGATAGCAGTAACTCAATACTTTGCTGGCGATTTGGACCGACTGCCATCGGCACGCCAGTAGATTGAACGATTAAGCTCGGTTCATCACCCACGATTTCAGCCGTCGAATCTAAATCCACATAGGCCGGAAATGGTCCTTGACCACCATAGCCACGACTGATCACACCAACACGCAGCTTTAAGCTATTTAAATAACTAACCAAGTGAATGAGCAAAGGGGTTTTACCACTTCCACCGACTGTGATGTTACCAATGACCATGACTGGAATGGGCGCTTTATAGCTTTGCTTTATACCTGATTGATAGAGTTTTTTATTGAGTAAAAAGCCGCCACGATAAAGCCATGACAAAGGTCTAAACACAACGAGCCACTTTGCCTGTTCATTCCAAGCATCCTGAATCAATTGTGTAAAAGACATGACTTAATTTTCCTCAAAATTACGCTGATGAAGTTGGTAATATGCACCACGTTGTGCCATCAATTCCGTATGCGAACCTTGTTCAATAATACGCCCTTTATCCATCACCACAATACAGTCTGCATTTTCAATGGTCGATAAACGATGCGCAATCACGATCGTAGTACGATCTTGCATCGCAGCGTCAAATGCTTGCTGAATGAAAAATTCAGATTCGTTATCTAGCGCACTGGTCGCTTCATCTAAAATTAAGATCGGTGCATTTTTCAAAATCGCACGCGCAATCGCAATCCGTTGACGTTGACCACCAGACAGGTTTAAACCTTGCGCACCCAATGGAGTGTCATAACCTTGCGGTAAATCCATAATAAAATCATGTGCAAATGCAGCTTTAGCAGCAGCAATGACTTGTTCATCTGTTGCATGCTCGAGTTGACCATAAGCAATATTTTCACGCACAGTACGGTTAAACAAAACCACTTGCTGATTGACCATCGAAATCTGAGTACGCAAGCTATTGAGCTCAATATCATGAATATCATGCTGATCAAGCAACAATTGTCCAGATGACACCTCTTGATAACGCACCAACAGATTGACCAATGAAGTTTTACCTGCACCTGAACGCCCAACCAATGCAACGGTTTGCCCTGCATTCACTTTTAAATTGAAGTCATGAATCGCATGGTGACCATCGGCATAGATCAAATTAACATTTTTAAATTCGACATCGCCTTTCAAAGCAGGCTTAAGCGTGCCGTTATTTACTTCTTCAGGCATATCAAGCAATTCAAAAACTGAATAAGCTGCTGCCATGCCTCGTTGTAGTTTTTCGTTGACATCCGTCAAGGTTTTAATTGGCTTACTCAACATACCTGCGGCAGTGATATAGGCAACAAACTCACCCGCGGTTGTATCTTGTAAAATCTCTGGGCGTAGCGCGATATACATCACGATACTGAGCGCGATCGACATAATCAGCTGAACAATTGGGCTATTGAGTTGTTGCACCACAACCATTTTTAAGCCGCGGCGTAAGTTCTCCATTGAGCTTTCATAAAAACGTTTTTGTTCATAATCTTGCCCTGCAAAGCCCTTAACCACTAGGTTGCCTTGCACTGTCTCTTGCACCACATGGTTAACATCACCCATGGTACTTTGCACTTGCATGGATAATTTACGCATGCGCTTGGATGCTTTACGGATAATCAGCCCAATAATTGGACCAAAAATCAAAATACACAGAGTTAAACGCCAGTTGGTATAGAGCAAATAACCCAATAATGCGATGGTAATCAGACCCTGTTGTACAATCGTTTTCAGTGACTCAGATGATGCTGCCGTCAACTGTTCAACGTTATACATAATTTTTGCAGTGATATGACCGCTCGAATTATCTAAATAATATTGCGAAGGCAAACGCATGAGTTTTGCGAACACTTGCTGACGAATATTAAAGATTAAGTTTCGAGAAATCACTGCGGTAAAATATCCCCCCATGAACAAACCGAGTCCACGGAAGAACATCAATAAAACCACCAAGAGTGGAAATAAGGTTGTAAAGCTTTGATCTTTGTTTTGAATGGCTTCAATAATGCGTTCCAATAATTTTGCGACAGAAACTTCTGTCGCAGCATTAATACCGAAACCAAGCAAAACCAGCAGGCCGATTCCCCAAAAAGGTTTTAAATAACTTAATAGGCGTAAATAGACCTTAAAATCGTGCTTCACTAATAACCTCGAGTTGGAACTTTGGTACTGATGTTGATATTCACAAATCCAAGTTGACCTGCAACATCCATCACCCGAATCACATCTTGATGTGTTGCTTTTGCATCTGCTGCAATCACAAACATTAAATCACGACGATCATTGGCTGTCTGTTTAATTGCAGTATTCAAATCAGAGACTTCTTTACTCGCCAATGATTGACCATTGACAGAATAATGTCCTGTTGAATCCACCACAACTTCAATCTTTTGATCATAGTTTTTAGGTGGAACACCCTGTGCATCTGGCAAAGTGAGGTTCATTCGACTCATCTGGTTAAAGGTAGTCGAGAGCAACAAGAACACCAAAATGAACATCAAACAGTCAATCATCGGTGTGAGGTTGATATGAATATCTTCAACCTGACGACGTTTAAATTTCATGCGCAGTCTCCACTCAGCTGGCTTTCTGAATGTCCTGACTTTCTACTTCAGGTGTTTTTTTATAAAACAAAGCGGCATGAAATAATGTCGACTGCTGTTCTAACTCAGCCACATATTCCTGAACCAAACGTTGGAAATAACGATGCGCAAATAATGCAGGCACAGCAATTAACATACCGGCAGCAGTGGTAATCAAGGCTTTTGAAATACCCGGCATCATTAACACTGGATCACTATTGGTGCCAATATCAATCATTAAGAATGCTTCAATAATACCGATCACCGTACCCAACAAACCTAGTAACGGTGCAACAGCGCTTAAAGTGCCCAAAAAGTTAATATTTTTTTCTAAATAACCAATTTCTTGTGACGCAGTCACTTCCATTTGCGCACGTGCATATTGCTCGTTTTGATCTTTACTGGCATATCCTGCATCCAAGACACGACCCAATGTACTTTGTTGTAAAGTTGAACTTTGCTTTAGCTGCTGCACCACATCTTTCACCGATGTGTTTACATTCATCATCAAGTCTTTTGGTAACACCATTGATTTCTTTAAACGAATAAAGCGCTCAATGGTAACGGCTACCGTAAAGATCGAACAAATGACGAGCGGGATCATTAACCACCCGCCCGCTTTGACTAATTCCCACATTTGATTTTCCCCAATAAATCGAATTTAAAAATTATTCAGCTAGACAAATATTTAAAATGCCATCTAGCTCTTCAAGAGTATGGTAGCTAATCACCAGCTTGCCTTTCCCTTGTTTATTATGATCAATTTTCACATCTGCACTGAAACGATCAGAGAGACGTTGTGTCAGTTGCTGAATGTCTGATGAAACACTTGGTTTCGCTTTTTGTTGTTTTGGTGCATTCAAATCACGAACAAATTGTTCGGTTTGACGTACAGACATACTTTTTTCAATCACCATTTCAGCAACTTTAAGCTGATCTTTGGCTTTTAACGTCAAGATCGCACGTGCATGCCCCATATCGAGCAAACCTTGCTGCATAAAGTCTTTGACTTGATCCGCTAAAGACAAGAGGCGTAGCAAGTTACTAATTGTGGTACGTGCTTTACCTACCGTATCGGCAATCTCTTGATGACTTAAACCAAACTCGTCATGGAAGCGTTGTAAAGCCATGGCTTGATCGATTGGGTTCAAATCTTGACGTTGAATGTTTTCAATCAATGCCAAGGCAATTGCCACTTGATCACTCAAGTCACGAACAATGGCAGGAACTTCAGTTAAACCTGCAAGCTGAGCCGCACGCCAACGACGCTCACCAGCAATAATTTCGTAGGGATGCTTTTCATCTTCGACAGGACGAATGACGATTGGTTGCATGACACCATGCTTTTCAATCGATGCAGCAAGTTCTTGTAAATCTTGTTCTTTAATGAAACGACGCGGTTGATACTCGCCGCGTTTCAATAAATGCACATCAATTTGTTTTAACTGTCCATGATCTAAAGCTTTTGCTTCGAGCTGTAGTTTTTCTTTTTGGATTGAGCCGAGTAAGGCATCCAGACCACGACCTTTAGCCAGTCCGCGTTTTTTTACGGTCATGCTTTAGTTCCTTTTTTTACTTTGGTTTTTTTTAACATCTCAGCTGCCAAGTTCAAATAAGCAACTGCACCCTTCGAGCTTTTTTCAAAATAAATTACTGGTAAACCGTGCGCAGGCGCTTCAGCCAAACGAATATTTCGCGGAATGACCGTGTCATAAAGTTTCTGACCGAAGTATTGTTCAAGCTCAGCAGACACATCACGTGTTAAGGCATTACGCGCATCGTACATGGTACGAAGCACACCCACGATCTCTAGATCTGGGTTTAAAGCTTGCTGAATACGGTCAATGGTTTGGGTTAAGTCAGCCAAACCTTCCAATGCATAATATTCACACTGCATTGGAATCAGCACCGCACGTACCGCTGCAAGTGCATTGACAGTGATCAAACTTAAACTTGGCGCACAATCGACAATAATATAGTCGAAGTCTTTTTCAACACTTGCCAACGCTTCACGCAAAATAAACTCACGACCGTCTTGATCCGCAATCGCCAGTTCAACACCGGCCAAGTCACGGTTTGCACCTAAAACTTTATAGCCCACTTCCGCTTTATATATGGCGGTTTCAATCGGCACTTCGCCGAGTAAGACATCTGTGACTGAATACAGCAAATCATTTTTTTGAATGCCCGAACCCATCGTGGCATTGCCTTGTGAATCCATGTCCACAAGTAAAACTCGTTTTTTTAATATGGCTAAAGATGCAGCCAAGTTCACAGCCGTTGTGGTTTTACCTACGCCACCCTTTTGGTTTGCAATCGCAATAATTTGAGCCATGGTAACCCCAGTCCTTTGAAAATTTTAAATACGTTTAAGAAAAATTAAATGACGTTGCTCATCAAGTCGTGGAACTTTTAATGCAACGATATCAATCTTGAAATCACTTTTCAGTGTTTCAACTTCTTCTTCAGGAATTAAGCCTTTCATCGACGCAATAATACTTTGCTCATGCATATACGGTTTAGACGCATCCACAAAATCCGTTAACGATGCAAAAGCACGACTGGTAATCACATCAAACTGACCCAGTTCATTAATGCTGTCTTCATTTTCGACACGTGTTTGTACCGCAATGACATTTTTTAGTTTTAGGTCAGCAATAAATTGTTTTAAGAATCGAATTTTTTTACCGTTGGCATCTAAAAGCACACATTCACGCTCAGGCTGACACAGTGCAATGATCATGCCCGGCATGCCACCACCCGTACCGATATCCAATAAACGACCTGCAGGCAAATCATTTAGGATACTTAAGCTATCCAATAAATGCTTAACCAACATTTCTTTAGGATCACGAATAGCGGTCAAGTTATACGCTTTGTTCCACAGCACTAGGGCGTCTTGGTATTTCAGCAATAGATTTAATGCTTCTTCACTCAAATCTAAGCCAAGCTTTTGACTACCTTGCTTTAAGTCTTGAAAAAAAGGATGCATAAAGAAGACATCTCAATAAAAATTAACTGAAGTATACCGATTTCTAAGCCGTGGAACAGTAGCTAACGCTTAGCGAATATGCACTTAATCGTACATGCCTTGGCGAATCTGTAGATCTAGATCACTTAAACGCTCAGGTGTGCCAACATCAACCCACGCAGTTTGCATTTTCTCTGCAGAAATTTTTCCATCCAACATGGCTTGTTTCAATAATGGTGCGAGCGGACGCTTACCCGCTTCCAATCCATCAAACATGTTTGGATGTATAACTGCGATCCCGCTATAGGTGAGTGCCTCGCCTGTATGTTCTTGCTCAAAGGTATAACTACGCCCTGCATCCAAGATAAAATCACCCTTTGGATGTTGCGTTGGATTAGTCACATAAACCAAGTGTGCCAAATCATCTTTTAGCTCAACATTGAGCAAGACTGAAAAATCGTAAGTCGTCCAAACGTCACCATTGACTAAAATAAACGGTTCTGTCCCAAGCAAAGGTAAAGCATTAATAATGCCACCAGCTGTTTCCAAACCTTCCGCTTCACGTGTCCAACGAATATCTACACCAAACTGCGAACCATCACCTAAAGTACCAATCAGGATATCTGCAAGCCATGCAGAATTGATGATGATTTCAGTTACGCCAATTTTTTTTAGCTTTTCTATATGCCAAACAATCAGTGGTTTTCCACCCACTTCAAGCAACGGCTTTGGCTTATACAATGTTAAAGGGCGCATCCGATTTCCGAGACCCGCCGCTAAAATCATGGCTTTCATTATGCAACAACCTCATAAGTGCCGTATTTGGCTTCAAATTTCGGCAATACTTTAGCCTGAATAAATTGCATAAAAGGTTGTAATTCTGCATACGGTTTACTTTCTTCGAGTAAATACCACATCACGCGCGGCAAATCTTTGAGATAACCCGACTTACCATCACGCTCAAATAAGCGCACAAAAATACCTAAAATTTTGATATGCCGTTGAATCGCCATGAGGTCTGCGTCTTGTTTGAATTGCTCAAAGCTACGACCTTCTTTTGCCGATGCAGGTAGCAAATCATAGAACGTCTTAAACCATGCATAAACGCGATCTGCATTCCACTGCACATAGGCATCACGTGTAATAGAAATCAAATCATAAGTATCTGCACCAATCACAGCATCTTGGAAGTCAATCACACCCTGATCTTGCTCACCATCAAGTACCATCAAATTACGGCTATGAAAATCACGATGCACAATCACTTGAGGCTGAGCCAATGCAGCATTGGCTAAGATAGCAAAGGTACGTTTAATCAGTGCCGATTCTTCTTCAGTAGGCTGCACTTGTAGAGATGGCAATAACCAATCGGTTAACAGCTCCATTTCAGAAATCAGCTTTTCATAGGTATATGCAGGAAAATGAGCAGTACCATCAATTGACTGTAATTGAATCAACTGTTTAAAACTTTGAGCATAATGTGCGTCTACTGTTTGATCATTCAACAACGTGGACAATAAAACATCACCAAAATCCTCTAACAATAAGAAGCCTTGATCAAGGTCTTTGGCCACGATATGTGGTACACGCACGTCATGTGCATCAAAAAATTCATCAATCGACACAAAAGGACCACAATCTTCTTTTTCTGGTGGTGCATCCATGAGCATAAATGTTTTATTATTCAATTTGATTCGTGCATAACGACGGAAGCTTGCATCGCCTGCTAAGAAGTTAATTTCAAATTGATCTGAATCGAGTACAGATGAAATCCATGTTTGTATCAATTGTTCACGTTGTGTATTCATTTGCGATAAATTCTAATACAGGCTGAGTTTTTAAAGTGCTAAGTGTAGCTACTTATCAACTTTTTCTCTATGATGCGACAATAATTAATTGCGATTAAGCATACCTGGTTAATGAGACAAATGAAGCATCAGTTTAAATTTAATCCTTTAGCGACTGCGATCTTAACCCTTCTATGTGGTAGCTCGTTACCAAGCTATGCAGCACCTGTTTCAAACCCGTCCACGGATGACGATACAGAACAACTCAAACAAAGCATTTCAGAAGCTTATCCGGGGCAGCAGTTCTTCGAACAATATTATGTCGATAAATCTGCACCTGAAGCACAGATTCGCAACACTAATCAATTAAGTTCTGCGTTTTGTACAGGCACCTGGATTACCCCAGTTGCTCCAACAACGAAAGCAGTCGCACCTGAAGATGCAACCTCTACCATTACCGCAGACTATGGTCATTTTGACCCGAATGGCGACTCCATTCTTGAAGGTAATGTTCTGATTGACCAAGAAGGTCGTCAAATTCGTGCCGATCAAATCAAAATTGATAAAACCCAAACCTACGCCAATGCTTCTGGCCGCGTACAAATGGCACAGTCTGGGCTGATTTCTCAAAGTGATTCGATTGATTACAATTTAAGAACCCAACAGGGTGATTTAAATAACAGTTTCTTTATTGCTGAACAGCAGCATGCACACGGTCGCGCTGAGAAAATTTCACGTACTTCAACCGAAACCCTTGAATTAGAAAATGCGGTTTATACCACCTGTCCACCCGATGAAAAACCAACGTGGAAAATTCAAGCAGACAAAATTAAGCTGAATCAAGAAACCGGTCGTGGCGAAACCAAGGGGACAACACTTTATGTAAAAGATGTTCCTGTGATGGTTGTACCCTACTTCAACTTCCCGATTGATGACCGCCGTACCACAGGTATTTTGACCCCAAGCTTTGGTTTTACCAATGATGGCGGTATTGAACTTGCAGTACCAGTTTACCTAAACCTTGCGCCAAACTATGATGCTACAGTAACACCACGTTATATTGCAGACCGTGGCGCAATGATGGAAGGTGAATTCCGTTATTTGACCAAAAACTTTGGTTCAGGGATGGTGTGGGGTGGTTATTTACCATCCGACCAAAAGTATGACGATCAAGATCGTAAAGACTTACATTTCCTCCATAACTGGAAAATTAACGATCAATTCACGACAAATTTAGAATATAACTATGCATCTGATAAAGACTATTTCTCAGATCTCAATAATAATCCAAACTCAAAAACTGACCTGAACTTACGCCGTGCATGGGAACTCAATTATAAAAATGGTATCCCCGGCCTAAAAGCACAGCTTAAAGTTGAAGACTTCCAAACACTGGATAAAACTGTCAGTGATGAAGACCGTCCGTATGCGCGCTTGCCGCAATTCCTACTGAACTACAAGACTGGTAATCCGCTCGGCTTACAGTACGAATTTAACAACGATACAGCATATTTTAAAAAGAATCTGCGTGGCGATAATATTCCGCAAAACAATAGTGATGCGACAATGTATGAGCCAAGTGGTGCACGTATTTATAACGACTTTAGTGTGCGTTATAACTATCGTACCCCATGGTCATTTGTGATTCCTGAAGCAACGATTCGTAACGTCAACACCATTTACGATCAAGACACCGTTAATGCACAAAACATTAGTTCATCAAATGAAAGTAAGTCGGTCGTTGTACCGCAATTCACTTTAGATGCGGGTCTTGTGATGGAGCGCGAAGGTCGTTATCTACAAACCTTAACGCCTCGCTTCTTCTATGCGTATTCTCCATACAAAAACCAAGACACTAACCCGAACTTTGACTCAACCACAGCGTCAATTAACTATGACCAATTATTTAGCCCGCGTCGCTTCTACGGTAATGACCGTTTAGAAGACAACAACTTCGCATCTCTAGGTTTAAGCTATAGTTTATTTGATGATGTAGGTCTTGAGCGTTTAAAAGCCAGTGTTGGTCAAAGCTTCTATTTTGAAGACCGTCGCGTCACTCTAAACAACGTCTCTGATAAATTTGATACCGAACGCCATACCGGCCCTGTCGTGAGCATTTCTAGCCAACTATCTGACAGCATCAGTGTGAATGCCAATTCAGCATGGATGGCGAATGGTGATAATGCTCAGCGCGATATTCAAATGTATTACACAGGAAATAAAGGCAATTTATACAATGTCGGTTATTTCTATCGTAAAGACATTCCGAATCGCCAAGACAGCTATGACCAAGCAGTAGCATCGTTTATTCAACCTATTCACAATAACTGGCGTATTATTGGTCATGCACAATATGACCTCGACAACAGTATTGCGCGTGAATATTTACTTGGTGTGAACTACGAGTCATGCTGCTGGGGTGTTTCAGTTTATGGTCGTTCGTACTATAACGATTTAGATGATGTAACATCTTCAGATGTTAAACCAAAACGTGCCATTATGGCGGAGTTCACTCTAAAAGGTTTAGGTGGCTTCAACAATAAATTAACCTCTTTGCTTGAAAACCGAGTGTTGGGTTTTAACAATATTAATCAATCTTGGACAGAACGTTAATGAAGACAAAACAGTTAAAACAAATTTTTAAAGCGTCAGCCTTGGCACTTTGCATATCGACTTCTGTATCTGTATTTGCTGCTGCGCAACCTAAAGATGAAATTGTAGCTGTCGTTGACAATAGCGTGATTCTACGTAGTGATCTTGATCAAAGCATTGCCGAGATCACTCATCAATTTCAAGCAAAAAAACAAACCGTCCCACCGACTGAATATTTGCAGCAACAAGCTTTAGAACAGCTGATTTCGCGCCAAGCACAGCTTGAACAGGTTAAACGATATAATGTCAAAGCGGATGAAAAATCGCTCAATGAAGCCGTACTTAAAGTTGCAAAAGACGCCGGCTCTCCAAGCTTAGAAGCATTTCAGCAAAAATTAGATGCTGTTGCGCCAAATACCTATGCAGGTTTACGTGCACGTATCGCTGAAGACATCGCGTTACAACGCCTACGCCAACAGTTGGTCACTTCTCGTATTCAAATCAGTGACCAAGATGTGAAAAACTTCTTAAGTTCACCACAAGGTCAAGCTGCGCTAGGTAATCAAGTCCACGTCTTACATGTACGCGTTGCTAGCAGTGATAATGCCGTTAAAATCGCTGAAGACATTCGCAAAGAACTGGCAGCAAGTAACGATGTTAAAGCGATTACCAACAAATACAGCACCAAAGACATTAAAGTTGACGGTGCAGATATGGGCTTCCGCAACTTATCTGATATTCCAGATGAACTTGCTGCACGTGTAGCACCTTTGCAAGTCGGTCAAACCACTGAACTGATTTCAGTACGTGATGGCGTTCATGTTTTAAAATTGGTTGACCGTAAAGGTGGCGAACAAAAAGCCATTGTTCCACAATACCAAACTCGCCATATCTTGATTCAACCTTCTGAAGTGGTGAGTCCTGAAAACGCAAAACAAATGATAGACAGCTTGTATAACCGCCTGCAAAAAGGTGAAGATTTTGCTGTCTTGGCTTCAACATTCTCGAATGACACCGGTTCTGCTGCCAATGGTGGTAGTTTAGGTTGGGTTAGCCCAGGTGTTATGGTTCCAGAATTTGAAGCGATGATGAAATCAACAGCGAAAGGTGAAATCAGCAAACCTTTCCAATCTCAGTTTGGTTGGCACATCCTGCAAGTAACAGATACACGTCAACAAGACATGACACATGAAGTACAAGAACGTATGGCACGTCAGATTTTAGGTGAGCGTCAATTTAACACTGAACTGGACAGCTGGTTACGTGAAATACGCAACAATGCCTATGTTGAAATTAAAGACCCTGCTCTAGATCGTAAAAAGAAATAAGTGAATAAACAAAAAACCAGCTTCGGCTGGTTTTTTATGTCGATTCTTATCATTATTCAGCGTTGTAGTAATTATTAGTTGTAGTAATTATTAAAAAACCAGTATTTAAACCATCTACTCTTTTTATAGGCAAAAAAAAACCTCCCATTTGGGAGGTTTTTTTAACTCAATTAACGATTGTTGTTTTCGTCGTCTTGAGCATCTTCAAATTTAGTTTCGCCATCAAAACCAGCATTTTGACCGCCGAAGCCACTTTGACCGCCGAAGCCACCTTGACCACCGAAGCCACCTTGACCACCGAAGCCACCTTGACCACCAAAGCCACTTTGACCACCGAAGCCACCTTGACCACCGAAGCCACCTTGACCACCGAAGCCACCTTGACCACCGAAGCCACCTTGTTGGCCGCCGAAGCCGCCTTGTTGACCACCGAAGCCAGCAGCGCCTTGAGCACCAGCAGGAGCACCAGCAGGACGTGGGTTACGTGCTGGAACAACAGTTGAAATAGCGTGTTTGTAAACCATTTGGCTTACAGTATTTTTTAATAAAACAACGTATTGGTCGAAAGATTCAATATGACCTTGCAATTTAATACCGTTTACAAGGAAGATCGACACTGGAATACGTTCTTTACGGAGAGAATTTAAGAACGGATCTTGTAAAGTTTGACCTTTAGACATGTTATAACTCCAAAAAATAATAAAAATCAGCGCAAAAGCTACCTTTACTTTTCAATTAAAAATTATCAAAAAGGTAGTCTGTAAATTTTGCTTTATCCGTAGCACTTTCGCAAGTCTTCTTGAGCCTGCTGCGCAGTTAAATATGTAGTAAATTTATGCGTTTCTTGCAAAGATCTTAACCAAGTATATTGACGTTTTGCAAGTTGTCGTGTTGCAAAAAGTGCCTTATCCTCCATTTCACGCTGTTTTTCGCTACTTTGATCACTATTTTTCAAAAAATCTAAAGCTTGACGATATCCAACTGAGCGCATAGAGGGTAAATTTTCATCTAAATCGTATTTTTCAATGAGAGCTTTCACTTCATTTAAAAATCCAATTTCCCACATTATTTTTAGACGTCGAGCTATACGCTCATGTAATTCTAATCGGTCGGGCAATAATGCGTAATTATGAAAATTGTATCGGTATGGTACGTTTTTAGGTTGCTCAGCTTGTAACTGAGTAATGGGTTTACCGGTTAACTTAAAAACTTCGAGCGCACGGATAATTCGTTGCTTATCACTCGGTTTAAATTTTTCACCTGCCAATGGGTCTACATTGCACAATTCTGCATATACAGCATCCCAACCTTGCGACTCAGCTTTGGCTTCAATTTCAGCACGTACGGCATAGTCTGCACTTGGTAAATTTGAAGACAACCCTTCCAATAAAGCCTTGTAATACAACATTGTACCACCGACTAATATCGGTGTTTTACCTCGTGCATGCATATCATCAATCAGCACACACGCATCTTCCACAAAGTTCGCTGCCGAATACACTTCTAGCGGACTGATAATATCAATCAAATGATGTGGATATTTCTCCAACTCAGCTTTACTCGGCTTGGCCGTACCAATATCCATATCCTGAAAAACCAAAGCAGAATCGACAGAAATTAATTCGAATCCACCTTGCTCGTATAATTCACATGCCAAGGCGGTTTTACCGCTTGCAGTTGGTCCCATTAAGTTGATGACCGGCAATTGATTTGACATGTAAAACTACTCTCCCCGAGCAAAAAGTTTATCTAGCTGTGCCAATGGAAACGCACGCCACGTCGGACGTCCATGGTTACATTGGCTGGCAAATTCAGTTTGTTCCATCTGACGCAGTAATGCATTCATTTCAGATAGACTTAAAATACGGTGTGCGCGTACAGCGCCGTGACAGGCCATGCCTGCCAATATTTGATCGCGCTTTTGTAGTAACCCTGCAACCTGATCACTTGGGTCTAAATCATTTAATAAATCTGGAATCAGCGCATCAAAGTCTGCTTTATGCAAAATGGCAGGAACACCTCGGACAATAACTTGCTCATCGCCATATTGATCTATTTCTAAACCTAGGCGTGCCAATTGTTCTTTGAGCTCATCGACGCGCATCGCTTGCATCCTACTGATGCTCACGACTTTAGGAATCAGCAATTGCTGCGATGTCCAAAACTCAGGTTTATCCCAAGCAGTTTTCATTTGTTGCAAAACAATGCGCTCATGTGCCGCATGCATATCAACAATGATTAAACCTTCGGTGTTTTGGGCCAAAATATAAATACCATGCAATTGCGCAATGGCAATCCCCAAAGGATGCTCATCGACTTTCTGCTGAATATGTTCAGCCAATGCGGTATCCGGATCATTTAACGACTCAGTTTGACGTAAAGGCGCCAAATAACTTTGCAATGCATTATTGAGCTGTCTGGAACCCGCTAAATTTGACTGATATCCAGCACTATTGTTCGACGCATTTGAATATTGCTGTGTATAAGCTTCCTGCCCTGTTGGCGCATGATTAGAAGCATATTGCACTGTTGCAGGTGAACTAAAGTCAGTGAGTCCGCCTGAGATCTCTGGACTGACAAAATTTGAACCTTGCTCTGCAACTGGCTGAGATTGATGTAATGAAAATTGTTCCTGATGACGCGGCTGCGGAATAATATTTTCGTGTGCCTGCCCGTCGAGTTTCATTGCAGATGACAATTCGGCTGTCGCGGTTTGAAATTGCGCTAAAGTCGATTTGGCAAAATGGCGCACAAACTCATGTACTTCACGTTGATTTAGAAAACGTATTTCATGCTTGGTTGGATGCACATTCACATCGATATTTTCTGGATCAACTTCCATAAACAACAAATAAGCGGCATGTTGATGCCCATGCAAAATACCGTCATAAGCCATGCGAAGTGCATGTGAAACGGTCTTGTCTTTTACGATACGTCCATTCACATAGACATATTGCATATCGGCCTGCGCACGTGCATCTGAAGGATGGCCTAACCAACCACTGAGACGCATATTGACGCTATCAGCATCTATCCAGTACGCATTTTCAGTAAATTGACGGCCTAATAATTGTTGTACCCGCTGAAAACGGAGCGCGCCACTGTCTGCAATAGGCAAGTTCAGCTTAATACTATTGTTATGCTCAAGGACAAAACGTATATCAAAATGGGTCAGTGCCAAACGACGGACAATTTCTTCGATATGTCCAAACTCAGTCCCCGGTTTTTTGAGGAACTTACGCCGTGCAGGCACATTAAAAAATAAATCTTGCACACGGATGGTGGTGCCTTGCGTCGCTGCCACAGGCTGAATTTCTTGCGAATCAAATGCGGTGCCATTTACTTCGACCTGATAGCCTACACCGTCATCATTTTGGCTACTGGTCAATGTCAAACGAGACACCGCAGCGATCGAAGCCAAGGCTTCCCCACGAAAACCTAGACTTACAATGGCATGCAAATCTTCAGCAGTTTGGATTTTACTTGTGGCATGGCGCATGACCGCCAAAGGTAGATCTTCAGGGTGAATACCCCGACCATTGTCTATTATTTCAATCAGTGTACTGCCGCCTTGTTCAATACGAACAATCAGCTCAGTCGCCCCTGCATCAATGGCATTTTCCAGTAATTCTTTGACCACAGAAGCAGGACGTTCAATCACTTCCCCTGCGGCAATTTGGTTGGCTAAGGCAGGATCAAGCGTTCGAATGCGGCGGGCACTGATTTCATTCAGCATGGTTAAATTTTTGCTCCAAAGCGTTTTGCAAAGTTTCTGAAGAAGAGCTTAAAGTCGCTGTACGGGTGGTTTCATCCGCAGACTTTTCAATATTAATAATTAAATCAGCCTCAGGGATTTCGTCGCCCCCTTTAGATGGCCATTCAAATAAAAATAGGGCGTTCGGCGTTTCTAAATAATCACGGATACCCATAAGTTCAAGCTCATAAGGGTCATTCAGACGATATAAATCAAAATGAAAAATATCTTGTCCTTGAATATTGTAAGGTTCAACTAATGTATAGGTTGGACTTTTTACCGCACCTTGATGACCCAAGTGTTGTAAAAAATAACGTGTTAACGTGGTCTTTCCTGCACCCAAGTCACCAATTAAATACGCTACACCCGTCGTAAAATGCGTCGCCAGTACGGTAGCTAAGTTTTGGGTATCGACTTCACTATTAAGTTCCAGACTGAATGAATACTGCATATTACTCACAACATGTACATAAGAATTAAATATGATAGCATCGCACTGGCTAAAATGGATATGTTCACACTACAGATTGAGCATTTTTCATGATGTGTTCTCTGCTTTATTTGCTCAGTTTTTAGATCTTTCTTCATGCACAGTTTTGAATTTACTCCCCCAATGATCAATGGTGTTAGTGCCAGCAAAGTCTTCCTTGACGGTCAACACACGCAAGCCTCTACCGTCTATGCATATTTGTGTGAACAATTTCCTCATATCCAAGCAGCAGAGTGGCAACAACGATTTAAGGATGGATTGGTCTATGCCGCAAATGGTGACGTTTTAACGATAGACAGTCCTTTTGAAGCCAATCGTCATGTTTATTATTATCGATTCTTAGCGCATGAAATCCATGTTCCTTTTGAGCATCAGATTTTGTTTGAAAATGATCATTTCATTGTGGTCGATAAACCACATTTTCTCACCATGAGTCCAACCGGTCAGTATGTACAAGAAACCTTATTGGTTCGACTCAAAAAACAAACGCAGCTTGAACAGCTAACGCCGATTCATCGTTTAGACCGTGAAACTGCAGGTGTGGTGCTGTTTTCCAAATGTGTCGAAAGCCGTGGGCTGTATCAACAAATGTTTGCCACTCGAAACGTTCAAAAAACCTATCATGCCATTGCAGCTTATCGAGATGAATTAAATTTCCCAATCACAACTCGCTATCGCATGGAAAAAGGTCAACCTTTTTATACAATGCAAATAGTAGATGGTGAACCTAACAGCGAAACCTTCATTCAGCTGATCCAGCAGCATGGAAACCGCGCTAAGTATGAATTAAATCCCCATACCGGCAAGCAACACCAACTTCGTGTACATTTAAATGCTTTGGGCATTCCAATTCAAAATGACCCCTTTTATCCAGTAGTACAACATAAGGCAGATGACGATTTCAGCCAACCTTTACAACTACTTGCGAAACATCTTGAGTTTATCGATCCTGTGACAGAGCAGGCTTTTCAATTCAGTTCTGCCTATGAATTGACACTGTAAATCGATTGTCATTACATTAAATTGATAAAATACTGCCAAACTTTCTTGAATTTAAAACAGTTTTGATTAGAATAAATGCGAAAAGTTAAGTATTTTAAAGCTTTCTAAGAATATGAGAAAAACTGAAGTCTACCAAATCCGCCTCGATTCACAGGAAAAGAAACAGGCCTTTGCCGTGTTTAAACAATTAGGCATTACACCTGCACAGGCTGTACGTCTATTCTTTAAACAAGTTGTTTTAACCAAATCAATCCCCTTCTCTATTGAAAACCAAAATATCAATATTGAACAATTGATTAAGTTACGCAAATTAAAACAACAAGAAGCCCAAGCCATTTCAACCACTGAAATTAGCCCTGCGGAATTAGAAATTTTAAATAATGATCCATTATTAGATGATGATCATCTCGACTTGTTTGAAGAGCTCAATGCAATTTTGGGTGAAGGTGACAAAACTTAACACTGTCGCATTTATAAACAATTTATAAATCAACCAATTTCGAAAATTCGATATGCTTCATGCAAGACTGATAAAAATAGCATGGAGTATAGAAAAAAATGATCGTTCGACGCGCAACAGAAGCAGACCTTCATCCACTTGCTGTTTTATTTGATGAATATCGCCAATTTTATGGCACCTCTTCTAATCTTGATATCTCATATAAATTTCTAAGACAACGTTTTGAAAATAATGAAAGCGTAATTTTTATTTGCTTAAAAGATGATGTGATTACTGGGTTTATCTTACTGTATTTGGGCTTTTCATCTGTGGCTTGTTCAACCTACTATATTTTAGATGATGTCTATGTCAGCCCTGTATATCGTCGTCAGGGTTCAGCCAAACAATTGATCGATACCGCGGTTCTCTTTGCTCAACATGAAGGTGCGCTTCGAATCAGCCTCGAAACTCAAAAAAATAACTATCACTCACATCAGCTCTATGAATCGATGGGCTTCATTAAAGATGATGAATTTCAAACTTATCATTACTTTATTCGCTAATGCCTTGCTCGGCATTAAAAACATCATCAACGCATATTAGAAACGCATCTTTAAATAATTAGCAGACATATTTATGGGCTTTAATACCGCACATTCATCCTTCAAATGATGACGTATCAAAGCCCTGTACCTATTACTGTGAATTTAGATTTTCACGAAATTTCGATTGTTCAATTTGCGCTGCATTCAAATAGATCCATTCACCCTCAGCAATATCTTCAAGCTTTAATTGTCCTATTTGAGCACGATGTAATGTTTCAACTTTATTGCCGACAGCCGCCAACATCCGCTTCACTTGATGATATACCCCTTGATGGACAGTCATTTGCAATTGATGTGAAGCCAATAGCTGTACATCGGTTGCAGCGAAAATGCCTTTTTCGTTTCGAAGCTCCACGCCTTGTTCTAATTGTTGTATTTGCTCAGGTGTCACAGGATCTGCGGTATGCATCGAATACACTTTGGCAACATGCTTTTTAGGGTGTGTAAGCGCTTGTAGATATTGACCATCATCCGTGAGCAGCAACAGTCCAGTGGTGTCTTGATCCAGTCGCCCGACGCATTGCAGACCACGATTTAACAGCACATCATCAAATAATTCAAAAACACTAAAATGATGGGTTGCCTGATGCGAACATTCATAACCTTGAGGTTTATTTAACGCGATATAAACATGCTCACGATAGGTATAGTCCTGTCCATGCACACTGTAAGTTAAATCATTCAAGTCCAGCTTTTGCTTTGGATTATCTACAATCTCACCGTGTATTTCGACCGCACCATTTTTAATCAACTGTTGGCAATATTTACGCGAACCAAAACCTTGTGATTGCAGCATTTTTTCCAAAAACATAGAACAACCTAATAAACACCATATATTGCTATTTTATACTGAACCACGAGCCAACTTGCAGGAAAAATAGCGGAAATAATCTTGAACGCCAGTTTTTAATGTTTCTGCGCTACACTATTGATTATTTATTGAAGTTTCTCACGAATATCCTATGTCTCAGTTGGATTTAAATCTGATCGTGTTATTGGTGTTATTGGCTTGTGGCATCTTTAGCCACAATACAGCGATCACCATAGCAGCAGGTGTCTTGATTATTTTCCGCATCACGCCTTTAAGTGAATTTTTCCCCTATCTGCAACAATATGGCTTAAACATTGGCATTATTATTTTAACCATTGGCGTACTCACGCCGATCGCTAGCGGAAAAATACCCGGTGATTCGATTTTAAAATCCTTTTTAAGTTGGAAATCCCTCGTCGCAATCGCCATTGGCATCTTTGTCGCATGGCTAGGCGGACGTGGTGTCAAACTGATGTCCAATCAGCCAGATGTGGTTGCCGGACTATTGATTGGGACAGTCGCAGGTGTTGCCATGCTGCGTGGTGTACCTGTCGGCCCACTCATTGCAGCAGGCATCTTGTCGCTACTGATTGGGATTAAACAATAAGGCCGTTGCTGACATAGCGGTTTAACAAAATTTTAATTTGAGCCATGCTGCATTTGAAATAAACGTCGACTAAGCATGATTCCAACGAATGATAATGCTGACATCAAGATCCCCGCCCAAAACCACGCGCCAGTTTGTGAAACCACAGTGGCAATCACAGGTGGCAGAACAAATTGTGATATGGCAGAGCATTGTAAAATCATGCCGACCGTCGTACTAATTGCCGCAGGATAAGGTGCAAAATGCAGTGCTTGCGCAAAGACCGTCGCAGCAACCAAGCCTCCAAAAAGCGAAAAACTAAACACCGTTAAATATTGCAGTAAAAAAGGTAACGCATCTTTAGAGAGATAAAACCCTAAGGAGCAAATGATCAAAACAGCAAAACCCAGTTGGACTAAAGTTTTAGCTTGAAAACCACGCTGTAATAGCAGTCCACACCCCCATGTGCCCACAGCATTCGCAACGGCAACACTGGCTGTTAAAGCACCCGCCAGTTCTGCTGAAATTTGGTTTTGGGCATAAATCATCGGTAAGAAGCCCACCAATGCAAACCACTGCCCTGCATATGTCCCAAAAATGAGCGCCAAAAGCCATGCTGCAGGATGTTTCAGAGTATCCCGAATGAGACCAATAATAGGTGTTGTATTCAGCGCCACATTAGGCTGAGGAATAAACATAGCGATACAGAGTAGTAATGCTGCAGTAATCATAGCGAAACTGAGCCAAACCACACTCCAACCATATTGAGCAATTAGAAATGGCGCAACCAATAAGGCAATGCCCATACCTCCACCCATATAGGCACTCCACAGCCCCATCTTTGCGCTGATGTGCTGTAGCGGTACAAGCTGACGGATAAATGCAGGCCCTGTGAGTGTCACCAATAAGAAGCCAAATCCTTCTATGACACGCAGTAGCAACAAGACATCAAAGCTTTGTGCAAAGCTCCCCCATGCACTTGCTATCGTCAATAGACTTAAGCCCAATAAGATACACAGTTTAAATCCAATTTTTTGGATATAACTACCAATCAACAATGCAAAGCACATTCCTGCACCCTGTACTAGTGAGAGCAATAAACCAGACTGAATAAAGCTAATACCAAGTTGCTGTTGTAATACAGGTATTGCGGGCGGTAATTTCCCGATATGCATTGCAGCAACAAAACCTGCCGCAATAATGAATAAATCTTTTGACATCCCTTTCATTGAATTGTCATGCTCTTTTCGCCATGCAATAGTGCACAGCTTAACAATTCAAAATATTATTTTGAGTCAAAAAACAAATGACCTTAGATGATTTTTCAATTATTTAATCATCTTGCACCGTCACATGCTAAGCGCACTTTGATTTAAATTAAACAATGATATTCCGTGATGTCATCTGCAATTGTTTGAGACAACACGTATTCCCATCAAAAATGTTTTTTCTGATACTTTCAATAATTTGGCGGTAGTGAAGGAATTCACCTGCCTAACAATTAGTGAATTATTTAAGCAGTGAGTTATTCAATATTTACTTGTTTCCGTTCACGCTTATTGGCGTACATTTTCAAGTCTGCCATTTCGACCAATTGATCGATGGATTCGGCATCCTCTGGAAATAAAGCCATGCCAATACTGGCACCAATTTTCAAGCTCATTTGCTCGAATGCAAATGGCAGTCCGCAACTTTCTGCGATTCGATTCATCGCCGTTTGCGCACGCTCTAAGTTGGCAATATTGGTTAAAATCACAGCAAATTCATCACCACCCAAGCGTGCAACCAAGTCATCTTGACGTGTTTCACGCAAAATGCGCTGTGCAATTTCTTTCAGTGCAGCATCCCCAATGCGATGTCCAAACTGATCATTAATCGGCTTCAGACCATCCATATCAATCATCAAGATACCTAGCACTTTTTTCTGCGCACGTGCTTTTTCTATACCTTGGCGTAAAAAGTCGACAAACAAAGCCCGATTAGCTAAACCTGTTAAGCTATCTTGAGTCGCCAATTTATATAACTCTGTCGCACCGAAACGTGTTGCATGGTACATCGCCGCAGCGATCAACTCAGACATCAAACTCAATATATGTAAATCGGCTTCCTGAAAGGCATCGACTTGGTCAGAGTAAATCTTTAAAACACCGACACCTTCATCACAATGAATCAATGGCACTACTGCCATCGAACGCAATCCAACACGTTGACATGCCACGCGATCTACCCGTGCATCTGTTTCCGAATCTTGGCAATACAGTGTTTGTTTTTGCGCTATACATAGACCCGATAAACTATTTTCAATATGAAGTCTTAAACCCAGTAAATGACTCGCCCCACCAGACACTGCACGATAGACCATATCACCATCTTCAGCCAACTCTACAACTGCACCTTTAGCATGTGTAATCTGCTGCGCCTGTTCTGCCACTACGGTCATCACTGCATTTAGATCTAAACCCAGTTTGGCAATAGCTGTCTGAGTTTGAATCACAGACATGAGTTGAGTTGGTGAGGGTTCTATAGAATTGGGCATGATTGAGTTCAAACAGGGTTCAATGTGAGATACAGCTCAATTCTAAAAATTATTCATCCACTTGTATAGCAATCTTAAAGTAATTTCTGTGCATTCAAGCACTTTAGATACAACTCTTTCAAATACTGCTCTTCGAAAGAAAATGCACTCAAGGAAACAACAGAGCAAGCAGAATCATCGATACATATTTCGAAGGTTGGGGAAGTCATGATGTATGGATGACCCACGTATTTCACGACTCTCCCCCTGAATATTATTTCAACGCGTAAATTTCACTCTGCATCCATTCTCCGCCTTCCAGTTGCACATCGACAGCCACACGTTGATATTCAACCCCTTCAAATTCATCTAAAGCCGCCCAATGTGCGGCTAAGTTTTCAGAGATAAAAACATAGCCTTCAATCGCTAGACCTGCCTTCGATAAACGAATGCCCGGACTGCCCATCGCCGCACCCCAGCCTTTATGTTCTAACTCACCCCAAACCACACCTTTCTTCCACTCGCCACCAATACGCTCCATCACATGAGCATTGGGCTGACCTAGACGTAATGTCCCGTATACAAAAAGACTCTGAGTCATAGCTCCCCCTTAGTTGGAATAATATTGATTGCGTTTTTGTGAGAATTTGGCCAACTGTTTTAGGAAGCCTTCAAAATAGCTTTTTTCAGCCTCTTCGGTACGATAACCGGCGTACAAAGTTCGTCTTAAACCTTCAGGTGAAACACAATCTAAACGTCGAGAGGTCACCCAACCTTTTTGTTCATATTCATTCACGACCCAATCAGGTAATGCCGCGATACCACGACCACTTGCAACCAACTGAATCAGCATCTGGGTCAAATCTGTGGTACGGACATGTTTAGGCTGAATATTGGCCGGTAAAAATAATTTCGCCATGATATCTAAACGATGTTTATCAACCGGATAGGTAATCAGCGTTTCTTCTGCTAATTCTTGAACAGTCACATTTGTCGCACGAACCAATGGATGCGTATTTGACAGTACCAAACGAGACTCATATTCAAAGATAGGGAAATATTCCACACCTTTTAAATTGATCGGATCTGCCGTAATCAGAAGATCAAACTCGCCCGTTTGTAATAGTTCATGCGGATTGGCTTCAAAACCAGAGGCAAAGTCTAAATCTACATCGGGGTATTGTTGACGGTAGACATTCAATAACGGCATGAGCCAGTCAAAGCAACTATGACATTCAGAAGAAAAAATAATTCGGCCGGTTTGACCATGCACAATACGTGTAATGTCCGATTGCGCAATTTGAACTTGCGGCAAAATGTCATCGGCAAGGCGTAGTAAACGTTGCCCAACATTCGAAAAGGTCACAGGACGTGTGCGTCGGTTCACCACCTCTACCCCATACCAATGATCAAGCTCTTTCAACTGATGTGAAAGCGCAGAAGGCGTTAAACACAGATCATTAGATGCAGCGACCAAAGAACCATGTTCTCTGAGTGCCAATAATGTTTTGAGATGGCGTAATTCCAACATAATGAGTTCCACAAACGACATACTGAATGAGCTGAAAATCAGTATTTTTAAATTATATTTATCATATCATGATATTTATGAATCATATTCATCATAAATTTTATTTAACTATTTTTTATTCACATGAATATACTTCATCAAGTTTTTCTGAATCATCTTTAGCTAATGTGTTTTTTTCACATTACAAATCAGGTAATTTTTTTCCACAATGCGGGCAATATGCATACTGCTCACGCTCCTGCTTTAATGATTCCTCTTTTTGCTCACGTAACAATTGCCAAATAATATCCTGTGTTTGCTCACGGGTTAAACCCACTGTTTTTCGGATTTCTTCGATTTTTTCAGGCTCAAGTACAAAATCAATTTCACGATTTTGAATCAACTCACGAAAACTGAGTTCTAATTGTTGTTTGCGTTGCTCCAATTCATGTGCCAAACCATTGGCTAAAATACCTGCTGGCAATGCTGCCAAGCCAACCCCTAATATCGTAATCATTGCACCTAATATCCGCCCAACAGGGGTTATCGGTGTTACATCGCCATAACCGACCGTCGTTAAAGTAACAACAGCCCACCACATGGACGCAGGAATAGAACTAAAGACCTCTGGCTGTGCTTTACTCTCAACTAAATACACCCCAGCTGCGGCCATAATAATCATAATAAATAAAATAAAAACAACAGCTTGAAATGAACCTTTTTCACGTTCAATGACACGTAACAAAATTTGCAACGACACAAAATATCGAGTTAATTTTAATAAACGCAGTAATCGTAAAATACGTAAAAAACGCAAATCAAAATGGACAAAGAAATTTAGATATGCAGGTAAAATTGCCAATAAATCAATAATTGCGCCACCACTTTTTACCCAATTCAAACGATTACGCCAAGCGGAGTAAAATGGGTCTTTATCTGCAATCGACCAAAGCCTCAATACGTATTCAACACTAAATACAATGATTGAAAAATTTTCAAAAAAATCAAAGTAAACTTGATAAGACAAATAAATATCATTGACCGATTCGAGTAAAACCGCAGCAGCATTACCTAAAATCAGCAATATCAAAGCATAGTTGAGAAAATGACTAAATTTAGTTTCATAATCATCATTATGTAAATTGTTATAGACAAATTTACGCAGTGAATACCATGCACTAAAAGTCATAATTCAAATCGTTAGCAAATTAACTTGCTACAGTGTAAACCATCGCTTAGGAAAAATACGAATCCTTTAGACAGTCTACTGTTAAATCTATTGAACGATATTAACCACACTTTATTCATCAGTATTTTTCGTATGCACCATATATCCATTATTCCACAAATAATAAAGCCAAACGAACTTGGTCATATCCCATGCGTGGACTGGTCAACTCCACAATTGGGCGCAGCTTAACAGTACCATCATCGTTATAATGTGCTGGGTCTTGTCGTTTCGCCAAACGTTTATAAATTTTACGCACCTGTTCAACCACGTCTTCTCCCGGATGTGCCACCGATATATCTAAACCTTGCTCTTTTTGCAGACGAGCCAAATGGTTAATAATCGTAGCAGGTGTTAAACCACGCTCCACTGCAATATCTTGAATTTCATAACCTTCTTCAAATAATTCACGAGTTTGATCTAAAGTCGCTGTGGCAAAGCTTTGTTTCGCACCAGTTTTGGCAATTTTCTTTTCATTGCGCTCGATTTCCACTTCATTCAGTGTTCCGCCACAATGGCGAATAAAGGCTTTGTGTTGTACGGTTAAATCAGCCTCTGCAAAATTGGTTTCCGCTTCATCAGAGAGTTCCTGAAAGCGTCGATCGGCTTTAACGGCCAAACTGTCGAGTTCTAAGGCTTGTTCATTAAAACCAAGTAAACGCAAACCATCTAATGTTTTTAAACGCGACAATGCCACATAACCCTGACCTTTCTCAAAAGTATGGGTCAAGTTAATTTCAGCTGCTGCAAGGGTCATCCCTTGAGATTTATGAATGGTAATCGCCCAGGCCAAACGTAGTGGAATTTGTTGGAAACTGGCAATGGTTTTACCATCATCATTATCGACAGACCATGTTTCAGGTTCGACCACCAAGGTCGTGCCGTCAGTGAGTTTTACTTTAGGCAAGATGCCATATTCATCATCTTCTTCAAAACCTATCACTTCACCGAGGCTGCCATTGATATAACCCACATCGAAGTTGTTTTTTACAAACATCACTTTGGCATTTTTCTTTAAAGTCAAAGTTTCCGGTGCACGCACTGATGATTTTAAGGTTTCAATCAGTTTGTCATTACCATCGCATTGAGCATCAAACTGGCGAGATTCTTGTTCAATTTCATTTAGATGCTTATAGTTAATACTATCCACATCCATATTATGGGTATACAGACGCGTAAAGGTTTCACCAATATTTTGCGCACGGGTTTGCCCTAAAGCATGCAAATGATCACCCGTAATTTGCTGAGCACGAATCGCATTTAGAATATCATTGAGATAGTCATTACCCTGACGATGTTGTTCGGTCAAATAACACACGCGAAACTTCGCTTCTACCCATGCCTCAGACATAAAGCAAAACTTATCACGGTTTAATTCACCTTTGCGTCCCACAGGGGGTAACTGGAAGAAGTCACCCGCAACAATGACTTGGATTCCCCCAAAAGCGTCTTCACTGTCTTTAAAAAATTTTAAAACTTTATTCACCAAGTTTAATTGCTTGGCATGCAACATCGAAATTTCATCGATAATTAAAACTTGGGCATTTCCCAAATGCTCTTTTAAATATTTACGTTCTTTTAAGCGCTTTAATTCATCTTCGGAAATAGCATCTTTAATACCAATCCCTGCCCATGTATGAATCGTCATGCCATTCATATGGGTTGCAGCAATCCCTGTAGAAGCTGTAATCGCCACCGGCACTTTGCGCGCTTTCAAATAATTGATGTACTGATTTAAAGTATAAGTTTTACCTGCACCAGCCGAACCTGTTAAAAACACATTTTCGCCTGCTTTGAGCAGCTTGAGTGCAGTTTCTTGTTTCATAAGACCTATACCGTAAAAGAACGGCTATAGCCTAACGATTTTTGACTCAAAAGTTAAGCGCACAACACAGTTTACTAAATCCGTATTTCGCCAATCTTACTTTAAGCTATTGAACCTATTTAAAAATTCTTTGGCGATATTTACTTTTTCTATTTCTGCTTGGGTATTATTTGAATACTCAAGTTGATCAAAAACCAAAATGTGGTTTTGCACATGACAGCCCAAAGTCATCGAAACATGCAAAATGGGATGATACATATGAAAAGCTACATATACTCTTGCAATGATACTGGCGCTATAACTTGATGCCAAACAATGTTTAAAGTGAATAGATTCATCAATAATTCGATCGATGGTTTTTAATTCTTCAAAGACCCACTCTTGAAAATATATTTTGTCTTCTGTTGTAAATGGCTGCCATACTGTTGTCTGAAATTTACGCTTTAATTGAGTTAACACTTCTTGCTTTTGTTGCTTAGCATGCCAATGCACCGCCTGATGAAAGACCCCATTCCAGGTAATATTTTTAGGGACTGTATGACCTGTAGAATAAGTCGCACTAACATAGTCACGCACATATGCATCAAATACAGATACTCTTAAATTAGCATGCTTTAAATAAAATAAATTTCGAAAATCCTGCAGTTGAATTTTATGCTGTCGTAACATACTTAAAAACTGGCGATTTTCTTGGGTTTCTGGATGGATATAATCCATCAAAGCCTGCGGTAAATGCTGCGTACAACGTACTAAATGTTGCAGATAGGCCTGCATAATACGGCTCAAAGGTAGATAGACTTTTTTTATGGCCTGATCCTCCGCGCCTAACACCTGTCGCATTAAGATCAACCACTCATCTAAATACAAAATCGATGGGCTGATCACTACACGATGATCATCATGCTGCTGATATTTTCGCTGTAAAACAAACTGTAGATTTTTTTCATGATTAAACCAATCTTGTTCATGCGCAATCGTATGGCAATTTTGAATAAATAAGCGCGCTGCAACAAATTGAAAATGTTGTAAGGTCGCAAGAATCAATGTTGGATAAATATGCTGCGTATCGACGAAACTCAATGCCGTCACAGCCACACGTACATTACTGTGTTGAAAATTACGACTCAGCCAATCCAACACTTCGACTGACTGCTTGAACATCCATCGCACTGCACGGTTGTTATCGAGTAAAGGGAGTTTTCCACATTTTTTTTGCCAAATTGCTGTAGCTTGCACAAAATTACTGTGGCTTAATATGTCCTGCTCTGCCCAAACATCCCGATGCATCAAACGAATAAAACCCAACAAATTGGGACGCTCATATGCATGGTCGAGCAACAAAATAATATCTTCTATATGTTCATTTAATTCTTGTAAATTGAACCGATCTTCATAACTCAAACTCATGATCCGGTAAATCGTTGGATCTAAAAATTGTGCTGTAGCAAAACAAATCTCGTCCAAACTATCCATCAAGAGCTGTATCGGCAATATTTCAGCTTCTGTAAGTGAATGAAGCGCAAACATCTGCTCAATCTTTTGCATCAACCAATGGGGTAGACAGATTTGGCATTCGATATACGTTTGTAATAGCGGTGTCTGATAAATCTGCTGCTCTTGCATCAGCTGATCAAAAATTTGCGCTTCAACTGCTGTCATCTGTGCTAAAAACTGCTGAACACGCGCTGGCCCATTTAGATGTTGAAAAATCGACTGTAAGATCAATTGTCTAAATTGCTGTGCTTTTTCTCTGAGCAAGAGTGAATGTTGCGGCTTTAGGTCGCCAGTAAAAAAATACAATTCATGAAATAAGAAATCTTCTACTACTTCAATACATGGCACTGTCGTATGCAATTCAGCAATTTTGATGGGTCTAAATGGACTTCTAGGAAACTGATAGCCAATCGATTCACGACTTTGTAGCTGTAAGGTCCACAGTCCATTACACAGTTGAATGCGGTGCTGCTCTTGTTCAATTTTAAAGATATTTTGTGAATTGAGTGCTGTAGCAAGATCCATTTGCTCTTGATACAACTGCTTTAAACTTGGAGATATTCGAATAAGTTGCCGAGCAATATGCTCAAGCTGCGGGGTCAAGCTTTTCTTTTCCATCTTCCGCCCTAACGATCGTTGATTATTTTTCAACCTTCACTATAGTCAAAGTTTAATGCTCCGACTACTGCCATTAATCAGCCGAATAGCTGTACAAAAGGTCAATACAAAGGCGTTCAATAAAAAAATCTAAAAGCTATTGTTGTGACAAAATTCACCATAATTTTGAGCTGTGACGAATAAAAATGAATGAAGTTGAAGAGTAGTCACTATTATTGATCTGTAGAATATTGTTCTGAACGGATTTTCTTAAGCTGTTCTATCGCATTGTAAATATCTTGTTGTAGAGCCTCTCGATAACGCTTTAAATCCTCCACACTCTGAATATGACTTAAACTTTGACGGGGTAAAAATTGAAAATAGAACGGAATGCGCTTGGGGATAATCCGTTTGGGTAAAGACGGAATCACATCACCATGGCGTAATAATTTATCGAGTTTTTGTATTTTTAATAGTTGTTTAAACCAACGATGTTCAACGATCACACTGGCATCAAAGCCCAGTTCAAAGACTTCATCTCCACCTAAAGCGGCAAAAGGCACGATATCATAATTAAATTCTTGCGCCAGTTTTAAAAAGCCATAACGTTGCTTCCAAATCAGTTGATAGGCTTCGCCTTTTCGCTTCAAAACCTCTCGACCACCACCGGGAAAAACTAAAATGGAATAACCTTGTTGCATCACAGTTCTGACATAGTCCTGAATACCTTGGACTGCACCGAACTTTTTGACCATGCCACGCCAACCGGGCAAATAAAAATGGCTATGATCAGCGATACTGACCACAGCCACTTTATGTTCATTGTAGAGATAATCAATAATCAACGGTGAATCGAGTACACCGTAAATTGTATGATTCCCTACATACATTGCAGGTTTTGATGCATCAATATATTCAGCGCCAAAAAAGGTCGGCGTGAAATACATGCGGGATAAAGCGCTTAAACGCTTTATCCATTTTGCATCATGTTCAACCTGCAAATGTGCTGACCTTAGGCAGCATCATGTTTTTGAACAAGTACAGAACCTACTGAGTAGCCTGCACCAAATGAGCAAAGTACACCATATTCGCCATGATTTACTTCATTCGCAGTACGGTGCAATGCAATAATGACACCTGCTGATGAAGTATTGGCAAATTCATCAAGAATGATTGGCACAAGGTCTGGCTGAGCATGTTCTTTACCCACAACCAGTTTCAGAATCAATTCATTCATGCTGGCATTTGCTTGGTGTAACCAGAAGCGTTTTACATCTGTTGCCGCAATTTTATTGTCATCCAATTGCTTAGTGATCATTTTCGCCACTAATGGACACACTTCTTTAAATACTTTACGACCGTCTTGACGGAAACGGTTGTTGTCGATGTCAGCATCGACTTCACTCATATTTAAGTAACCGAAGTTGTTACGAATGTTATTTGAGAACTGAGTAAACAGGTCAATATCCAACACTTCAAAACCAGCTTTGGTTTCAGTTTCTTCAATGATCGAAGCCGTTGCAACGTCACCAAAGATGAAGTGACAGTCACGCATACGGAAATCTGTATGACCAGATGTGATCTCAACGTTCACCAATAACACGCGACGAGCGCCTGATTTGATCGCGTCATAGGCTTGTTTGATACCAAAAGTTGCAGCTGAACATGCAACGTTCATGTCATATGCATAGCCCTGAATACCTAATGCAGTTTGGATCTCAATCGCTACAGCAGGATAAGCACGTTGAATATTTGAACAAGACAAAATTACTACATCGATGTCTTCTGCAGTCACGCCTGCATTTTCCATCGCTTGTTTAGCCGCAGCGACACCCCATTCCGCTTGTAGCGAAATTTCATCATTTGGACGTTCATGTAGCACTGGGCGTAAACGTTTTGGATCTAAAATACCGCTTTTTTCAGCAACATAACGTGCTTTCACGCCAGACGCTTTTTCGATAAATTCTGCACTTGAACCACGGCGCGCTTCTAGCTCACCGGCTTCAATTTTTTCAGCATTGTCGCTGTTGTACTGTTCCACATAAGCATTTAAAGCTTCAACTAACTCTTCGTTAGTAATTACGTCTTCTGGATGATAAAGACCTGTACCCGTAATGCGGATGCCCATGTAAAACTCCTTTTAGAAATTACCTATATCTTAACTGATTCCGAGCTTATCCCATACTTTTTGCAAGCGGGATGGAGAAATTGGCATCTTGGTCTTCATTGGTTGAGAGAAAATAGAGATGCGTAACTCCTCAACCATGAAATACAATTCTTTAAGGCGAGTGTCATTTTTAAACTTAAATAATTTTTCCATCCATGGGTCAACTTGATCAATGGCAGAATTGTCCCTTTGTAGGTTATTTGGCAAGCGGTCTAAACGCAAGACTAATGCCTTCAAATATCTTGGAAATTCGAGCCACACATCGGAAGTTTTGCCATAAACAAAATCTGAAAGTTGCATCAAATCGAGCTGATCTTCAATGTCATCAATATTCTTTCCAAACACAGAATCATCTAAAACCAACAATTTCCGACGTATATCCTGCCATTGAATATAGGTTTCAGTTAAAACGGCTAATGCTTGTTGCCCATGGGTTAAGAAAGATTTCTTTACATTTAAAATCAGGTTTTGGTACTCCTGCACATTGACAGGTAGCTCATTTATTGCAAGCTGAAGTGTGGCATAAACTAACATTTGCTCTAGTTTAGCTTTGTCACCTAGCGGTGAATAAGCCAATGCCAAGGGTTTAGAAATCTGTTTTTTCAACTGACGAACTAAGTCACCCAACTGCATATGAACCAAACGAATGATCCCTTCGCGGTGTTGTTTGACTGCTTCAAATTGGTCATTGAAAGTCTGAATCACCACACCAGATTCGTCTTTGGCATCCAACTCTGCAAAGCCTTTGACTGAAACAAGCGCTTGGTATTGTTTCACCACCACACCCGTGACTTTTTGTGATGCTTCGAACACAAAATTATCAGGGAAGGTTTTAAACTCACCTTTTAACTGTTTGACTGGGCTATGAGTTTCCGTACGACAGCGTGCTTTGAGTTCATCTAGATCACGACCTTGCTCAATCACACGGCCTTTTTCATCAATGACTTTGATTAAAGGCAGCAGATATTGCTCAACACGTTCCCAAGAAAAGTCTTTGTCTGTGATTTGCTCACCACGCAGTTGGAACGCCAAGAAACTAAAAATATGCTCGCGCAAATGCACGGCATCGACACGATCCATCAATTTACGCGCTGTATCTGGTATCGGCACCAAATGACGGCGCTTATCTTTTGGCAGTGCTTTAAGTAAAGCTTCAATCAGGTCTTGTCGCCAACCAGGTATACCCCATGACCAAATATTTTCATCCACTTGCGGCAAAGCTTGAACTGGAATTTTGACCGTTGCACCATCTTCATCATGACTTGGGTCAAAACGATAACTTGCAGCCAAACGCAGTTCACCATTACGTAGATAGTCTGGAAATTGCTGGGTCGTTGGACGGTCATTCATCCAAAGCGAATCATCATCGATAAATAAATAACGCGGATTTTGTGGTTCTACCGTTGCACGCCAGTCTTCAAAACTACGACGGCTTGCCACCTCTTCAGGCACTTTAACAGCATAAAACTGGTAAATGGTTTCTTCATCCACCACCAAATCACGACGACGCAGTTTATCTTCAACACGCTCAACTTCTTCGAGTTTTAATAAATTGTGTTTTAAGAACGGTGGCGTAATACCCAAATGTCCCGTCGTCAATGCATCGCGTAGGAAAATTTCATGCGCCGCCGGATGATCTACTTTTTCATAATTAATCTGACGACGTGGCTCAATAATCAAACCAAACAAAGAAATTTGATCATAGGCATTGACTACACCAGATTTTTTTGACCAATGAGGTTCAAAATAATGATGTTTCAACAAATCGCCTGCGGCCAATAAAATCCATTCAGGTTCAATTTTCGCCAACGTTCGAATATAAACCTGAGAGGTTTCAACCATCTCAAAAGCCATGACCCAAGGTGTATTGGTTTTATGCAAGGTTGATGCAGGGAAAATACGTGCCTTTTGCTGACGCACCGCCATGAACACGTTACGTTCATCGGTTTTATTGGCAATAAATGAAAGTAAACCCGTTAATAGCGCACGGTGCAGATTTTCATAATTGGCTTTCTTTTCATTAAAGGACAGTTTTAAACCCTGAGCCAAATCCACCAATTGCTCATGGGTTTTTTTCCACTCACGGAGGCGTAACCAACTCAGGAAATGGTTGCGTGCAAATGTACGACGCTTATTTTCACTCATGTCACGGTTGGCGACTAAAGCTTCCCATAACTTGATATAGAACAAGAAATCTGAGTCAGCTTCACGGAACAAAGCATGTTTCTGATCGGCCTGCATTTGTTTATCCGCAGGACGTTCACGTGGATCTTGTACTGCCAAAGCAGCGACAATAATCAAGACTTCATTTAATACGCCAAAATGCGCTCCGCCCAAAATCATCCGTGCAAGACGCGGGTCGATTGGCATTTTCGCCATTTGCTGACCAATTTTGGTTAAACCACCACCCTTCGCCGGAGGAAGTCCCCCTTTTGTAAAGGGGGATTTAGGGGGATTACTTTCAATAGAATCTCCCCCAACCCCTCTTTGCGAAAGAGGGGCTTTCCCTTTCTCAACCATCGCCCCAAGCTCAATCAAAAGCTTACGACCATCATTCACCAAACGATGATCTGGCGGCTCAATAAAATCGAAGTCTTCTAATTCACCAAAGCCCAAACTTTGCATTTGCAAAATAACCGAGGCCAAGTTGGTTCGTTTAATCTCCGGTTCGGTAAATTCAGGACGACTCATAAAGTCTTCTTCTGAATACAGTCGAATACACACACCTGGTGCAATACGACCACAACGACCTTTACGCTGATTTGCTGCCGCCTGTGATACAGCCTCAATTGGTAGACGCTGTACACGTGAGCGATAGTTATAACGGGATATCCGTGCAAAGCCACTATCAATTACATAGCGAATATTTGGCACAGTTAAGGCAGTTTCTGCCACGTTGGTGGCAATAATAATCCGTCGCCCACCGCCTGATGGATTAAAGATCTTTTGCTGTTCTGACAAAGCTAATCGAGCATAGAGAGGCAAAACTTCGGTATGTCGTGGCCCAAACTTTTGCAGTGTTTCCTGTAACTCACGAATTTCTTGTTCAGTGCTGGCAAAAATCAAAATGTCGGCATGTTCAGGATGACCTTTTTCCTGCGCATCTTGAAAACATTCTTCTACAGCTGAAACCACGGCACGGGGTAAATTTTCTTCAAAATCGTCAAATTCATCGTCATCACTACCGACAATACTCAGCTCTGAAATCGGACGATAACGGAGTTCTACCGGAAAGCTTCGACCTTCGACTTCAAAAATAGGTGCCCCATTAAAGTAATTCGAGAATCGATTTACGTCTAAAGTTGCTGAAGTAATAATGACTTTGAGATCTTTACGACGAGGCAAGAGCTGTTTGAGATAGCCCATGATGAAGTCAATATTTAGCGAACGCTCATGCGCTTCATCGATAATAATCGTGTCGTATTTATTTAAGAATCGGTCATTGGCCAGTTCTGCCAATAAAATACCGTCAGTCATTAAACGAACGATGGAATCTTGTGAACCTTGTTCATTGAAACGAACTTTAAAGGAGATCGACTCTCCTAGCTTTTCGCCCACTTCTTCTGCAATACGTTGCGAAACGCTACGTGCAGCCAGTCGACGGGGTTGAGTATGACCAATCAAACCCGTTAAACCACGACCTGCAAGCATTGCAATTTGCGGTAACTGCGTGGTTTTACCCGAACCGGTTTCACCTGCCACAATAATCACTTGATGCTTTTGAATCGCGTCAATTAGTTTGTCTGCATACTGCGTAACAGGTAAGTCTTGATTTAATTTAATATTTGGGATGCGGGCAATCCGTTCGCGCACTTTCGCATTCGACTTTTCAAACAAATCTTGAAATTTTTCAGGATTGGCTTCTTTGCCTTTTTTCAGCCGACTTAAGCGATGGCGATCACGAACCATGACCAATTGATCGACATTTAACTGACTTGGCACAGATGCATTATCCTAATAATTAAAATAGAACCGAATATTTTACGCTGTATGTAAAAATAGTGAAAGATGAATCTATTTTTTGCGTGCCTGAAACCAATAGGTAAAGCCGAACAGAATAAAATGATAAAAAACTAAAATTGCGGCCAATAACCAATAATTGCCACATGCTTCAATACTGCCATGTAATGGCTGATAAAATGACACTGTATAGAATATACTCAATGGCACAATTAAAAACATCAATAAAGTGAAAGTGATGATCAAGAAATGATGAACAGATTTTGCTAAGCACAAAAAAATTGAAAATAATATGCAAATCTACCCAATAAAAATAAATAAAAGAGGTTCATCCGATGAAGAACCATTCATTTCAGCATAATAATTAATTTGATTCGGGCTAGCACCTTGAAATGAAAGCACATTCTTGATTCATCCAGTACAGAATAATAAAGCCATATGCTGACTAGAATAGGCAACTCAAGCCAATCCATTTGAAAGCTTTATACATTAGGGTGTGTTGACATTTACAGCCGATAAATTGAGCTAAAGAGGCAACCATATAAATATACAAGCTAAAGCAACAGCGCTTTGATAGTTACGTTTTAGCTTATCGTATCTTGTGGCAATTCCTCTAAATTGTTTTAATCTACAAAATGCATTTTCAACTAAATGTCTGATTTTATACATATACCAGTCCATATCATCATTGCTA
>NZ_VPCD01000007.1:0-184269 GCF_013418345.1 Acinetobacter sp. YH12144 | reverse complement strand
ACTCACCCGTCCGCCGCTAGAAATCGGTAGCAAGCTACCTATTCCCGCTCGACTTGCATGTGTTAAGCCTGCCGCCAGCGTTCAATCTGAGCCATGATCAAACTCTTCAGTTTAAAATCAATAGTACCTATAGGGCACCAATCTTGGCTCATCAATTACTGACAAAAATTTGCTCAAATAAACTTCGAGTAATTTCTACCATTAATCAATGAAAATAATTTCGATCAATCAATCAGTAAAAATCCACACAAGTTGTTCTTCATAATCTCTTAATGATCTTCTTGTTGGTTCGTCACCAGCAAGCTAGGTCGGCTATACTACTCTTTATTTCTAAAGAGTCAACTGGTAATTCAAATTATTTTTAAACTCATCAAATAAAACCTAACTTAATCAATTCAACCAAGTCATTGTTTTATCAGAAGTTTTAATCTTCATCACCACCGATGGATGTGCATTCTACAGCATTTCAGGACCGTTGCAACACCCTTTTCCATTTATTTTTAGTTTTTCATTACGTTTGTTTATTTATTCTACTAAATTAAGTTTTTTTACTATTTTTTGAGCATAAAAGGGACAATATTTCCATATTTGTCCGTTAATTTATCTTTTTCATTCTTTTCTTGCCATTTTAAAGCTCGACAATCGACATATTCACAGTAGCCACCCTCCCCACACTCGATTTCGTCGTTAATTTTAATTTGATAGTTAAAGCTTCCTGCATAGCCAGCGCCGAGTCCAAATTTAAAATCCCCACGGCTCTGCGCTTGTATATGTATTTTTAGTTTGTCATTTTGGTAAATCCATTCAAATTCACGTGGTAAATACATTTTTTGCAAATTGGGGGTTTTAACCACAGGATAAACGCGCATGACTTTAAAGAACACGCCTTGGTCTGCCATGAACACTTGCTGCTGATTTAAATCTCTTAGATATAAACGCGAACTCAAAATATTGTTATAACGATCTCGCGTTTGCATAAAGATGATTTGACGCTGTCGGCTGAGGTTGATGACCTGATGGGTATAAAACGCTAATGGTAAATATGGAAACTTGCGTATTTGTGCATAAGACAAAACCGCCAACTGATTTACATCATACATCTGGCCCTGAAATTTGATTTGACCTTCACATTGACACATCACTGACCAATATTCAGCAAGACCTAATCTTAATTTAATTAAACACGAGGAAATATCGGTAGTTTGCACGGACAAATCTAAACTGAGTTCAGTATCTGCTCGATGGATTTGAAATACCGCTCCATCCCAACCGATCTGCTCTTTATCTCTAAACGTAAAGACGGTCTCACTCAGACTACAGTCATCTTTAATGGAATAGGATTGTAATTGACCAACCATATGACCACTCACACTGGTCATTACTGTGGCTGTATTAAGTTCGTCTTGTTGAATGGACGCAGGATTTTGAAAAGCAGGAATCTGAGGCTGCCCGAGCCAACTCATAAAGTTAAGATAATGTAATGGCGCAGGAAGATTCGGTAGACAAAGTCCATAATGGACTGAAGGATATGGCGTATTCGGCGCATGTAAATTTATTTTTTTATGTTGTAAATCTGGAGCTTGATTCAGTCGCCTTGATTGATCCAAGAAATCTTGAAATATCTGCATATCAAGCTCCTTTTCATTTTTTTATTTCATGCTTTAACTCATGCTTCTGCCTTTTTTGCCATTAAGGTGGTGACAAAACCAGACAATGCATAAATCACTGAAATAATTAAAATACCCATTGGAATATTATACGTTACAGCTGCTAAAACAAAGACTATGATTGGTAACACCGCAAATGGAACACGGCGACGATCCACCGTTTTAAATGAATAGTATTTTACATTTGAGATCATCAATAGACCCACTGCAATAATCACTACCGCATTAAAAATCTGAATACCTGTTTCGCGTAAGTCGAAGACCGCAGGGATGTCCATGCCTACCCATACCAATGAAATAATCATAACGGCTGCGAGTGGACTTGCAACACCAATAAAGTAACGTTTATCGACGACCCCAATTTGTACGTTAAAACGTGCCAAACGGAAGGCTGCACATGCGGTGTAAACAAAACATGCTGCCAGGCCAATACGGCCTAAGTCATTTAGACTCCAGCTATACATTAAAATGGCAGGTGCAACACCAAATGCTAGCAAGTCTGATAAGGAGTCAAACTGCTCACCAAATGGACTTTGTGCGCCGATAGCACGTGCGACACGTCCATCCAAACCATCAAATAATGCTGCAAGAAAAATAGCATAAATGGCTTGTTGAAATTCACCATTCATACTGGCAATTATTGAATAAAAGCCGGATAACAACGCTGCGGTTGTAATCAAGTTTGGCCACAGATAGATCCCACGACGTTTCACTTTATGCCCTTCATGGGTGTGCTCCTCTTCTTCAACTTCAAATGTAATGCCATCAAATGCATTTTCATCCTTTGAAGAAATTTCCCGCTCAGGTTTATTTGTATTTGTCATTGTTCTATCCTAACTGTGACCTTTCTTTTTCAAGTTTAAAATTATTCGCCAACTAACCAACGTACGGCTGCATGACCACCATTTTCATTCATACGAAGATGTGGGAACAACCATTGTAATGCTTCATCCGCATCCTGAGAGAATTTCCAAGGTGGGTTAATCACCAATAAACCACAACCATTTAGACCGACTGGAGTGTCATCTGGCCATACACAAATTTCGCAAACCAACTGACGACGAATGCCGGTTTTGTACATTTTCTTTTCAAAACGTTCAATCATCGCGCGGTCTTTAATTGGATACCATACCGCAAAAACGCCTGTCGGCCATTTTTTATAAGCAGCCACCAACAATTCTACAAGCTGTGGAAAATCTTTACGTTCTAATTCGTAAGGCGGGTCAATCATGACTAAACCACGTTTTTCTTTTGGTGGAATTACGCCCAATAAACCTTCGTAAGCATCACGTTCATGCAAGCCTGCACGTTTATCAAAAATATTGTGGCGCAATTGTTGGAATACATCGCGCTGCATTTCAAAAATCGTGGCTTTATCAGTTTCACGCATGCCTTCAAGTGCGAACCACGGAGAGCCTGGATAAGCGCCTTTACCAAAGTTTTCACGCATTTTTTCAACAACTTTTAAATATTGTTGAACACCTTCAGGCGCATTGCGTTTAATTGAATCATCGAGCTTAACTAAACGATGAATACCATTTAAAAACTCACCTGATTTCTGTGCTTCAGAGGTCGAAAGATCATATTTACCTGCACCACCATGTGTATCTACATAGCGATAAGGTTTATCTTTTGCATTCAGTCGACTTAATAACTGAAGCAGCAAAACGTGCTTCATCACGTCGGCAAAGTTGCCTGCATGGAAATGGTGACGGTAATTCATGTTTCTTTAATTCCTAATATCAACGGACATTTTAGCATGAAAAATAGTTTCATTCCGATGCTATTCTTGCTCTAGAATACGTCACCTTTTTTTCCACAACTTTATGGATCGTATATGGAAACAGCCTTTCTCCCAAAGTCTTGGCCGGTTGATCAAATCCTCGATGATTTAGATCAACACGGTTTTAGCATTATTGATGACGCTTATCCTGCAGAATATATACATGCACTTGTTGAAGAATGTATGTCAAATTTAAATAAATTCAGGGATGCAGCCGTACAAAATGGAGTCATCAGTAAAATTAGAAGTGATCATATTTTATGGATTAACGACACATTAGATGTCGCACAAGAACACGTTCAAGCCTTAGAACATTTATCAGAACAATTTAATCGCGCATTTTTTTCTAACATTCACGAAGTCGAAGCACATTTTGCTTGTTATAACGCAGGTGAGTTTTATGCACTACACAAAGATAATCCTCAAGGCAAAAATGGACGTGTCATTTCAGCGGTTTATTATTTGCATGAATATTGGCAAGCTGACTGGGGCGGTGAATTGCGCTTACAAGATAAGAATGATGTTTGGCATATTTTAGAACCTAAACCGAATCGCATTGCGTTATTCCAAAGTGACCTATTACACGAGGTACTCGAAGCAAAACATCAACGTTTATCGATTACGGCTTGGCTACGTAATGACAACTCGATGTGGTAATTCGAGATTCCTCCTTTAAATCCCTTAAACTATCCTCATATATGAGTCATTCATAGATGAGGATGTACCCGATGCGTCAAAACAGTCATAAAATTATTCAGCGTATTGGCGAAACCGATCAATTATTTCTACAAGGCAACAGCCCTGAACTTGCCCTTGAGCGTGCAGACTTACGCCTGCAATTGGTTAATTTAAGTAAGAACCATCAAGAACAAGTGTATTTTCTGCAAGAAGCCATTGTTCTACTTGAGCAAAGCCGGATTGAATTTGAAGAAATGCCGATTGAGCTATACATCAATTTGTCTGTACATTTAGCCAAAGCTTATATGATATTTTTTGAAATTACCCAAGAGCAGCGCTATGCCCTGATTACCCAGCAGATTATGAAACCGATGTCCAAAGCTGAACATGGCGACATTTACTTCTACTTGGCCTATGCCTCTGCGGTAAAACAGGAACCTGCGTTAACCCGCCACTGGTTAAATAAATACTGCAAATCTCAAGAATTCAAACTGACCACATTACTTGAGCATCCTGCATTTAATCCATATCGCCAAGAAGACTGGTTTTCAGAATTACGCCAAAGCAAACTGCACTAAATAAAAAAACACCTCCGAGGAGGTGTTTTTTTATTTGTGGAGAAATGAAATCTATGCTGGCTGCAGCTTATATGCATCCATATGCAACTGTTGATTCAGCTCATCAATCCAAATCGCCCAATCATCATCTTGTACTAAATGACTGATTAGAAAATCACGCTGCGCTTTATTCCAAAACGGCGCATCATGTAAATTTTCACTTGCAGCAAGCTGATGCGTACGCACGTATAACTCGATCGCAGCTGGACTGCTGGCTAACCCCAATTGAGAAAACAATAAAGCTAAGGATGGTTTATTTTGATTGAGCATCTCGCCCTCCTTATCAACTAATCTGTCATTTATTATTTAATTAACTTATATGATGCCGATAAAAAAACCTAGCGTTAAAACTAGGTTTGTTGTTTCAAATTGTATTTAGATTTTGCATGATCCGGAAAGCTTATGTTCTGTATGCAATTGTTCATTTAAAATATCGACCACTATGGCCCAGTCATCATCTTTTTTCCAATGACTGATAATAAAGTCACGCTGTGACTTCGTCCAAAATGGCGCTTCATGCAATGGAACATCCATGGTGATTTGATGCGTTTCGATAAATTGATCGATGCCTTCCGGAGTTGCATCCAACCCCAATTGTTCAAAAAATAGTTCCAACGTCGGTTGTTGATCAAACATTGCCGTTCTCCTCAAGCCAATAACATTTCTCCCATCTTTATAGTTATCTGTTTATTTGACTTTGTCAGTTGCAACAGCATCTCAACGTGTTATTTTTTGTTCAAAACTTAAGCGTGATATTTTTCGCAGGCCATAAAAAAGCACCCCAAATGGAGTGCCTTTTTATAATTTAATTTAAAAAATTAAATTATTTAACCATGTCAGCAACTGCTGCACGTTCTTCTTCAAGCTCGTTTAGAGTGAAGTTGATACGCTCACGGCTGAATTCGTCGATTTCAAGACCTTGAACGATTTTGTACTCGCCATTTTCACAAGTTACAGGGAAACCGAACATTACGCCTTCAGGAATACCGTAAGAACCGTCAGAAGGAATACCCATAGTTACCCATTCGCCGTTTGTGCCAAGCGCCCAATCACGCATATGGTCGATTGCAGCGTTTGCAGCAGAAGCAGCAGAAGAAAGACCACGTGCTTCGATGATCGCAGCACCACGTTTACCAACAGTTGGAAGGAACACGTCTTTGTTCCAAGCAGCATCGTTGATTTTGTCTTTTAAGCTTTCGCCGTTTACATTTGCAAAACGGTAGTCCGCATACATTGTTGGAGAGTGGTTACCCCAAACAGTCATGTTTTTGATGTCAGAAACTGCAACACCCGCTTTTTGAGCAAGTTGAGTTAACGCACGGTTGTGGTCAAGACGTAACATTGCTGTGAAGTTTTTCGCTGGAAGATCTGGAGCAGATTTCATTGCGATGTAAGCGTTAGTGTTTGCAGGGTTACCTACAACAAGAACTTTAACGTCACGGCTAGCAACTTCGTTAAGTGCTTGGCCTTGACCGATGAAGATTTCACCGTTTACTTTAAGAAGGTCAGCACGTTCCATACCAGGACCACGTGGACGTGAACCTACAAGAAGAGCGTAGTCAGCATCTTTGAATGCAACTTTAGGATCATCAGTACCGATCATACCTTCTAAAAGAGGGAATGCGCAGTCATCAAGTTCCATCATTACGCCTTTAAGCGCTTGTTGAGCTTTCTCAACTGGAATTTCTAATAATTGAAGGATAACTGGTTGGTCTTTACCCAACATTTCACCGCTTGCGATACGGAATAATAAGCTATAACCGATTTGACCAGCTGCGCCAGTAACGGCAACACGAACTGCTTGCTTCATGTAATTATCTCCAATTGAGGAAGGTCATAATGATTAAATAGCTGTTCTATCTAATCTTAATAATCATAAACGGCAAAGATTGTACTCCAATCTTTTGACGCTTGCATGTAAAAGAGAATGCTTTTCAACAAAAGTATGATAGGAAATATAAATAAAATGCCGAAAAAAGCTTAGAAAGAACCTTTAATTATGAAAGTTGCAGGACAATTTCCGACAATAGTCGCAGGGCAACTTTTATACTGCCCATTGTTTTTATAGCAAATTTTAATCTCGGTCAGTAAACTGCCACCACGGGTTTGCATACAGTTAAATTCAATACTTTGGGATACCAATCCGCTGTTCATACGCAACATTTTATTACGCAAGACATTGGCTTGAATGGATTGGGTTTCTTGGCTAGTCAATTCATCTGGAATTTTTAGCTTATCTGCATGATTAATAATGGTTCTGAAATACTGACTAGCATTCATTGGGATACAGCCGCCGGTAGTGTGCCAAAGCGCCACGCGAGCATTTTCATCAGGCATAATCCGTGCAACCACTTTGGCTTGCAACGGAGAAAGTTTAGCTGAACTATTGGTGGTGCAATCACGGGTAGAAGTTTCTGGATATAGACCCGTGATATTGAGTGAATACCCTTCCAGACATTTACGCTTTTTACTTTTTAATGGGTCATAAGCGCAAACAGCAGGCACCATTTGCACATCCATCACATAACCATTGACCACGGGTGCTGCCGAAAGCACAGACATACTAAAGCCTGCACCACTGCCGATGAGCAGTGATGTCAGTATTCGATAAGCAGGTCTAATGTCCATGTTCGGCATTCATTATTTACCCATATTGCACCTAAAAGCAGGCGCATCTTGCTTTAAGGTTTATTGCGCATTCCGTAATGGAATCATTTGCATTCGTTTTTCAATCGATTGGGGTCCCTGACCCAATAAAAGGCCGTAATGGGTTGCATTGGTCATCACATGTTTTACATAGTCTCGAGTTTCCGTTAATGGAATCGATTCCGTATATTGGTCCGCTGCAATCGCTTGATACTCAGGCTGCCAGCGTCGAGCACGATTTGGACCCGCATTGTAACCTGCGGTCGCTAATACTGGACTATTACTCAATTGACGTTGAATCATCGATAAATAGAAAGTGCCATAACGGATATTGGTATTCATATCCGTTAATGCAGCGGGGTTATAACTCTCCCCCATCTGACGAGCCACCAATTTTGCTGTGTCTGGCATAATTTGCATTAAACCACCGGCACCGACATGTGAACGTGCGCTAGTAACAAACCGACTTTCTTGACGCATCAAGCCATAAGCCCATGCAGGGTCAATGCCGGCATTACGACTATGACTCACCACATAATTTTGATGCGGCATAGCATAACGTAAAGCATAATTATGCTGTTTAGTGGTTCGATCTGCTGCATAAATCGCCCGATCATACCACCCCATATTGGTTGCACGTTTAGCTGCGGCAAGAATCATGCCATCATCATGCTTTAAGTAGGCTTGACGCACTGCCCAGTTCCATTCACGGTTAATATAGCTGTCAGATGCATTAATATTGCGCAATGCAAAGGCACGACGGAAGTGAATATCCTGACTGAGACGCTGCGCATCTTGTGACGAAGGCTGCACATTTGACGGAATATTGTTATAAGACTGACCAATTTTGTCACGTGCTAACAAATTATGGTAATCATCGCCAACGGCAAGCTTGCGATAAATTTCTTTTGCCGCACGTTTAGATGAGGCATCTCCACGTTGTTCAGATGCTCGTGCTAACCAATATTGCCAACGATCTTCCTGCTTTTGCGAAACGCTCATCGCATCAATTGCACGAATGACACTTTCCCATGCGCCAAAACGAATGGCTTGTCGCGCATAAATCTCGGCTTCTTCTGCACTAAAAGGCAGTCCATAACTCAAATCAAGATAATTTAGAACTTCACGGTTGAAATTATTTTTCATTACCGTTGTACCACCGATATACCCGACACTACGGTATAGGGCTTTTTGTACATCGGCTGGTGTGCCTTCTGCTGCACGTTTCACCGAAGAAATCGCGCCATTTAAGTCGCTATCGGCCAAGCGACCCATCGCATAAATCAGGTATGCATGATCTTCAGCTGTGGCTTTGGGTGCAGACCATAAATAATTCAGTGGATTGGCTTGAATGGTGTTGAGTTGTGACAAATTAATATTTACGCCAATGGTTTGCGCAGTCGCAATCGCTTGTCCTGACTGACCCGCTCTTAACTGTCCCCACATCCGTTGATGGCGGTCATCTTGAGTCATTAAAGGACTCGACAGCATCATACGGCCCAAGCCCGTACACGAGTCAGGTTGTGAGTTTGTGGTCAACCATACATCTTTAAATTCTGCGTAGACCAGAGGGTCGCCCGACTTTGCGCGGACTTGAGCCATGGCACATGTTTCAGCACGGTCAGCATTAGTCACATATTGCAAGACAGGCTGTGCTGTAGCGAAATCAGCTTGTTTGACTTTTTCTTCAACATAATCTGCGGCTAATTTTTCTGCCATTGCCGAATTTGGATAGCGCTGTGCAAAATTAATAATGGCACTTGCTGGCTGTGAAGCCAAATTGTTATTCAGTAACCAATATTCTGGATAATAGCCCAAAACGTCATTTTGCATGGATGATTGGTATTGTTGTAATAAACTAATATTGCCTGCATTCGCAGCACGTAAAGCATCGTTAAACTGCTCATCTGCGGCTTGGACAAACGCAGAAATTCCGGAGAGCCCGACACTCAAAGCAAGTAATTTAGCGTAATTTTTCTGTTTAAAATTATGTTTTAACATCCACTTGCCTTCTTTCATGTCATTCTGCTCAGTTACAGCACATCGAACTTTGTTTAGGAATTAGTTTAATAATTCTAAACTCTGCATTGTGTTCTGTTATGTAACCTTATGATTAGCCAATATTAATTTTCAAACATTTTTACTTCATAAATCAATATGGCAGAGTTGTAATTTTAGGCTGTAAGTTTCTAGTGAATTACTGCTAAAATATTGCCCATTCTTAAAATCCCCTTTTTTGACCTCCGCAGCTGCACAATTCGACTGATTGAATTGTCTGTCAGCCACGTATGGTTATTGATTTTCATAAAATTCCTTTAGGAGCCTACATGACGGTTCAAACCTTCATCCCGAATAGTGCCCAAGCTGCCCCAGATAACACTGTTACCCAGCCACAGCACACCCCAGCTCAAGATGGAGCAGTGAAAAAACTGTACATCGAAACGCAAGGGTGTCAGATGAATGAGTATGACAGTCAACGTATGGGCGACCTTTTAGGTGATTCTCACGGCTATGTGCTGACAAGCGATCCAAAAGAAGCGGATATTCTCCTGATGAATACCTGCTCTATCCGTGAAAAAGCACAAGAAAAAGTATTTTCTGAGTTAGGCCGCTGGCGCAAGCTGAAAGAAAAAAATCCTGACTTGGTGATTGGTGTTGGTGGCTGTGTTGCCTCTCAGGAAGGTGACAACATTCAAAAACGCGCACCGTATGTAGATATGGTGTTTGGTCCGCAAACCTTACACCGTTTACCACAAATGCTCGATCAGCATACTGAGCAAGTGGTCAAACCAAAAAAAGAAAAAATTCAGTTGGTGGATATTTCATTCCCTGATATTGAAAAATTCGACTTTTTACCTGAACCGCGTGTAGAAGGGTTTAAAGCCTTTGTCTCGATTATGGAAGGCTGTTCTAAATACTGTTCATTCTGCGTAGTTCCTTATACCCGTGGTGAAGAGGTTTCTCGCCCACTCGATGACGTATTGGCTGAAATTGCCACTTTAGCTGAAAAAGGCGTACGTGAAATTTCATTACTCGGCCAAAACGTGAATGGCTACCGTGGTGAAACTTTTGAAGGGGAAATCTGTACCTTTGCAGACTTATTACGTTTAGTTGCTGAGATTCCAGGGATTGGTCGTATTCGTTACACCACATCGCACCCGCTTGAATTTAATGATGACTTGATTCAATGCTACCGTGACTTACCGCAAATGGTTTCTCACTTGCATCTACCAGTTCAAAGTGGTTCGAATGACGTGCTACAAGCCATGAAACGTAACCACACGATTGATGTATATATCGATAAAATTGCTAAATTACGTCAAGTTCGCCCTGATATGCATTTATCTAGTGACTTTATTATTGGCTTTCCAGGTGAAACTGACGAAAACTTCGAAGAAACTTATCAATTTATCCAAGATATGGACTTCGATCATTCATACAGTTTCATCTACTCAAAACGTCCGGGTACTCCTGCCTCAGAACTTGAAGACACAACCCCTGAAGATGTGAAAAAAGAACGTCTTGCAAAAGTTCAACAATGGATTAAACAATCCAGTATCGATAAAACTGATGCAATGCTAGGGACCATTCAACGTGTCTTGATTGAGTCTGTTTCAGACAAAGATCCGAACTTGCTGATTGGTACTGCAGACAATACACGTTTGGTTAGCTTTATCGGTGATCCTGCATGGGTTGGGCGTTTTGCAGAGATTGAAGTGACCGATATTAAAACTTTGAAGTTTGTTTACGGTGAACTCTTGAATCTTGAGCCTGACGTGGCGTAATGTAAGCTTAATCGTCAGACCAATTTAAAGGAATTCTCTTGACTGCAGCGATTCGACGTACTGTAACTTTTGCTGGTATTCCACTTGACCGTTTACAAAGCATGCTCGGTGCCTATAACGGTCATCTCAAACAAATTGAACAACGTTTAGATGTCAAAATTTCTCATCGCGCAGATGCTTTTTTTGTCGATGGGGAAATCGATGCGGTAGAGAGAGCCGAAAGTCTCCTTCACCGTCTTTATGAAGAGTCCGAAACCAATCCACAGATTAGTGCGGACATTTTACACATGATGATTCAAGGCAGTCAGACTGACCGCGAAATTCAGGAAGATTTTTCTGAAAATGAGCATACCGGTTTAGACAATGTTTATCTACAAACCCGTAAAGGTCGGATCAATCCACGTGGTGCCAATCAAAAACGCTATGTACAGCGTATTTTACAAAGCGATATTTCATTTGGTATCGGCCCAGCGGGTACAGGTAAAACTTATCTCGCGGTCGCCGCTGCTGTAGATATGCTAGAACGTAACGAAATTCAACGCATTTTATTGGTTCGCCCTGCGGTTGAAGCCGGTGAAAAATTGGGTTTTTTACCCGGTGATTTGAGCCAAAAAATTGACCCTTACTTACGTCCGCTATACGACGCTTTGTATGAAATGCTCGGTTTTGAAAAAGTCGCAAAACTGATAGAACGTCAAGTGATTGAAGTTGCTCCTCTGGCCTACATGCGTGGTCGTACCCTAAATCATTCCTTTGTGATTTTAGATGAAGCACAGAACACCACCCCTGAACAAATGAAAATGTTCCTCACCCGTTTAGGTTTTGGTTCTCGTGCGGTAATCACTGGCGACATTACACAGGTCGATTTACCTCGCGGTCAACAATCTGGTTTGGCACATGCCTTACGTGTGATTGAAAAAATCAAAGAAATTCATATTACTCGCTTCCACTCTCGTGACGTGGTACGTCATCAATTGGTTCAAAAAATTGTTGAAGCCTATGAGGGATGGGACAGCGAACAACATCGCCTCACGGCTGAACAACGTGCAGAACGTAAAGCACGTCAGGAAGCCTTGGTGGCGGACAATGATGCTAAAGCTGATGGGCAGCATCAAGACGAAAACATTTAAGGATTCATTTTGAAACTTAATCTCTCCTTGCAGCAAAATTTTCAGTCACCTGAATTGGTGGTGAAACGTGCGCATATCAAAAAAGTCGTGGAAACGGCTTTACGTCATATCGATACACAAAGTGATTGTGAGATCGGTATTGCATGTGTGGACAATGACGAAAGCCACAAATTGAACTTGGAATATCGTGGTAAAGACAAACCAACCAATGTACTGTCTTTTCCAAGCGACCTACCTGATGAAATGGCGGCGGTTTTAGACTCATTTCCGATTGGCGACTTGGTGATTTGTATTCCTGTGGTTCTTCGTGAAGCACAAGAACAAAGCAAAGCACCTCTGACCCACTTTACGCATATGCTGGTACACGGTACGTTGCACCTCATGGGCTATGACCATGAAACCTCTGATGAAGATGCTGAAGAAATGGAAGCTTTGGAGATCGAGATTTTAGCCAAATTGGGGTTTGATAACCCTTATCTGGAAAGAGATTAAGAACCCAAAAAGCGAGCTACGGCTCGCTTTTTTAACATTATAAAAACCAAGGAAGGAAAGATATGCAATATGTCGTGATTTTTAAAGCACGCATTCGTACGCTTGATGAGCTGTATTTTTCGACTGCACAGCAGCTTAGAGACAAAGCCTTGACACACTTTAACTGTCAACATTTTGAAGCGCTGACAGAGGGTGAGCATGAAATCGCCCTTTCCTACTGGAATACCTTAGAAGACATTCGAGCTTGGCAACAAGATGCACAACATCTGGTGGCGCAACAATTGGGGAAAACCAATGGTATGCGAGTTTTAGCGTCGAAATCTGCGAAGTTTTGCGACGCTATCACAACTGAATTTTAACGAACCTCAAACTCTGCTTCTGCAGGATCGAAGCGCCAAGTCCGCACAATACGAAGTTCTGAGATGTCTTTCATTTTGGCATCAAACAAACCAAAAGGTGCCGCCTTACGCACAGAGGTTTTTGCAGCTTCGTCCAATAAGCTTGAACCTGAACTTTCGATCAAACGAATGGCACGAATCCCGCCATTACTGTTCAAAATAACCATTAAACGTACTTCACCGCGTAGCTGTTGCTGTTTTGCCGCTTCAGGATAGTAACGGTTACCGTAAAACTCGACTTTTTCACGAAACTTTTCCATATAGGCCGCAGAAACATCTTGCTTGGCTTGAATACCATCTATGGTTTTAATTTTTTGCTGACGGCTAAAGTTTTGCTGACGTTGTAAATATTGAGCTTCGATACTCGCCACCATCGCAGCCTTGGCCTGAAACTGACTATTCAACTCCTCAACAGCTTTTTTGCGACTGTTTTCTTCCGCTTGTTTTTGCCAACTCAAAGTTGTCATCAACACTTTATCTTCAAAACTGAGCTCTTTTTTTTGTTGCAGTTGCTCTAAAGCTTCACTTTTTTGCTCACCGGCTTTTTGTTCGATCATCGGTGCAGGCATGTCACTCGACATCCGATGTGACTCACGGAATGTCCCCGAGCCCTGCTGATCGGCTTGCGCTAAAAAGTCCGCATGTTCAATTTTTTCCGTCGTAGGACGTAAAGAAACTGCAATTTCTTTGGTGTTATAGTCAGCCTCTTGGGGCATGGTAAATTGCATGGTTAAAAATGCCAAATGCAACACCGCAGCAAACGCCAACGCAGTTGCAAATATGGGATCTTTCCACCACTCTTTCATCAAGGGCATGAACGTTATTTTTTTCAGCATCACATTAAACCGACTATTTGCCGCATTCCCCAAACTGCTTAAAACAGTATAAAATAAAACTCGTATTCATTTTTTGATGAAAACGAGAAATCCATCAACACATAGATAATGCACAATTAAAATCATGAAAATGGTGCAATTTATTTTGCTAAACTGCAAGATCAAAACCTTGTGTTTTTATAGAAATCGACAAGATAAACATCGTCAAAAAACATAATTTGTCAGGATGCACTTCTTATGCAAACGCTAGTTTCCAATATCGCTAAACGTATACGCCAAGTGTACCAAAAAGCTGAAGGATTTATTGAAGATGAGCGTGAATTCCCAATGTCTCAAGTGTTTTTAAATGCGACATTTCAGCGCTTTGTCACCGATAATGTGAAAATGCTCAAAGACTTGCATGCTGACCTGCATGATGACTGGCTTCGATTGTATGCCACATTGGATTATAACGGGCTGATCATAACACTCTCTGTTGATTTAAAACTGGTACAGATGGAACTGAACAAACAAACCCAATTGATCGTATTTGAACAAATTAGTGATACACAAGTGATTGAAGCAAAGTATCCAAATGTTCTGTATAAGATGGGCGTGCGCATGGCGTTATGGTTCTATCAAAAAGTACTCAACCAAGATCCATTGGGTATGATTTTGGAAAAGCTCAATGTGATCAAAGTTAAAGATGATTTACTGTATTTAGACCTGAATCGCTGGCTCGGTAAAAGTCGATCGATTATCGACACACTTGGCAAAGTCCATGTCAACCATGCTGTTTTACGTGAGGCCGAATTGGTGGTGATTGGTAATGTTAATTTAACCGCATTGTTCACCAAGATGTCGCAAGAACGGATTGAAGACTGGGATGATTCAAATTTAAAAGACGATGAAGTCACGCCAATTAAGCAAAAGGAAAGCTAGACTTATCCTGTACTTAGATATCTTGAGCCTATAAAACGCTACACAACATATACATTAGGCACGGATTTGCGACGAGATTCTCCACAATCCAGCCGCATAATAAATATATCAGGTGGTTTAGCCCACCACACTTCTATTGAATAGGAAAACCATACTTATGGCACATTCAGTTTTGAAAAATTTAGGTCTTGTTGCTGGGGTATCGACTACACTGCTTTTGACTGGTTTCTCAAGTCAGTCATTTGCCATGAGTCCATTCCAAGCCAACTACCAATTTAACTACAACGGCAAAAACTTGGGTTCTGCAACACGTACCCTAAAACAATCTGGGAATAACTGGACGTATGTTTTCGCAGCAAAAGCTGGTGCGATGGCCTCTGCAACTGAAACCAGTCGTTTTAGTTTAAATGGCAGCCAAATTCACTCGAACAGCTTTAGCCGCAGCAGCAAAATTTTGGTGCACAACAACACCATGAATATTAATTTTAATGCTGGCGCAAAAACCATTAATACCAAAAAAGATGATAAGGCGCGTTCATTTGCGTGGAAATCAGGTGTGTTAGATGAACTCAATGCTGAATTGCAAATTCGTGAAGATTTAAAAAATGGTGGTTTGAAATCGAATTACTACATTGCCGATGCCAAAGAGGTTGAAGCTCGTAAGTTCGTGAAACAAGGCACTGAAAAAGTGAAAACCACTTATGGAACTTTTGACACCGTTAAAGTCGTGATGCGTCATGACAAACCAGGCCGTCAAACGACTTTCTGGTTAGCACCAAAACTAGATTATCTACCTGTCAAAGTTTCCCACCAAGACAATAAAACCTCTTACGGTTTATTGTTAACGGGCTATAAAGGTGCAACAAATTAATTGATTTGATCAATTTCGCTTGCATTTTTCACGGTGCTTTTTAAAATACGCTTTTGCTTTAAAAAGCACCTGCCCCTCGAGGATTCTCCCGTGCACGCTCTGGAACAGAAAATCTTAGCTGAAGGTATCGTTCTCTCTGAAGAAGTTCTGAAAGTCGATTCTTTCCTGAACCACCAAATTGACCCTGTGATGATGCAGCAAATTGGTCAAGAATTTGCCCGTCTTTTTAAAGATGCTGGCATCACAAAAATCATTACGATTGAAGCATCAGGTATTGCACCTGCAGTAATGGCTGGTCTTGAACTTGGTGTTCCTGTGATTTTTGCACGTAAATATCAATCTTTAACCTTAAAAGATGATTTGTATCGCTCAAAAGTGTTTTCTTTTACGAAACAAACTGAAAGCACTATCGCGATTTCTAAAAAGCACATCAATGCTGAAGATAAAGTTTTAGTGATTGATGACTTCTTGGCCAATGGTCAAGCGGCTTTAGGTCTTGCAGATCTTATTCATCAAGCAAGTGCTGAAGTATTGGGTATCGGTATCGTGATTGAAAAATCATTCCAACCTGGTCGTGATATTTTGCTTGAAAAAGGCTATCGCGTTGAATCATTGGCACGTGTGAAATCACTGGCGAATGGTACAGTTGAATTTGTTCGTGACTAAGTTTGCGTTCAAAAGAAAAAAGAACACATCGGGTGTTCTTTTTTTTGCTAAAAATTTGCCATTAAGGTGACATAAAGCGCACTTTTTAACGCCTTAGTTACAAGCAGACAAAACATCGGTGTGCAAAACTCGATAAAATTCAGGAAAATCGTTGCATTTGATCGAATGGGTCAACTACTCATCTGTCAAATTACATTATGCTGCACCATAAATTCGGCCACTTTATTTTTTAAGGCTATGGAAAGTTATGAATACAGAAGAGCAAAACATGGAAACGACAGTTAAATGTCCAAAATGTGGATCAACCCATATTGAAAAGCGTAACCATGAACAAAACTTACAAAAAATTGGTGGTGTCTTACTCAGTGGTGCAGGAACTGCTGCAGGGACTGTCGGTGGTGCGGCATCTGGCGCATCTATTGGTGCTGCGATTGGTGGTGTGACTGCAGGCCCACTTGGCGTGATTATGGGCGGAACCATCGGGACTTTTGTCGGTGCGATTAGCGTCGGTATCACAGGCGGTTTTCTCGGACACCGTTTTGGTAAAAAAGCCGGCGTGATCGTCGATCAAAATATTTTTCTCGACTACCAATGTTTAGACTGCAAACAGCGCTTTGAAGTTGAGCAACAGCCTGAAGATGCTGCAAAGACTTCGGATCAAGACTAAATTCGATGTAAAAAAAGAGCGCAGCAGTGCTCTTTTTTAATGGGTTATTGTTTTTCTAGCATGTATTTCTAGCCTATTGAAATGCTATTCGAAACCATAGTGAATCAATTATTTTGAAGCATCGGTTAAAGATTTTGAGTCCGCTTTGACTTGATCTTGTTTCGCCAAAAATTCTTTTTCTTCGGCTTTTTTCTCTTGCGGGAAATCCATACTGTATAAAACTGGCATTGCCGTACACAAGGAAGAAGCAGCCAATGCGGAACACAGGAAAATCATTCGAAAATTAATAATAGACATCACACACCCCAAAGAAGAAATTTAAATACAAATCATGTAATCAAAAAATAAAAATAGCGCGCCCAAAGAGACAGCAATAATCGACTCAAGGCCATCACTGAGCAGGCTGTATTTAAAAACTTTCAATATGTTATTGATATCACTTATTTTGGGTATTTTAAGAATAGTTCGACAGATTTATTTTTATATTTTTGGCGGCAATACAACGTCATAAATAAAGAGAAGTCACACGTAAAAAAGCAAGAAAAGTGCAATATTTAAGCCTTTTCTTGCCCGTTCGCTACAAAGTTTACTTTATTGCCTTTATCAAGCACGTTTCAAATCAACTTTTTGACCACTTCGCCTAGGCGTTTACCCTGCTCTTCACATAAGTTTCGCTCATCTTGACTCAATGACTGATCATGACGTGGACCACTGACATGGCTTGCACCATAGGGCGTGCCACCCGTTTTGGTATTCGATAATGCAGGAAGGGCATTACTTAAACCCATAACCATCATTCCATGATGAAACAAAGGTGGCAGCATGGTCAGCAAAGTACTTTCCTGTCCGCCATGCATTGAACCTGAACTGGTAAACACACAGGCAGGTTTACCATGCAATGCGCCATTGAGCCAAAGCGCTGTGGTTTGATCCCAGAAATATTTCATTTCCGACGCCATATTACCAAAACGGGTCGGTGAACCTAGCGCTAGACCTGAACAATGCGCTAAGTCATCTAAGCTACAGTAAATATCGCCTTCGGCAGGAATACTGGGCTGCACGTCGGTCACCACGGTGGATAAATTTGGAACGGTTCGTATTTTTACCGCCATCCCAGAAGCTTCAATTCCATTGGCAATTAAATGTGCCATCTCACGTGTTGAACCATATTTGCTGTAATACAGCACCAGTACATAAGCTTGCGTCATTTTTATAAATTCAATGAAAAAAGAAAACTATACGGTATTTTTCCTATTTTTTGGTTAAGCTAAGTGATGAAAATTGCATAAACATGACTAAAATAACTCGAGACTTGAAAGCATGATCGAAGCATTTTTAAAAAAACTTCCCTTTTACGACAAGAAATGGTTTCAGTTTGTTTTATTTGTCATTCGACGTTTTGAAGCCGATCGCTGCCGTGAACAAGCAGGATCATTGACCTATACCACCTTGTTTGCAGTGGTGCCCATGTTGACTGTATTTTTGGTCATCATCTCATCAATCAATGCCTTAGAGCCTGCTCGTCAACAGCTTCAACAATTGATTTATAGTAATTTTCTACCGAAAACGACGATTGCTTTCGATAAAGCACTGAATGCCTTCACCGATAAATCCAGTAACTTGACCGTGATTGGTGTGCTGTTTTTATTCATTACCACAGTCATGATGCTGACCAGTATTGAAACGGTATTTAACCGAATTTGGCGGGTGCGTGAGACACGTGGCGGCATAATTGGCTTCATGCGTTATTGGACTATTATCTCATTAGGCCCGATCTTACTGGGTAGCGCATTTGTTGTGTCATCTACCTTGGCCTCTATGAATGTCCTCAGCAATAATTTTGCCGGCTATGAACTAGACGGGGCTTTTCTGCTGTGGATCTTGTCTTTTTCATTGACCATTTTAGGTTTTTTCATTCTGTATTGGACGATTCCCAACCGCAGTGTGCCGATCAAGGCGGCGCTGATCGCGGGTGTCTTTAGTGCCGTGGTATTTGAATTACTCAAAAACCTCTTTGGTTTTGTCATGTCCAATTTCACCAGTTATCAAATCGTTTACGGTGCTTTTGCTGCGGTGCCAATTTTCCTACTTTGGATATTCCTTTCATGGAATATCGTGCTGATTGGGGTAGAAATTAGTTATGCACTGACCGCTTTCAATTCAGGCAAAGATCAAAAACGTCATCCTGTGATTATGTTGATGGATTTGCTTGAATTATTTTATAAGAAGCAAAAACTCGGTCAGAGCGTGACAGAAAAAGAAGCGCTTGAGGTTTTAGGGCGTGATGAAATCGGTCGCCTGCCGAGCTATATTTTATTATTTGAAAAGCAGCACCTGATTAAACGTACCGACGATGATCATTATGTTTTGGTTCGCAATTTAACCCAAGTAGACTTCTGGAGCTTTTACAGTAAACTGCCCTATCCGCTCCCTAAGCGCCAAGACCTAGGTCGCGTCGATCCAGATGATGTCTGGATGGAAAAAATTGGACCGCAACTGGTCGAATCGGATGATTATCTTGCGGCCAAACTCTCGATTCCGCTTGCGACTATTTTTGAAGAAAAATAACCTTAAATAAAAAGGAGAGCCGTAGCTCTCCTTTTTTATTTATACATGATCTTAGATCGCTGTACGTTGACGTCCCATCAATTTAGCTAACCATCGATGCAAGGTTACCGTCATCACCCCGACCATTACTAAGGCTGTCCCCAAGATAAAATTCAGCTCAATCGTTTCGTTTAAGATCAATACGCCAAAGACTAGACCAAAGATTGGAGTAAGGAATGAAAAAACGCCCAGACCATTGGCCAGATATTTACTTAACAGCCAAAACCACAACATCAGGCTAAAAAATGAAATAATGAGCACATGAAAAATCATGCTGCTGATGGACAGCACCGTCCAATGTACAGTCATTTGTCCTGTCAGCCATGCTACGGGTAATAAAAACACGCAACCACCGACTAACTGATAAAACAGCGTCTGAGTCGGAGGTGCATCAGAGAGTTTGGTGAGTCTTAATGAAATGGTGGTCAAGGCCCACATCACCCCAGCAAATAATGCCATCGCATCCCCCAACAGTGCTTGAGTGTTGACTGTAGTACTACTTTCACGTCCCATAAACGACAGGACAATACCTGAAAAGGCAATAAAAATACCGCCCCATTGGATCGCTGTGAGTTTTTCTTCAGGCAGTTTCCAATGTAAACCTAATGCCACAAAAATCGGTGCTGTATAGAGCAAGACAACAGTATGTGATGCAGAGGTATATCGCAGGGATTCTGCCACTAAAATAAATTCAGCTGAAAATAAAAACGCCAACCAGATACCCGGTAGCAAGTATTCGCGTGTATATAAATGTGTACCCGGCTTGAGACGCATCAGTGGAAAGACCAACAGCGCAGCCAGACCTGATCGAATGGCAATTTGCATGATCGGCGCAATATCAACCGCGGCCAATTTCAAAATGACCTGCTGAATCCCTAAAATCATGCACAAAATAATCATCAGACCAGAAGCTTTTGCATCTAGCGCCTTGCGCTGTTCCACACTTTTTACTCGACAATACGACAAGCAACACTATAGAACTGTCAGAAATAAAATATATACTTCAAAATAGACAAGTGATCTTCTTATTCAGGCAAAATTTCTCATGCGTCATAAAGCTCGTGCAGATCATACGCAGTTGCAACAACTTCCCACCAACGATGAAATTCAAGCAGCACTGTGGATCAGTTTTCGTGACGATCCTGCACTGTCTGTTTATCCCGTTCATGGACATGCTTGGGGCGAGTTTGTCTATGCCTTTAATGGCGTAATGGAAGTGAACATCAACCAGATAGACTATATTACCCCACCACCTTATGGCATTTGGCTTCCCCCACACTTAGAACATAGTGGTTTAAATCGTACTGCAGTTTCACATGGCACCTTATATGTACATGAATCTCTATGCACCCACTTGCCGAAACAACCGGGGATTTTACTCAGCTCACCTTTAGTTACAGCGATATTCAGCCATTTGCGTCTGTTGCATCAACAAGCCGATCTCATGGAAAATACGGCCGAGTATCAACGCTTACTCCATGTGATCTTAGATCAACTGCATCAAGCCAAACTGGTCAGTAGTTATTTACCGCATTCGGATCACCCTGCCCTCAAACAGCTGCTTGATTATTTACATCAACATCCTGCAGATCAGAGCGCGCTTGAGCAATTGGCAAAGCGGATAAATATGACGGAACGTACTCTGGCGCGTTATTGTCAAAAAGAACTTGGGATGTCCCTGCATGAATGGCGACAACGTCTCAAAGTCATGAAAGCCATGTCCATGCTCAACGCAGGCCAAACCGTCGAAAATATTGCCTTAGAACTTGGCTATGCCAATGCCTCAGCGTTTATAAATATGTTTAAAAAATGGATGCTTTGCACCCCAGATCAGTTTAGGAAATCCGTTTTAAAGCCCTAAATGTGTTTAAATTTAGCTATAAGTGTCTCTATAAAGTGATTCAACAATCCGTTAAGATCAAAAAATCTACGAAAATGATAATAATTCCATTTCAAATGAATAAAAAAACCATTTTAGCGCTGTGTTTATCTGCCGTATTTTTAACGGCTTGTAGTTCCAAAGAACAGCGTGAATTTAAATCTGCACTCAAAACCGCTCAAAGTGGTGATGCGACTGCGCAAATGAAAGTGGGTGATTTATACCTCAGTGGAACGGGCACAGAACAAAATATCGAACAAAGTGTACATTGGTACAAAGCTGCTGCGGATCAAGGCACTACGGACGCATTCGCATGGTTGATGACCCAAGCTTATCAAGGCAACCCGCATGCAGATCAAGTGATTCGAAAGATGCAGCAAGATGGCAATATTTTCCTTGCACACTGGGTGCTAGACCTTGCAAAAAAGACTCATGATCCTGCTGCTGAATATACCGTTGGTTGGATGTACGACACTGGAAAAGGCTTAATTCAAGATAAGCACCAAGCGCAAATTTGGTATGAAAAAGCTGCCAAACAAAAGAATGTCGAAGCAATCAAAGTCTTGGGAAATCAACATTATTTTTCTGAACATCCTTCGTCTACACCCGACAAAGCAGCTGAATATTTAAGCTATGCCGCAGAACAAGGGCAAGATGCTGACGCGGCGATGAAAATGGCACATTATTATCATTATGATATTCGAGATGGTGAAAAAGCGCGACAATGGTATGCCAAAGCAGGTGCATTGGGAGACACTGACTCACAGCATATGGCCGAGACCTATGAAGCATGGAAAGATACTGGTCCTTTACAACCGAATGAGCCACCGCCATCAAGCAGTACCGAATAGATCAATCAAAAAAGGCTGCATTAAGCAGCCTTTTTTGTATTTTTTTCACAGATTATTTGACAAAAGTTGTCCAAACAAAATCCTGATTTTTGCCTTTCAGGGTCATTTTCAACTGCTCACCTGACTGTAGTGCCGCGACACCCGCAGGCGTACCCGTCATGACCACATCACCCGCTTCAAGACTAAACACTTGGCTAATATCTGCCAACAAAGTACCCACATCAAAAATCAGCAATGCAGTATCACCGTTCTGGCGCAGTTCATCATTGACATGCAAGGTGTAATGCACATCTTTCCAATCTTGAACCACCTCTTGAACATCGACCCAATCCGCAAGGATGCAAGAACCATCATAAGCTTTGGCACGCTCCCAAGGCTGACCTTTTTTCTTTAAGTCATCTTGTAGATCACGCAAGGTCAGGTCTAGCCCCAAAGTCACAGCTCCGACTGCTTCTAAGGCTTTGCGTGGATCAGTTTCAGCCGATAAAGGACGATCAACACGTAAACTTAATTCGCATTCATAGTGGCAACTGCCCCATGCAGGATTCCATGAGATGCCTTGCTCTAATGCGGTTAATGCACTTGGCGGCTTCATAAAAAGTACAGGACGGTCAGGAATTGCATTGCCTAATTCTTTGGCATGATCTGCATAACTACGACCGACGCAAACAATTTTAGATGGACGTGACTGCATACTACTCCCTCTTTTGTTATGAATAGATTGTCTTAGTGCTGAAAAGTATTGCTAAAAGTCGCTTGGTCCGCAGTATTTTTAAATGCACTTTTCGGCACAATAATCACGGTTTTATTTTTCAGCTCAAGCATATAGGTCAATTTGCCTTCAGCAAAATTTGCCACTTCAGCATAATGAAAGACATTCTTACGCCCATTGGCATGAATTTCTGCATAGTCTTGAAATAAATCAATACCTTGTTCACTTTTGCCTAATTGGTATTTTACAAACTGGCGTTTAAACATCATCGGTAAAAACCAATAACGCATGATGCCTTGAAGAAGTAAAAAGAAAGCGCCCAGCCCAACATAGTAGGCACCAACTCCATCTACACCCAAGTAAAAACCCCAGATGATAATCCCAAGGCTAATAGCTGGCGTTAAAAAACGCGTAAATTGCTTTTTGCCAAAAGTAGCTAGTGCAAAACCATCCTGTGATTCTTCTAGATTTAAAAAATAGCGCAGCGATAATGCAGGTAGATTCTCAGACATAAGCGTATGAATATTTAAAAATGAATTGCGCTAAATACTACACCACAATTCAAACTTGCTTCATGCTTTTTAATGGTCGGTTGTAACACTTCACTACTTCCCTTCCACCTAGAAATACGTTAAAAACAGCAACAAATAAAAGATTGCATACGCAGGATGTGACATGCAGATAACAAAAATAATCATGATGCTAGCGTTTCTGAGTGGACTGAGCATATCGACCAGTTGGGCCAAATTCGTTCAATGGCAACCCCAGATTCCTAGTAGTTTGGACTTGTTTAATGGCAATGCCAAAGCCTTGGCAAATCTTGCCGGTGATCACATCGTGATTTTTGCACATCCTTCACAGCAGATTAGTCTGCCCACGATGAAAGCAGGTCAAAAAGTCGTTGGTAAATTTCAAAGTGCCGCCGTGGTTGTCCCAACCAACAGCAAAAATGTGTCCAGATTACTCAGTAATTATCCAAACTATGCTGGCTTATTTCCCACGCTAAAATCTGCTGAGGTTTTGCAACAGCAAGGTTCAACCAGCCAAGTTGAATACCGCATCCATATCCCGACACCTATTCCGGTTTTAAACTTTAAAGAAACCGTGGTGATGCAGCACCAAATTGATCACAACAGCATTAATAGTTTGGTTCTACAAGCACCGGTGCCCTTTGGTGCAGGGAAAATTGAATGGTTTGAGATCGATGCTCAACACACCTTGATTAGTGTGACCCAATGGGGCGATTTAAATCAGCCCAAAGGTTTTTTGTTTAGCAAAATATTAAATGCCTTACCCGATGCTAAATTAGGGATTCCTGCGGGAGCCAATGGTTTTTTACTCGAATCATTACAGCGTCGATTTAAAGCCTTTAGCAGCGAAACTCTCGCTGCAAATCAATTACCTGAACTCAAATTAAATGCCTCTCAACTCGACAAAGTCACCCAATTAAGTCAAAGCTCGAAAGAACCTGTGTCCTTTATTTTGACAGCGCAGCGCGTTCCCTTTGGGCAAAATTATGAATTGATGCGCTTTAGCACCAGTTTTCAATATTATGCACAAGAGCCTTCGAGCTTACAGCGTTGGATTAATGTGTCTTCGTTCAAGCACTTATTTCCAAGACAAGTCAAACATATGCAAGTACAGAAAATTAATCCACACCTGATGGATGCCGACTATAAAATTTCGGTGGGTTTAGGTGTGATCAATATTCCCTTTGATTTTAAAATGCGTTTTAACTATCCAGACTTACTGCAAAATCAATACACTGCGACAGGTGGGGACTTAAAGTTTGTCCGAGGTGCAATGCATATTCGCCCCTTACAACAAGGGTCGTTATTACAATTGACCAGTGCGGTGAAGATTGATGATAAAGCACCTTTTTTACTTCGTGCTATGCGCAGTATGCCGTATCACGACATGTTACCGGCTTTAGGGGGCAATACGGTCTTTGCACTCAAAGTTAAACAGAAGTTAAGTTAGAACCTTGATTGATGAGCTGAATTTATTGGTTTTAGCTATATTTCAGACACAAAAAAACCGCAACATATGCGGTTTTTTCAATCTTGATCAAGTTGGTGCGCTCAGAGAGATTCGAACTCCCGACCCCTTAGTTCGTAGCCAAGTGCTCTATCCAGCTGAGCTATGAGCGCGACGTCTTGATGAGGCTCATTATACGTGATTTTTATTTTTTGTTAAGAGCTTTTTCATATAAATTTAACCAAACGCACAGCAAATAAACAATTACCCTTTAAACACGCTAAAAATCAGCCAGATTTACTTTTTTAATGGCTTTTTCATCACAAGTTTGGAATCTACAGGTAGCTGTACTCACTTATAAATGCTCAAAATAGATAACAAATATATTGCCATCATTGAATCACGGCTTTAACTCACCCAACTTTTCTTTATCTTAGCTTTAAAAAATGCATCGCCATGAACATCTGAAATGAGGGTTTATCTGCTGAAAAAAGCAAAATCAAATTTACTGATGGATCGTCTTATGAAATAGAACGCTTTATACAATCTAAGTAAGAGACAAAAGACAAAAGACAAAAGACAAAAGACAAAAGACAAAAGACAGGCTGCATCAAAACGATAAATCACAGGCACAAAAAAACCACAACATGTGCGGTAATTTGTTCAAGTTGGTGCGCTCAGAGAGATTCGAACTCCCGACCCCTTAGTTCGTAGCCAAGTGCTCTATCCAGCTGAGCTATGAGCGCGTAACTTGTGTCGTCTTAAAAGACTACGTTTTCAGATTTACTTATTGGTGCGCTCAGAGAGATTCGAACTCCCGACCCCTTAGTTCGTAGCCAAGTGCTCTATCCAGCTGAGCTATGAGCGCGACATAAGTAAATCGTGGCGGTGAGAGAGGGATTCGAACCCTCGATACAGTTGCCCGTATGCATCCTTAGCAGGGATGTGGTTTCAGCCACTCACCCATCTCACCGTAACGTGCCGCCATAATACAAAGATCATGATACGACTGCAAGCACAGTCGTTATATTTTTTTCATTTTTTTACTCAATTAGATATTTTTTAAACGATTTTCAAAAAATTAGTGCAAAATTAGTTCAGCACACACTGCTGTCCCCTACTTTTCAGCTTTAAACATTATAAAATATCGGCATAAAACACTTTATTGCAATCAATTGCGTGCAGTATCTGCTTGCATGACTTATGCTAATCCTAATCTTCTGATTTGAAGCCAAATACATATGAAAAACTGGGTCGACCCTGAAGCAAAAGCTGAAGCCGAACGTTATGACAATCCAATTCCAAGCCGTACTCTAATTCAAGAGACGATTGAACAACTGAAAACTGCAATGTCGCATGCCGATCTTGTAGAACATTTTGAAATTGCCGATCAAAAAAGTATTGATGCACTGAGTCATCGTCTGATTGCGATGGTTCGAGATGGTCAGTTGATGAAAGATGGATTTAAGTTCCAGCTTGCAGCTGAGCAACCGACTCATGAAGCAACGGTTTATATCAACTCAAAAGGTTTAGGCACAGCCAATATTAGCGGTGAAGATGACCTTTTACTTCCTGAGCGTGAGTTACGTCAGGTGTTTAATGGTGACCGTGTTAAAGTCCGCCAAACTTCGGTAGACCGTAAAGGCAAAGCATGGGGCTTTATTACTGAAGTTCTACAGCATCGTATCAAAGAAATTATTGGTAAAGTGTCTGAGTATGAAGGCGAATATTTTATTCAGCCGGCAAATCCCAATGCACACCAACCGATTACTTTAGAAAAAGAATTAATCGAGCATGCCAAAGTCAAACTCGGCGACTCTGTGCGTATTGCGATTGACAGCTACCCAACCAAAGAAGAATTTGCGACAGGTCATATTGTTCAGTCGATGGCAGATAAAGCAGACACTGAAATTATTATTCCGCAAACCATTTTAGAGTTTGGTTTACCTTACGAATTCCCTGAAGCGGTACAACAAGAAGCCGACAGCTTTAAAGAGCCATCAGAACAAGACCGTGAAGGTCGTGTCGACTTACGTGATTTAGCGCTTGTCACCATTGATGGTGAAGATGCCCGCGACTTCGATGATGCCGTGTATGCGGAAAAACGTCCGGGTGGTGGTTATCGTGTTGTCGTGGCAATTGCCGATGTCAGCCATTATGTACGTCCGGGTAAACCGCTCGACGACGAAGCTCAAGAGCGCGGTACATCGGTGTACTTCCCTCATTTTGTATTGCCGATGTTGCCTGAGGCGCTGTCGAATGGTTTATGTTCTTTGAACCCACACCTAGACCGTTTATGTATGGTCTGTGATTTAAACTTATCTCGCGCGGGTCGTGTCACTAAGTTTGAATTCTATCCGGGTGTGATGCATTCAAAAGCTCGTTTGACCTATACTCAAGTGGCCGAATATTTTGAGGGTAATAGTCAAGCCATTCCTGAAAACCGTGATGTGCGTAAATCGGTCAATACCCTATTCCAATTGTATCAAGTGTTGAAAGGCTTACGTGCTGAACGCCACGCGATGGAATTTGAAACCGTTGAAACTTATATGACTTTTGATGAGCTTGGCGGTATTAATGAAATCTTACCGCGTAGCCGTAATGATGCACATAAGTTAATTGAAGAATGCATGTTGTTGGCAAACGTCGCAGCGGCAGAATATGCATTAAAAAACGAAATTCCGATGCTGTACCGTGTGCATGAACCACCTGAGTTCTCACGTATTCAAAAGGTTCGTGACTTTGTGAAGTTATTGGGGCTGCCATTCCCTGAACAGCCGACTCAAGCTGACTATCAAGCCGTGATTGATGCCACTAAAGACCGTATTGATGCTCCAAGTATTCATGCCGTTTTACTCCGCTCAATGATGCAAGCTTATTATAGCGCGAACAATGCAGGTCACTTTGGCTTGGCTTATGAAGCGTATACGCATTTCACATCTCCAATCCGTCGTTATCCAGACTTGTTACTTCACCGTGCCATCAAAGCACAATTGAAGAAAAAGCCTTACCCAATTTCTGGTGCTTCGCTGGATGATGCAGGTGAACACTTCTCTGCGACTGAGCGCCGTGCAGATGAAGCTTCTCGTTCTGTCACTACATGGTTGAAGTGCCATTACATGCAGCAGCATTTGGGTGAAGAGTTTGTCGGCACCATCAGTGCGACTGCTGAATTTGGCCTGTTTGTAACGCTCAAAGACTTATATGTTGATGGCATGATCCACGTCAGCCAATTGGGTGATGACTTCTTTGTCTATAACCAACCAAGTCAGAGCTTAATTGGTCAATCTCGAGGTCAAGTTTTCAGTCTCGGCGATGAAGTGAAAATTAAAGTTGCTGGTGTAAATCTAGAAGAGCGCAAAATCGACTTTGAATTGATTCAACAATTGAGCCATGCAGGTCGCGCTATTCGCGCACGTGCCCCTCGTGTTGCAAAACCTACAGCCAAAGAAGAAGTCTTTTCAGAACGTAAAACCAACGCTGCTGAAGATGGAGAACAGCCCATACGACGCAAAAAGTCGAAATCTAAGCCCAGTTCATTCGGTAAAAAGCCTGCTAAAAAATCTGCAAGCAAATCTGAAGCGAAGGCTAAAGATAAAGTGAAGAAAAAGTTAAAAGTAAAAAAGAAAAAATCCAATGCCAAAGCAAAGGGTGAGTAAATTTTACTAAATAAAAAAGAGTGCTACGGCGCTCTTTTTCATTTAATATATCTCTATAAAAATAAACCACTTAAAAATCATGACATCACAGAAAATTACTAAATACTATTACCATGAATATGTAATATGCTTAGTCTTTGTACTTAGTATTTCAGCACTGATTGCTCTCTTTTTTATAGACTTCACCCCAACAAATCAAGTCAAAATCACAGCCTTCATTGTTGCAACGTTGATTTATTTGGCTGTTTTGATCTACTTTTATGTTCTGCATAGATACGGACAATGGATCATTCCACGTACATGGACAAATGTACAAAAAAAGCCAAAATTCTATTTTTTACTCCTCTTCCCTATTTTTGTAATTCTGTTTCTTTACTTAAATCTAGTTGTCTATCCTCCTCTGCTTCATACCCTAGTTTTGGGTACACCTACTGTGGTGACATTGGAAGCAAGCGCTGTTAAAAAACATGGTAAAAAAGGAAGTGTCTACTATTCTATTGAAACACCGTATGACTCTACTGGTATGTTTCGAATCAATGTAGATGAATATGAACACTACAAAAATCAAAATCTATTCATAAAATTATCGGTCATTGAGGGGCGCTTTGGCACCTACATCCAAGATATTCAATCTATCCACGGTGAAACAAGAGCGAATAAATAGCACCCAAGGCTTGATTTATCCTTCTAGAAGCCTTACTTCTACAAATAACACAGGAAATAAATCGGCAGACCGACATGACATTAGAAAAGGCAACTTTGCCTGTTCCACAATTTGACCAAATTACCCTTGCAGACTTAAAACAAAAGATTGAACAGAGCATTGCCCAAGGTCAGGCATTTTTAAAAGAATTAACGGATGTACCCGAATCCGTACAAGCACAACTACAAGTACTCGAACACGTCGATACCCTTGAAAATAACATGAGTGAAGCATGGGGCGTGCTTTCGCACCTCAATGCTGTCATGAATAATGCCGAAACACGTGAAGTTTACCAATCTTTACTACCCGTCCTGAGTGAGTACTATACGCAGCTAGGTCAACATACAGTATTGTATCAAACGTATCAGCATGTACATGACAACAGTGTTTTCGACACGCTTCCTGCAGCACAGCAAAGCGCGATTAAACTTGCGTTACGAGATTTTAAACTTTCAGGCGTAGCCTTAGAAGGTGAACCGAAAAAACGCTATGCAGAAATATCTGCACGACTTTCACAGTTATCATCAGACTTTTCCAACCACGTATTGGATGCCACCCAAGCCTACTTCAAACCCTTAACTGAAGCGCAGCTCAAAGGGTTACCTCAAGGCAGCATTGAACTTCTGAAACAATATGGTCAGCAACGTGAACTTGAACAGGCTGTAGCAACACTCGACTTCCCGTCTTATATTGCCATTATGACCTATGCCGAAGACCGCGAAGTCCGTGAAGCTCTCTATAAAGCCTATACCACACGTGCTTCTGATCAGGCAGACTCTGCTGAATTTGATAATACAGCAGTCATGGAAGAAATCTTGAAACTACGTCAGGAAATGGCTAGCCTGCTTGGTTTTAACAACTATGCCGAATTGTCTTTAGCAAGCAAAATGGCACCCGATGTGGCAACTGTAGATCAGTTCCTGATTGAACTGGCAGAACATGCACGTGCACCAGCAGAGAAAGAAATTGCTGAATTGAAAGGCATTGCTGCACAAGACGGTATCACTGAGTTACAAGCGTGGGATGCCACGTTCTACTCAGAAAAACTCAAAGTTCAACAGTTTAATTTGTCACAAGAAGACCTGAAGCCCTATTTCCCTGCACCTAAAATTATTCAAGGCTTGTTCAGCATTGTACATCGCCTCTATGGCATCAATGTAATCGAGCGTGAAGCGCCTGTTTGGCATCCCGATGCACGTTACTTTGAACTTGAAGATCAAGGCAGCGTGATTGGCGGTTTCTACTTTGACCTGTATGCACGAAGTGGGAAACGTGGCGGCGCATGGATGAGCGGCTTCCGTTCACGCATGCAAACTGAAAATGGTCTGCAAAAACCAATTTGCTATATGGTCTGCAACTTTACCCCACCTGTCGGTGAGCAAGCTGCTTTACTTACCCATGATGAAGTAACGACGCTGTTCCACGAATTTGGTCATGGCTTACATCACATGCTCACTGAAGTGGATAATATTGCTGTTGCCGGTACACATGGCGTGGCGTGGGATGCAGTAGAGCTACCAAGTCAATTCATGGAATTTTGGACTTGGGATCAAGAAAGTTTAGATTTGCTCAGTGAACATATCGAATCAAAGCAAACCTTACCAGCCGATCTGTTAAAAGCACTGCAAGATGCACGTTTCTTCCAATCAGGGATGCAAACTTTACGTCAAATTGAATTTGCCATGTTTGACTTAAATATCCATAAGGCCAACCCTGCTTTGGACGCTGCAGGCATCCAACAAACCTTAGATGCTATTCGTCAAAAATATGCGGTTGCACCTACCACTTCGTACAACCGTTTCCAACATGGTTTCAGTCATATCTTCGCAGGTGGCTACGCTGCCGGTTATTATTCATACAAATGGGCAGAGGTTTTGGCGAGTGATGCCTTCGACCGATTCGAAAATGAAGGAATTTTTAATACTTCGACTGGCAAGTCGTTTAGACAATTTATTCTAGCAGTTGGCGGAAAAGATACGGCACTTGACGCATTTATCAATTTCCGCGGACGCGAGCCAAAAATAGATGCTTTGCTGCGTCATCAAGGTTGGACGAACGCATCTAAAAACGCTTAAACTAGGGACCTTAGTTAGATTCAAGGTAAGTATGATGACCATTAAACGACGCTTCATTGCAGGTGCAAAATGTCCAAAATGCCAAGCGATGGACCGGGTTGTCATGCTGACCTCTGGCGAAGACGAATGGATCGAATGCATTGATTGTGGTTACAGTGAAAATCGACCGACTCATGTCGATCAACCTGAACAACCTGCCGTGCCAGACGATATCGGTGTGATCCAATTTAAGCCACGTCAGCCTAAATAAAAATTAAGGTCAAAAATGACAGAAGATCAAAGAAATAATCCAAAACTGTTAGTTGGAATCATTGGGGGCTTAACGTTATTGATTGCTATCTTTTTTGCATATCAATGGTTAAGCAGCAGTACAGCAGATAAATCTGAACTTCAAGAAGAAATGGTCGCTGCACCGGCTAAACCGCCTGTTGCAGTCCCAGTCCAATCTGAAACTGAAGCATCAGTCCCTGCCGCAGAGACTGACACCATTAAATTGGTCGAAGAAGACATTTTAGATGCAGCTGTGCCTGAAAATGCCTCTTTAGCCAAAGAAGAAATTGCCAAATTAGATGACATTCAACAACAATTGAATGATCAGGAGCAAAGTTTAAAACAGCAACATTCAGATGCAGATGAACTGATTAAACTGAAAGAAGAACAAATTAAATTACTCGAAGCACAGTTAGCACAACAAGCAAAATAACCGACTTCTGCTACACCCTGCGTACTTATAGGCTAGAATATCATCAGATTTTTTAGCCTTTTTGTTATGTACACTACTACACCACAGAATATCCCCAAAGCAATTGGCTTTCTCATGCTGTCAGCGCTGCTTTTTTCCATCATGGGGGGTTGCATACGCTACGCATCTCACACGGTAGATAATGCCACCATCGTATTTTTTCGAAATGCGGTTGGCTTATTGATCTTTCTCCCTTTGATCCTGCAAAAAGGGAGCACATTTTTTAGAACTGAAAAACTGTGGATGCATACATGGCGTTCAATCGTAGGCTTGGTGGCAATGTATGGCTTTTTTTATGCCATTGCACACTTAAAACTCTCCAATGCCATGGTCTTCACCTATTCCTCACCGATCTTTATCCCCTTAATTGCATGGTTATTTTTAAAAGAAAAAATGACCCTGAGTATGCTCATTGCCGCAGTCATTGGTTTAATCGGCGTGCTCTTCGTCGCAAAGCCCGATGCAGGAATGTTCAATCAGTTATCACTCATCGGACTGAGCGCAAGCTTCTTGACAGCCATGGCATTTGTCACTGTCCGTGCGCTTACAGCAACAGAACCGCCTGAACGCATTGTGTTTTATTTCTGCTTTTTTGGCACACTTATTTCCATGATCCCAATGTTTTGGCTCTGGCGTCCCTATAGTTTAAAAGAGTTAGCTTTTCTGATTACAGCGGGACTTTTGGCCAATATCAGTCAAATTTTTATGTCCAATGCCTATAAGCTCGCACCCGCAGGTCAAATTGGCCCCGTGAACTATATCACGATTATTTTTGCAGGTATTTGGGGCTTTGTTCTTTGGCAGGAACTGCCAGACATTTACAGCCTATTCGGCTTTGCTTTTATATTTTTAGCGATTTTGCTCTGTAGTCCAATCCTACAAAATAAGTTTAAAAAGTCATAAAGATTCAAACCATTTACCATCAAATGCACAGCCCCTTATTCAATAAAAAAGCACCCGAAGGTGCTTTTTTAATGCTTCAAAATTAATTTATTGATACCAACCAAACAGCTTAAAGAAATACGGCAGATACGCAATAATCAACATTGCAGGGAACAGCACAATCAGCGGCAAAATCCAACGTTCATAACGGTAATAAAACGACAAGTGACGAACTTCAGCATCCGCTTCATTGACTTCAGCATCCCCTATCGACTGTCGGGCCAAGAGGTGGTTCAATGCAACTGGAGGCGTAACATAACCTAGCTCAAAACCAATGAGTGTAATCATCCAAAAATGCACAGGATGAATACCGTATTGATAGGCTACAGGAGCAATAGTTGCAGAAATTAAAATGACTGCGCCAAACGGATCCATAATCATACCCACAAAGACCATCAATCCGACAATCAATGTGATAACCAAAAAAGTACTGCTGATATCAGTTGGGAATAAACTCATGACTTCAGTACGCTCTAGCAATCCACCAACGCTTACCGAAAGCGCCATCAAAATAACCAAAGCACCGATATGTCCAACGGTTTCACTGGTCGAAATATGCATCGACTTCCAAAAACCAACTTGACGTAGAATCTGCATAGAGCTGGATTGAGCCACTGTATGATTCGCAGCCTGCCCATCATCTGTGCTATTGCCATGTAATCCTTCACGGTATTCTGCATGTGCAACCTGTGCGCCGGCTAAAGCAGGTTCAGCATTCGCACTATAATTTGCTGTTAGTGTTTCATCCCAATGCCCAACTGCTGACAATGGTGCTGGCTGATGACGTAATTTATCCACTAAAACGATCATCAGCAGAATAACAGGCATCATGACTGGTGCAGTAAATTCATTTAAATCTGTATTCAATAAATATTTATAGAACATCCAGATCAGCACGAAAATCACAATATAAGGAATAACGGCTAAGAAGGCACGTCCTGACTGCGGCGCTGCCACATTGGCTTGAGCAATACGGAACTTATGTTCTGCAAAAAATAACGACACAATTAAAAACATCGTAGATGTCAGCAAGAACGTATAAATACCATATTGATAAAGCAGATCCGTGGTCACTTCTTTATTTAGCGATGCAACAACCACAATCAATAAGCATGGACGTAAAACCACCCCAAGCGAACCGGACATTGCTGTTGCAGCCAAGGCAAATTGACGGCGTCCGCCAGCGTTCCACACTTCCTTATAAATAATCGCGCCTGCCGCAATGACAAAGATCCCCGATGCTCCAGTATAGGCTGTAGGCAATGCTGCTGCGATTAAAATCAGCCATGTTAAAGTCTCAGGAGCTAAGTTCCATGGGCGTAAAATATTCAAGAATAAATCTACGACACGGGTTTGCTTCAACAACATACCCGCCCAAATGAATAACGCTAGATTCAGGAAAATACTTGAAAACTCGACCAATTGCCCTAAATAGATGCCTTGCCCCATCGGGTAGTCCATAAAGAAGATAAAGGCGATACCTGTAATCAACGCCATATACGCATATAAAGGCACGCTTAGGAACGCGAAACTAAGACTACCGCCCTCTTTGGCATCTTTTGGCGGACTAAACAATTGCAAAACACTGATCAATGTCAGGATTGAGAACAGCGTCATCCACATCCAATAAATCAGTTCAGTTTCGGTGGTCATTGGAACTCCCGAATTTTTCACTGAATTGAATTGGCTGATACTTGAGTAGGTTAACAGTCCATTACCGAAGCTCATCATCAGGCTATAAACACGATAATCCTTCTTGGTTGCAGGACCGCGTAGACCAATATGATGAATTTTCAACGTCGCACTAATCGCAGCTATAACCACCATAAAAATCAACAAAATGGCGCGATTTTCAGTACCAAATTTAAAGATACCGAAGAAGCTTGTTTCAAAATTACGATAGGCGCGAATACTCGGATGCTTCTCCATATGTTGCATGGCTTTATCATAAAATTGATACTTTTCTTCACACTGCTGCACACCCGCTAAAATAGACGAACGAACGTCATTTTCAGATGCCGTACCAAAAAAATCAGCAAACTCATCTGCTGCATTGGCTTGCATTTGAGTTTTCACCAACGCATCGACATTCGGGTTACGGTCACATTCAGGCTTGGTCGGTTCTGCACGTAAAAATGAATACTGCATCCCAATGCTTTCATTACCATACAAACGCTCACCAGTACGCAGAAGCTGACCATGAATCATCTCCCCTGTACCGATAATCAATGTAAGCAGAAGCAAGATCAACACGACTAGAGTCGAAATCCATTCTGTCCAGACATACCTTAACAGCCCGACGATGCCGGATCTGTTTTGTGCATCATTTTGCATGAGTCTTCCTATTTTTTATTTTGGAGCCTAGCGGAGCCAAGCATCCTTTTCCTTAGCGGCTCGAGAAGATCCTTTCCCTGACCTAACTGTTTTATTATTACGTTTAAATTTGCATCAATATTCAAAACATTAAAATGACAATATGTATTTTCTTTTCGGTTTTTTTTGTCAACCCAATCACCTAAAGTGAGCTAACGATCCCAGAAATAATTGCCAACAAGATAGAACAAGGCGATGATAATGCCCCAAATCACCCCCAATAAATGTGCTTCGACTAAAATGGGGCTTCCAATTAATTCAGCCGTTCCCGTATTGCCCACGGTATTTTCCCACACCAATTTTGCCAAAATCAGCAACAATACAAAGGCTGCAAAATTTCGCTCCCGTCGATACATCAAATGCACACAAGCGACCGCGACATAGGCACCATGTAAGACACCAGATAATCCGGCATAGGCTTCAATATCGGGTAAGAAAAAATAGAAACTTAGACTGATTAAAGGAGATAAAATCAATAAAATGGCAACAAAATGCCATGTCGAAACTCGTGGGAAAATAAACGGTAAGCAAATAAAGGCCAATATATTTAAAACAAAATGAATCCAACCGACGTGAACCCAATGTGCGGTCCATAAGCGCCAAAAATCATGAAATAAGTCATCTTGCCAATAGATAAAATAATCTTTAAATACCTGTAGCGAGGCACAGATCGAAACGAATACGGCAAGAAAGACAATTTTCGGTATTAAAAATTGTAGTTTCATTTTCGCTCCTCCTGTACCTCACTTTTAAACGCTATTGCAAAGATTAATTTGCAGCTGTGCCACTGGTTTCAATATCACCACTAAACAAATCATCGAGTTCAGAACTATTGGCACTTTCATCCCAGAAATGTTCCATACCATCATCAGCCGTACGAACGCCTGTATGTTCAGTCCAATAACGATCTGAAATCCCTTTCACCATGGTTTCAGCCATGCTATCGATGAGCTTAAATTGTGGATTAACAGGTTTCTCATCGCTACGCGCTTGTGCAAAGGTACGTAAGGCATCACGGATTTTCGCATCATCGCCACTGGCTTGTGCAGCAACCGCATATAAAGCATGTGACAGTCTCACACCCTTTTGCTCACCAATTTGCGTAGATTGTTTCAATGTTTGGTATGGATCAGGTTTTCCATCACCTGCACCCGGCAATAACGTCCAGATCACAGCGCGGGTTGCATTTGGTGCGCCCCAGAATTTTTCATTATTTAGACATACCATACCGCGTTCAACAATCGCAGCAATGTCTTTTGGAACGTTTACCGCCCCACCTGAGTTAATATCATTGGTCATGGCCTGTAAGCCACTTAACATTCCCAACATATACACTGTTTGGTCAATGTCGCTGTTCATTTTTGGACAGCCTTCACCTAGACTTTTCTTATACTTCTTTTCAAAACGATCTTGAAATAATTGATAGCCGGTATATTGACGCTGTGCAGCAAGTGCCGCCCAACGCTTTTGCTCAACACGAGCATCCTGTGCTTCGGATACTTGGTTAGCTTTAGATGCACGTAAATAGCGTAACTCTGCATCCAAGGCTTTTTGTTCTGCACAAATCCCTGCTGCTGAATACATCAACACAGCCACACGTGTTGGGTCTGCGCCCATATCTTTGGTGGCCATAATGGCTGGAGTTAATGAATTACCTGAATTACACACCATTTCAGCATCTTCCATGGCTAAAATTGGTGGCACAATATGTTTTTCTGTAAATCCGAGTGCAACATTAGCACCGGTTTTTACAACCTGCGAACAACCCGCGAATAATGTACTTGTTATTACTACAACTGCCACACCCTGGCATATTTTTTGGACGCTCGACATTTTCCTGTCCTCTATAATTGTGTTTATGTCCATCACGACAAACATATCAGAAGCAAAAAATGAATAAAAGAGTATTTGCTCTAATTTGAACGACACACTGTGCCATGAATCACGCTGAATGCAATTGACTGATTTTTTACAAAGACTAAATTTTAGGCAAAAAAAAGTAGCATAGCGACGGTTCGGCACATGCTACTTATTAACTGTGAAAGCGTTTGACTGCTTATTTTTGAGTTAACTGTTCCTTCAGCACTGTTCCTAGTCGTCCTATAACAATTGCTAACACAATCGCTATTACCAGAAACATCCAAGTTGGCATCATCATGATGATTTCCCTTAACGGCTGTTGGTAAGGCTAATATATAGGCAGAGAATCACCGCACAGCTTAAAATTGTCAGACAATTTAAATATTTTGCCAATAAATTTCAATCCTGTCAGACAAGATTATTTTACCCACAACATAAGATAATGAAATATTTGCATTTTATTGAATTTTAAAAATAAAGGCTGTCTAACAATTAGATTATTTTGGCCAATACTTTGAGTGATTTCCACTGTTTCAATGACAATTGATCGCGCCAAATAATCACTGGTTTTGCACGCGCATGCATAAAATACACCACGATATACATTTGATGATCCAAAATATGGCTAATTTGAACGCGTTGCACTGGACGGTTGAGCCGTTGCAAAGACCAATCAGTTCCATCCAAATAATCTAGACTGGCGACGTGTAAATGCTTACGGAAAAACAGTACATAAACCACTAGTCCAATGAGGAAAAATACCCCCCAAAGCATAGGTGTTAGTAACTGATAAAGCAGCGTCATCAATACCGCAAAAATAAAAAACTGAAACGCATGCGATAAAAAACTGCGTTTCAGTTTGAATTGCCGATTATCCATGAACGTAATGTTTTAATTTTTGAATAAACGTTTTTAATTCAGGACGTGGCGGTTCACTAACTTCCATAAACCAATCCAACAAATCTGGATCTTCTGCAGCAACGAGTTCTGCAAACATGTCTTTTTCAGCTGCATCGGCTTGTAAATAGTAATTTTTGACGTAGGGATCAAAATAAACATCAATCTCTTTTAAACCACGACGTGCGCGGTAGATCACTTTACGCTCTTCTAAGCTGATTTCATCAGTCATTGTCTTCCCCAATCGTTGAACCCGTCTAGTGTAACTCATCCACCCCATTGAAGTGGAGTGTTTTCAAAGATTGACCGAATGCTTCATCGCAATTCTTGCTTTTGAATGTTCTGCACATTGCAGTCACACGCTGCATCTTATAAGTTGAAGACAAAGCCATAAAAATGAATAGGATATTCAAAATGCAATCTGCAGCGATTCGCCCACTCAATAACATGCTGCCACGTCAATTATTTAATGCAGAACATGATGCATTTCGTGAAACAGTACGAAAATTTTATGAAAAAGAAGTTATACCTAATATCGAAAAATATGAAAAACAACAACATGTTGACCGTGACTTATGGAATAAAGCCGGTGCCATGGGCTTGCTTTGCCCGACCATGCCCGAAGCTTATGGCGGCTATGGTGTAGACCGACTCTATAGCATGATTCTGATTGAAGAGCAGGCCTATGCTATGGACTCCTCTACCGGCTTTTCACTGCACTCCGACATTGTGGCCAATTACATTCATAACTTTGGCAATGAAGAACAAAAGTTGCATTGGCTGCCGAAAATGGCATCTGGCGAAACCGTGACTGCCATTGCAATGACCGAACCGGGCACAGGTTCAGACCTACAAGCCGTACGCACAACCGCTACAGAAGATGGTGATGACTATATTATTAATGGGTCAAAAATCTTTATCACCAATGGCTATTTATGTGACATGGCAATTGTGGTCTGCAAGACAGGTAATAGTGAAAAAGGTTCAGCCAATTTATCGCTAATTATCGTCGAGGCAGATCGCGTCGGTTTTAGTAAAGGCAAACCTTTAAACAAAATTGGCATGAAAGGTCAGGATACCTGTGAACTGTTCTTTGATAATGTCCGCGTCCCTAAAAGTAACTTACTCGGCATGCAAGGTATGGGCTTTATGATGCTGATGAAGGAATTGGCTTGGGAGCGCATGTTGGTTGCGATTATTTGCCAAGCCGGTGCAGAAGCAGCCTTTGCGCACACTGTTCAATACACCAAAGAACGTAAGGCATTTGGCAAGACCGTATCAAGTTTCCAAAACACACGTTTTAAATTGGCAGAACTACGTACTGAAATCGATTTTTGTCGAGCTTATCTAGATCGCTGTATGGAACTACAACTTGAGGAACAGCTCGGTATTGACGCTGCAGCCGCTGCTAAATACAAAATTTCAGAAATGTTTTCCAAAGTCGTGGATGAATGTCTGCAGTTGCATGGTGGCTATGGCTATATGCTTGAATATCCAATTGCACGGGCTTATATTGACAATCGAGCCAATCGTATTTATGCCGGTACCAATGAAATTATGAAAGAGCTGATTTCCCGCTCTTTATAACAAATAAGCCCATCAGATGATGGGCTTTTTTCATTCTTTCGATATCAACTTAAATCATTCACAAAATCACAGATTAATGCAGCGACCAATGCGGGTTGCTCTTTGTGCGGCATGTGATGAAGCCCTTCCAAAATCTCTAGCTCTGCATCAGCTTTTATACCCGAAAAAAGTTTCTGAGCTTGTGCTGTCGTCCCGTATTCATCCAGTTCTCCATGGATGATCAAGCTTGGACACTGTACTTTTCCAACATAATCTTCGAGGTTCCATTGACGGAAACTTGGTGAAAGCCAAGTTTCCGTCCAAGCATCCAAAACCCATTGGGCTTTATCCCCATGGTATTTAGCCAAGCGTTCAAGCTGTCCAGGCTGCGCAAACCCTGTTTTAGCTTCACGTATACCCGATAATGTGAGTTCTTCCACTTCATACTGTGCTGATATAGTAATCAGACCTCGACATTGTTCAGTATATTCACTGGCAATCACAACAGACATTCCCCCACCGACACTATGCCCCATCACAATAAACTGTTGAATGGAATAATGTTGAAGAAGCGCCTTAAAGCCCTGCTGTGCTTCGGCATAGACAAAATCAGTACTTAATACATCAGGATTTGCTGATGATTTCCCGAAGCCCAAGCGATCATACGCTATTACCGTTCTGCTAGACTCAGCAGCCAATTGCGCAGGAAAATCACGCCACAAATCCACACTGCCTAGAGAATCATGCATCAATATAATCGGAGCCAAAGTTGCATCATTATCTGCTGTTTCAGGCTGCCAAGCTTTAATATATAGCTCATAATCATTTAATTTTATAAATTCTGAATGTTGTTGAATATTCACATTAACCCTGTGTACATTTCCTTATTTTCAACATGATATATTTTTCAACAAATAATACGCATCAAATAAAACCCTAAAGTCACACATCTAAAGTAAAAAAAAGGAGCATCATGCTCCTTTTTTATGTAATAGACTTAAGAAACTAATCTGGGTTTAGCAGCCACTTGATCAGACTTTTTTTCAAATTTCAGCACTCCATCTTCAAATGAAGCATGCTTTAATTCTTTACGATCTGCCAAATAGTTATTACTGACTTTCCACGGTGCATGTTTACCCTGTTTTGGCATCACATCCGCTGCACGTGCAATATAGCCTGAAGTCAAACTGCCCATTACGGTATCTTCTAACAACTCGGTCGCATCGCCTTGTGGAATCACTTGGTTATAACCATTTTGATCCATATAGTTAATCAATTTACAGATGTATTCAGAAGCAATATCGACTTTTAAGGTCCATGAAGCATTAATATAGCCAATAATCATCGCCATATTTGGTACATCACTGACCATCACGCCACGGTACAACATATGTTTAGAGGTATTCAGTGGTTCTCCATCAATTGTGGCACTGATTCCGCCTAAAATTTGAATGTTGAGACCTGTAGCAGAAATTACTACATCTGCATCAAGATGTTTGCCTGATTTCAATTGAATGCCATTTTCAGTAAAACTTTCAATTTGATCGGTTTCAACAGATGCACGGCCTTCGCGTAAAATTTTAAACAAATCACCATCTGGCACCACACAAAGGCGCTGATCCCAAGGATTATAATCTGGGGTAAAGTGCTTCATATCCACTTTACCTTTCAACTGCAACTCAATTGATTTTAATAAAAATTTACGGAGTAATTTAGGTTGCTTTTGCGCAACAGCATAAACAGCCCGCTGTACACCGATATTCCGTGCACGGGTAAGTTTATAAGCAACATCTTCAGGCAATACTTTACGCATCTTGTCATAAATGATGTCAATAGAAGGTACTGAGGCAATATAGGTTGGAGAACGCTGTAGCATGGTCACATGCCCTGCACCGCCTTTTGCCATAGCTGGTACTAATGTAATCGCTGTTGCACCACTACCAATAATCACCACTTTTTTGCCTGCATAATTAAAATTTTCAGGCCAATGTTGTGGATGAATGAAGATACCCTTAAAGTTTTCCTGCCCTTTAAACTCAGGTTGGAAACCTTGGTCATAATTATAATAACCTGTACAGCCAAAGACGAAATTTGCAACCCAGGTTTGTTGTTTCTTCTTCGCATCTTCAATAACAACAGACCACTTACGAGTCTGTGAGTCGTAATTTGCACTCACAACACGGTGTTGAAAATGAATTTTTTCTTTAATCTTATATTCGTCAATTACTTCAGAAAGATAGCCTTTGATCGAAGGACCGTCTGCAAGCACACTAGATTTTTTCCACGGCTTAAAATTAAAGCCAAAAGTTGACATGTCCGAATCAGAACGAATACCAGGATATTTAAAAAGATCCCATGTACCACCGAAACTTTCACGACGTTCAATAATTTCAAATGAACGATTAGGACAATTTTTTGAAAGATGAGCAGCCAAACCTACACCGGAGATCCCTGCACCTACAATGAGAATATCAACTTGTTTTTCCATGTTGTTCTTTTAACCTATCTTAGATTTATATTTATTAAATCACATTTTTGACAATACACAATGTCAAGTTTAAGCAAAAGGCGTTTTATTTTTATCTTTTAAGGACAAATTAAATTATTGTCTAACAATATATAGCCACCACAAAACTGCAGGCATTAAAAAAGGTCGGTTAAAAACCGACCTTTTTTAGAACAACGTACGCTGCTCTTCACGAAATTAGTTAACTTCGCGATCTACTAGCTCAACGTAAGCCATCGGTGCAGCATCACCTGCACGGAAGCCCGCTTTAAGAACACGTAGATAACCGCCGTTACGTTCTTTGTAACGAGGGCCAAGAACGGTAAATAATTTACCAACAGTTGCAGCTGAACGAGTACGAGCAAACGCTAAACGGCGGTTTGCTACAGAATCGACTTTAGCTAAAGTGATTAAAGGCTCAGCAACACGACGTAATTCTTTTGCTTTAGGAACAGTAGTTTTAATTAACTCGTGTTCGAACAAAGAATTAGCCATGTTTTGGAACATCGCTTTACGATGACTGCTTGTACGGCCTAATTTCACACCACTATTACGATGACGCATGGTGATAGTCCTACTTAATTAACGGCTACGATAAGCAAAGCGATCGTCCATGCGGAGGCTAGCCGGTGGCCAGTTCTCTAAACGCATGCCCAATTGCAAGCCTTTCGATGCCAGAACATCTTTAATCTCAGTCAACGATTTTTTACCTAAGTTAGGAGTTTTAAGCAACTCAACTTCAGTACGTTGAACAAGATCGCCAATGTAGTAAATATTTTCTGCTTTCAAACAGTTAGCAGAACGAACAGTAAGCTCTAGATCATCTACTGGACGAAGCAAAATCGGATCAACTTCTTCACGAGGCTCTTGAGCAACTGGTGCTTGATCTTTCTGAAGATCAACAAAAATTGCAATTTGTTGTTGCAAGATTGTTGCCGCTTTGCGGATTGCTTCTTCAGGATCAACAGTACCGTTGGTTTCAAGATCAATGATCAATTTATCAAGGTCAGTACGTTGTTCTACACGAGCGTTTTCCACTGTGTAAGACACACGTTTGATTGGGCTGTAAGAAGCATCTAATTGTAAACGACCCACTGGGCGAGTTTCGCCTTCAGGGAAGCGTGAATCAGAAGTCTCATAACCACGACCTTGAGAAACTTTCAGGCGCATTTTTAATGAGCCAGAAGCACTTAAAGTACCGATCAAATGTTCAGGGTTAACCACTTCAACATTGTGTGGTAAACGAAGGTCAGCGGCTGTAACGTCGCCAGGACCTTGTTTTTCCAATGTCAGATAAGCTTCATTTTGATCGAACAGCTTAATAGACAATCCTTTTAGGTTCAGCAAGAGCTCGACGATGTCCTGCTGCAAGCCTTCCAAAGTACTGTACTCGTGCTCGACACCTTCAATCTCTACTTCAACCACGGCTGCGCCAGGTAAAGAAGACAAAAGGATACGACGTAAAGCATTACCAAGAGTATGACCAAAGCCACGCTCTAATGGTTCTAGAATAACTTTTGCCGAGGTCCCGCTTGCCGCTTCGACCTTGATCGCTTGCGGAGTTAGAAACTCATTTGCAGTACGCGTCATTATTGCTACCTCAAGGATTATTTAGAATACAATTCTACAATCAAGCTTTCGTTGATTTCAGCAGGTAAATCAGAGCGATCTGGTGCAGCTTTGAACGTACCTTCCAATTTAGAATGATCAATTTCAATCCAAGATGGAATGCCACGTTGAGTCGCTAACTCAACTGCGTTTTTGATACGCAATTGTTGTTTAGCACCTTCGTGAACTGCAACAACGTCACCAGCTTTAACTTGGATAGACGCGATATTAACACGACGACCATTTAAAGTGATTGAACGGTGAGATACAAGCTGACGAGCTTCTGCACGTGTAGAACCAAAACCCATGCGATAAACAACGTTATCTAGACGGCTTTCAAGAAGTTTCAACAAGTTTTCACCTGTTGCGCCTTTAACACGAGCAGCTTCTTTGTAGTAGTTACTAAATTGACGCTCTAAAACACCGTACATACGACGTACTTTTTGTTTTTCACGTAATTGTAGTGAGTACTCAGATTGTTTGCCGCCACGAGCGCCACCATGTTGGCCAGGTGCTTTAGCAGCTTTTTTTGTTTTGACGTCAAATGGTTTAACGCCAGATTTTAATTGCAGGTCTGTCCCTTCGCGGCGAGAGAGTTTGCATTTTGGACCAATATAACGAGCCATGAATGTTTCTCCTTACACGCGACGTTTTTTAGGTGGACGGCAACCGTTGTGCGGGATTGGCGTCACATCGGTAATGCTGTTAATTTTATAACCCACTGCACCTAAAGCACGAACCGCAGATTCACGACCTGGACCAGGACCTTTTACAAGGACGTCCAAGTTTTTCAAACCGTAATCTAAAGCAGCTTTACCAGCAACTTCAGCAGCTACCTGAGCAGCAAACGGAGTTGATTTACGTGATCCACGGAAGCCTTGTCCACCAGAGGTAGCCCAAGCCAGTGCATTACCTTGACGATCGGTAATAGTCACAATGGTGTTATTAAAAGAAGCGTGAATGTGTGCAACACCTTCAGAGACGGTACGAGTGACCTTCTTGCGTGTGCGAGTATCTTTAGCCATCTTTTAGCTTCCAGAAATCTTATTTCTTAATAGGTTTGCGCGGACCTTTACGGGTACGTGCGTTAGTTTTGGTGCGTTGACCACGGACAGGCAAGCTGCGACGATGACGAAGACCGCGGTAGCAGCCTAAATCCATTAAACGTTTAATGTTCATGGAAATTTCGCGACGTAAATCACCTTCGGTAGGAACCTTAGTAACTTCTGCACGAATCGCATCAAGCTGAGCGTCATCTAATTCACGAATTTTAGTTGTTGGTGCAATACCAGCAGCAGCTAAGATAGCTTTTGCAGTGTGGCGACCAATACCAAAAATGTACGTTAGAGAGATAACAGCATGCTTGTTATCCGGAATGTTTACACCGGCAATACGAGCCATTCAATTTTCTCCAAAAAGGCAGTTAAGATAATCAACCGCCCGACAAAATCTTTGAGGGGCGGATAATAACCTAATTAGCCTACTGAAATCAACAGGTCTTGATCAGATTAACCTTGACGCTGCTTATGACGAGGTTCTGCGCTGCAAATTACGCGAATAACCCCATTACGACGGATAACTTTACAGCTACCACAAATTTTCTTTACAGAAGCTTGAACTTTCATAATGAAACCTCTAAGTGCGCTTATCCTTTCGGATGAGCAGTCGTTTTACGCATTAACGATTGATTGTCATATTGATGCGATGTGAGATGAGCTTGGAGCTGAGCCATAAAGTCCATCACCACCACCACTACGATCAGTAAAGACGTACCACCTAAGCTAAATGGAATACCAAATGAGCTTTGTAGAATCATCGGCATTAAACAGATGATTGTGATATAAACCGCGCCAATAAAAGTCAAACGATTCAAAATATGATCTAAATAGCGTGCAGTTTGCTCACCAGGACGAATACCCGGTACATAAGCACCACTACGTTTTAAATTCTCTGACACTTCTTTAGGGCTAAATACTAGCGCAGTATAGAAGTAACAGAAGAAGATAATTAATGCACCAAATAGCACCAAATACATCGGTTGACCCGGCGACAATACGAGTGCCAAATCTTGTAGGCCACGTTTAATCACGCCAGCATTTGGATCTGCACTGCCTACCCATTGCCCTAAGCTCGCTGGGAACAATAGCAATGAACTCGCAAAAATTGCAGGAATCACACCCGCCATATTAATTTTTAATGGCAAATGTGTTTGCTGAGCGGTAAATACACGACGACCTTGTTGTTTTTGAGCATAGTTTACCGGAATACGACGCTGCGCCTTCTCAATAAACACAATTGCTGCTAACACTGCAACAGATAGCAATGCAAATATTGCAAGACCAATTAAACTAGATTGGCCATTATCTACTGAGGTTAAAGATTGCAGAACCAAGTTCGGCAAACCAGCAACGATACCTGCGAAGATGATCATGGAAATACCATTCCCTACTCCACGCTCAGTAATTTGCTCACCTAACCACATCAGGAACATTGTACCTGCAACCAAAGAGGTTACAGCAGGAACGTAAAAAGCAAGTCCACTAGTCAAAGTAATATTTTGACTAATCAGACCTGCACACATCCCAACAGCTTGCACAAGTGCAAGAAACAATGTGCCTTGTCGCGTATATTGATTGATCTTACGCTTACCTTGTTCGCCTTCTTTCTTTAAAGCTTCCAGCGAAGGAACAACCGTAGACATTAACTGCACGATAATCGATGCAGAGATATACGGCATAATCCCAAGAGCAAGAATTGACATACGCTCTAATGCACCACCTGAGAACATGTTAAACAAACCAAGGATCGTACCTTGGTTTGCATTAAACAGATTCTCTAGTGCGGCATTGTTAATGCCCGGTACTGGAATATGTGCTCCCAGTCGAAAAACCAACAACGCCCCGATGAGGAACATCATACGGCGGATAATTTCACGATATTTCACATGAAAAGGTTGGCCTTTCATCATGTTAACATGACCTGTCGAACTAGGAGTCATAGACACTGGGGATTACTCCTCGACTTTACCGCCAGCAGCTTCAACAGCAGCTTTAGCGCCTTTAGTCAATGCAACACCTTGAACAGTGAATGCACGAGTAATTTCACCAGAAAGTACGATACGTGCACGTAACATATCTTTACGCACAACGTTAGCAGCTTTTAAAGTTTCAAGAGACACGATGTCGCCTTCAACTTTAGCAAGTTCTGATAAACGTACTTCAGCAGTTTTCAAAGCCATTTGGCTAGTGAAACCGAATTTAGGTAAACGACGATATAACGCAGTTTGACCACCTTCGAAACCAGGACGTGTACCACCGCTCTTACGTGAGTTTTGACCTTTGACACCACGGCCACCAGTCTTACCAACGCCAGAACCGATACCACGGCCTAAACGAAGGTTGTCACGCTTAGCACCTTCTGCAGGTGCAATTGTATTTAAACGCAGAGTCATGGCTTATTCCTCTACACTAACCATATAGTAAACTTGGTTGATCATACCACGGTTAGAAGGCGTATCTTGCACTTCAACTGTATGACCAATACGACGCAGACCTAAACCTTTAAGGCTAAGCTTGTGATTTTTCAAGCGATGCGATGAAGATTTAGTCTGGGTAACTTTAATCGTTTTCATGATTGATTACCCTTGAATTTGTGCTACTGATAAACCACGTTTCGCAGCAACTTTCTCAGGAGAAGTCATATCACGCAAACCGTTAAAAGTTGCGTTTACTACGTTAGCAGCGTTAGTAGAACCATAACACTTAGTTAATACGTTACGTACACCTACAGCTTCTAAAACTGCACGCATAGCGCCACCAGCAATTACACCAGTACCTTCAGAAGCAGGTTGCATGTAAACGCGGCTTGCACCGTGACGAGCATTGATAGGGTGCTGAACAGTACCGTCAACAAGGTCAACAGTAATCATGTTGCGACGAGCAGCTTCAAGTGCTTTAGAAATAGCAGCTGGAACTTCACGTGCTTTACCACGACCAAAACCTACGCGACCATTACCATCACCCACAACAGTTAATGCTGTGAAAGAGAAGATACGACCACCCTTAACAACTTTGGCTACACGATCAACGGCAACCAGCTTTTCAACAAGACCTTCGTTTTGTTCAACTTTAGCCATGATTAGAACTCCAAGCCGTTTTCACGAGCAGCATCAGCCAAGGCTTTGATACGACCATGATATTTGAAACCAGAACGGTCAAATGCAACTTTAGTTACACCAGCCGCTTTAGCACGTTCTGCAATTAAAGCACCAACTTTCTGAGCCGATTCAACGTTACCAGTAGTACCAGCACGTAGAGTAGCGTCTAAAGTAGAAGCTTGCGCTAATACTTTGCCACCATCTGCAGAGATAACTTGAGCATAGATGTGACGCGGAGTGCGGTTTACACACAAACGAGTCGCACCCAATGCACGGATGTGCAAGCGTGTGCTTTTCGCACGACGCAAACGGGATTGTTTCTTTTCGTTCATAAGAACCTCGCGCCTTATTTCTTCTTAGCTTCTTTACGAAGTACAACTTCGTCAGAATAACGAACACCTTTACCTTTATAAGGCTCTGGCGGACGGTAACCACGGATTTCTGCAGCAACTTGACCTAATTTAGCTTTATCAGCTGATTTAAGTACAATTTCAGTTGCAGTAGGAGTTTCTGCAGTTACACCTTCAGGAAGGTTGTAGTCGATCGGGTGAGAGAAACCAAGGTTAAGGTTAACAATGTTACCTTTAACCGCAGCTTTATAACCAACACCGATAAGCTGTAACTTACGTTCGAAACCTTCGTTAACACCTTTTACAAGGTTGTTAAGCACAGCGCGAGCAGTACCAGCCTGCATCCAAGCATCTTTAGATTCAGCTTTAGGAGCAATAACTAGAGTACCGTCTTCCTGTTTTAGCTCGACCAGCGCATGCAGGTTGAAAGACAATGTACCTTTGCTGCCTTTCACTTCGACCTGCCGGCCGTTCTGAGTAACTGTAACACCGTTAGGTACAGTTACTGGGGCTTTAGCCACACGAGACATGAGGAATCACCTATTAAGAAACAAAAGCAATAACTTCACCACCGATACCTGCAGCACGTGCAGCGCGATCAGTCATGATGCCTTTGCTTGTAGAAACAATTGCAATACCTAAACCTTGCTTAACGCTAGGAAGTGCATCTTTACCGCGATATTGACGTAGACCAGGACGGCTTACGCGTTTCACAGTATCGATAACTGGTTTGCCTTCGAAATATTTTAAAGTAATCGTTAAAGTCGCTTTGCCTTCATTGTCAGCAACAGCTACATCAGCGATATAACCTTCTTGTTGAAGTACGTTAGCAATCGCAACTTTCAACTTTGAGTTTGGCATAGAAACAGTTTGTTTCTTTGCCATTTGTGCGTTACGAACACGTGTTAGCATGTCGGCAACGGTATCTTGCATACTCATTTATAGTGCTCCTTACCAGCTTGCCTTAACAACGCCCGGTACATCACCTTGCATTACTGTTTCACGTAATTTGTTACGGCTTAAACCGAACTTACGGAAGTAACCATGAGGACGACCAGTTAAACCACAACGGTTACGTAGACGTACTGGAGACGCATTACGTGGTAATGCTTGAAATTTCATCATCGCTTCGAAACGTTCTTCGTCTGATGCATTTACATTTGCGATAATTGCTTTTAATTCAGCACGTTTCGCAGCGTATTTAGCAACAGTAGCTTCGCGTTTCAATTCGCGATTAATCATACCTTTCTTAGCCATATCGACCTCTTATTTGAACGGGAAGCCGAATGCACGCATAAGCGCACGGCCTTCGTCATCGGTGCGAGCAGTCGTAGTGATGGTAATGTCCATACCACGAATACGATCAATCTTATCAAAATCGATTTCAGGGAACATGATTTGTTCCTTAAGACCCATTGAGTAGTTACCACGACCATCGAATGATTTCGCAGAGAAACCACGGAAGTCACGGATACGAGGGATCGCGATAGAGATCAAACGGTCTAAGAATTCGTACATACGTTCGCCGCGTAAAGTAACTTTACAGCCGATCGGCCAACCATCACGGATTTTGAAACCAGCGATAGATTTACGAGCTAAAGTAAGTACTGGTTTTTGACCAGCAATTGCTTGCATATCAGAAAGAGCGCCATCTAACAATTTCTTGTCAGCTGATGCAGCACCAACACCCATGTTGATGGTGATTTTTGTAATGCGAGGGATATCCATCGCATTCTTAACGCCCAATGTTTCTTTTAATTGAGCCTTAAGTTCGTCGTTGTAACGCGTTTTAAGTCTGGCCATTGCCTAGTCAACCTATTACTTCGCTACCGCCACTGATTCACCATTAGATTTGAATACGCGAGTTTTCACGCCTTCAATCACTTGGTAACCAACACGGTCAGCCTTTTGGGTTGTAGCATTAAAAATTGCCACGTTAGAGATATGAAGCTCAGCTTCTTGAGTTACGATGCCGCCTTCAGCGCCAGTAGCTCGGTTAGGCTTTTGATGCTTCGTTACCAAGTTAAGGCCTTCAACCTTAACACGGTCATTTGAAACAGACAAAACAGTACCTTGTTTGCCTTTTTCTTTACCTGCGATCACAATTACTTGATCGCCCTTTTTAATCTTAGCCATGAGTGCCTCTTATAGAACTTCAGGAGCCAATGAAATAATTTTCATGAACTGTTCAGTACGAAGTTCACGAGTCACTGGTCCGAAAATACGAGTTGCAATCGGCGCTTTGTTGTTGTTCAAAATAACAGCTGCGTTATCGTCGAAACGAATAACTGAACCATCTGCACGACGGATGCCGAATTTTGTACGTACAACTACAGCATTCATCACGTCACCTTTTTTAACACGTGCACGTGGAATAGCTTCTTTTACAGTAACTTTAATAATGTCGCCAACAGAAGCATAACGACGATGTGAACCACCAAGTACTTTAATACATTGTACGCGGCGAGCACCACTGTTGTCTGCTACGTCGAGCATACTTTCGGTTTGAATCATTGCCCTACTCCAAAACCGAGCATCACCGGTCGCAATTTCGAAAGGCTCAAAGAGTACTCGAAATTGACCGATGATGCAAGAACGTTTAATTACTCAGCAGCAGCTTCAACAACTTCAACTAAAGTCCAAGACTTAGTTTTAGAAATTGGGCGGCTTTCTTTGATGCTTACTACGTCGCCAACTTTAGCAACATTGTTTTCATCATGAGCGTGTAATTTAGTTGAACGGCGTATTGATTTGCCATACAACGGGTGTTGAACGCGGCGTTCGATAAGAACAACGATAGACTTGTCCATCTTGTCGCTAACTACTTTACCGGTTAACGTGCGAACTGTTTGTTCACTCATTGTCCGTTCCCCTGTTTTTCGGTAAGGAGGGTCTTAATACGAGCAATTGTCTTACGAGTAAGCGCAACTTCGTGCGATTTACCCAATTGACCAGTTGCTTTCGCCATACGAAGACGGAATTGGTTAAGCTGTTGCTCATCAAGCAAAGCTGTCAACTCTTCTACCGACTTTTCACGTAGATCATTAGTTTTCATTACATTACCGTCCGAGTCACGATAGTGGTTTTAAACGGAAGTTTTGCAGCAGCAAGCGTAAACGCTTCGCGAGCAAGTTCTTCGTTAACACCATCAATTTCGTACAAGACTTTACCTGGTTTGATTTGGCAAACCCAGTATTCCACAGAACCTTTACCTTTACCCATACGAACTTCTAATGGTTTTTCAGTAATTGGTTTGTCTGGGAAAACACGGATAAAGATCTTACCACCACGTTTAATACGACGGCTGATTGTACGACGCGCTGCTTCAATTTGACGTGCGGTCATTTGACCACGTTCAACTGATTTAAGTGCAATAGTACCAAAAGATACTGAGCTACCGCGATGTGCTAGACCAGTGTTACGGCCTTTTTGCACTTTACGGAATTTAGTACGTTTAGGTTGTAACATGGATTATTCTCCTTTTTCAGCAGAACGATCATTGCGACGACCACGACGCTCTTGACCTTCACCACGACCACGGCCACGTTTAGCTGGACGTTCTTCAGCTGGAGCTGGGTTCATGACTTGTTTCATGCCGCCCAAGATCTCACCACGGAAGATCCACACTTTAACGCCGATCGTACCGTAAGTAGTCTCAGCACGCATAGTAGCATAGTCGATGTCAGCACGAAGAGTATGAAGAGGTACACGACCTTCACGATACCATTCAGTACGAGCAATCTCAGCACCACCTAGACGGCCTGAAACTTCTACTTTGATACCTTTAGCACCAGCACGCATAGAGTTTTGAACCGCACGCTTCATAGCACGACGGAACATTACACGTTTTTCTAATTGAGAAGCGATTGCTTCAGCAACTAAACGAGCGTCTAAATCTGGGCGATCGATTTCGTTGATACTTACTTGCGCAGGAACACCCATAATGGCTGTTAATTCGCGTTGTAATTTCTCAATGTCTTCGCCTTTTTTACCGATCACGATACCAGGACGTGCAGTGCTAATAGTTACTTTAGCTGCGCCTGTAGGGCGTTCGATAAGAATATTGCTTACCATCGCATTCTTAAGTTTTTTAGTTAAAAACTCACGAACTTGAAGATCTTTTAGCAAATATTCAGCATATTGTTTCGGATTCGCATACCAGTTAGCGTTATGACGTTTCACAACACCTAGGCGGATACCGATTGGATGAACCTTCTGACCCATATCAAACCCCTACCTTAACGGTAATGTGACAAGTACGCTTAGTAATACGATCTGCACGGCCTTTAGCACGTGGCAAAATACGTTTCAGGCTCATGCCTTCATCAACGTAGATCGTAGAAACTTTAAGGTCGTCTACATCTAAACTGTTATTGTGTTCAGCGTTTGCAATCGCAGATTCCAATGCTTTTTTAACTAAAACTGCAGCTTTTTTGTTGCTGAAGTTTAAGATATTCAAAGCATGCGCAACAGATTTGCCGCGAATTAGGTCTGCAACCAAACGTGCTTTTTGTGCCGAGATAGCGGCACCGCGTAATTTAGCAGTTACTTCCATCATAGCACCTATTAACGTTTAGACTTCTTGTCAACACCGTGACCACGATAGGTACGAGTTGGCGCGAATTCACCTAATTTATGACCAACCATATGCTCAGATACAATCACTGGAACATGGTTACGGCCATTGTGTACAGAAATTGTTAGACCAACAAAATCCGGTAAGATCATCGAACGACGCGACCAAGTTTTGATCGGCTTACGGTTATTAGCCGCGATAGCCGCTTCAACCTTAGCGAACAAGTGCGCATCGACGAATGGGCCTTTTTTCAGAGAACGAGGCATTGTCAGATTCCTTTACTTGTTACTTAACGCGACGGTCGCGAATGATCATCTTAGTCGTACGCTTGTTGGTACGTGTTTTGTACCCTTTAGCTTTTTGACCCCATGGACTTACAGGTTGAATACCTTTGTTACGTCCTTCACCACCACCATGTGGATGGTCTACTGGGTTCATCGCCATACCACGTACGGTAGGACGAACGCCACGCCAGCGTGATGCACCTGCTTTACCAAGTGAACGAAGGTTGCTTTCTGAGTTAGAAACTTCACCTAACACAGCACGGCATTCAACGTGTACTTTACGCATTTCGCCTGAACGAAGACGAATGATAGCGTAAGAACCGTCACGACCCAACAATTGAGCAGATGTACCAGCAGAACGTACTAATTGTGCGCCTTTACCGATTTTAAGCTCGATGTTGTGAAGAGTAGAACCGATAGGCATGTTGCGAAGTGGCAAGCAGTTACCTGGACGGATTGGAGCATCGTTACCAGACTGAACTTGATCACCAGCGCGAAGGCCTTTAGGTGCAATAATATAGCGACGTTCACCGTCAGCATATTTCAATAAAGCAATATGAGCTGTACGGTTTGGATCGTATTCAATACGCTCAACTACAGCTGGGATGCTGTCTTTGTTACGTTTGAAGTCTACGATACGGTAGTGCTGTTTATGACCACCACCAACGTGACGAGTTGTAATGTGACCGTTGTTATTACGACCGCCAGTACGTTTTTTAGCTTCAACCAACGGAGCATATGGCGCGCCTTTGTGAAGGTGGTTATGAACCACTTTCTCTACAAAGCGACGTCCTGGAGACGTTGGCTTACATTTTTGAATCGGCATAATTTTCGTCCTTATTCCGCTGCGTTTTCAGCGGTATCGCCCAAGTCAGCCATTTCAACATCTTGGCCAGCTTTCAGGGTGACGTATGCTTTTTTAACATCAGAACGACGTCCTAATGTTTTACCAAAGCGTTTAGTCTTACCTTTAGTGATCGTTGTGTTAACTTTAACAACTTGAACACCAAATAGTTGCTCAACAGCTTTTTTGATCTCAAGTTTGTTTGCATCTAGTGCAACTTTGAACACTTGAACACCAGCAGTTTCGCCTAAAACTTGTGCTTTTTCTGAGAATACAGGTCCTTGTAGGACTTGATAGATACGTTCGTTGTTCATCCGAGTTCTACCTCAATTTTCTTAGCAGCAGCAACAGACATAACAACTTTATCGAACGCGATCAAGCTAACAGGATCGATTGCAGCAGCATCAACCACATCAACGTGTGGAATGTTGCGAGCAGCAAGATACAAGTTCTCATCAACAGCATCTGTAACGATTAATGCACGAGGTGCATTCAAGTCGTTAAGTTTTGCAAGCAATTCTTTAGTTTTTGGAGCTGCAACTGCAATCTCTTCAACTAAAACAAGGCGATCTTGACGAACAAGCTCAGCCAGGATGCATTGCATAGCACCGCGATACATTTTACGGTTTACTTTTTGAGACCAGTCTTGTGGACGAGCAGCAAAAGTTTTACCACCGCCAACCCAGATTGGGCTACGAATAGAACCAGCACGAGCGCGGCCAGTACCTTTTTGACGGAAAGGTTTTTTACCACCGCCAGAAACGTCAGCACGTGATTTTTGCGCTTTAGAACCTTGACGACCACCAGCTAAGTAAGCTGTAACAACTTGGTGTACAAGAGCTTCGTTAAAATCACGACCAAACGCAACTTCAGATAACTCAACAGCAGAGCCGGAAACAGTATTTAAATTCACGTTATTTCCCCTCAGGCCTTGATAGTAGGACGAACAGTAACGTCGCCACCAGTAGCACCAGGAACCGCGCCTTTAACAACTAGAACTGAACGTTCTGCGTCGATAGCAACGATTTCAAGACCCTGTGTAGTTACACGTTCAGCACCTAAGTGACCAGGCATTTTTTTGCCTTTGAACACGCGACCAGGAGTCTGGTTTTGACCTGTAGAACCGATAACACGGTGAGATACAGAGTTACCATGTGTAGCGTCTTGAGTACGGAAGTTCCAACGCTTAACACCACCCTGGAAACCTTTACCTTTAGATGTACCAGTAACGTCAACAATTTGACCCACTGTGAACACATCCACACCGATAGTTCCGCCAACTTCACGACCTTCAAGATCAGCTTCTGTAGCGCGGAATTCTTGAACTAGACGACCAGCAGCAACACCAGCTTTCGCAAAGTGACCTTTCTGAGCGTTAGTTACGCGAGATTCGCGACGTTCACCAGTAGTGATTTGAATCGCTTGATAACCATCAGTTTCAAGCGTTTTGATTTGTGTGATGCGGTTAGGATCAACCTCAATCACTGTTACAGGTACAGAAACACCAGCATCTGTAAAGATACGTGTCATACCGCACTTGCGACCGACTAAACCAATAGCCATGTGCATAAACCTCTAAAAAAGCGGCCTAATTAACTTAGAGCGTTAATTAACCGAAAGCCTTAACCCAAAGCGATCTGAACATCAACACCAGCTGCAAGATCCAACTTCATCAATGCATCAACAGTTTTATCTGTAGGTTGAACGATGTCGATCAAACGTTTGTAAGTGCGGATCTCGTATTGGTCACGCGCATCTTTGTTAACGTGTGGTGATGTTAAAACGTTAAAACGTTCGATACGTGTAGGCATCGGGATTGGACCACAAACTTGTGCGCCAGTACGTTTTGCTGTTTCTACGATTTCTTGAGCTGATTGATCAATTAGACGGTGATCAAAAGACTTAAGACGGATACGAATTCTCTGGTTAGACATACCAGTTAACTCCAAGCCAAATATATAAAGAATCACCCTTGACGCATCTCACCCCACTTTAAAAGAGGCAAGTGTCAAGAGCAGTGAAATATCACTAAGGTCACGATCGATGCCGCGACTGTCACGATGTTAACTACTTTATTCGTAGCTAACCCCCTTCATCAAAGGGTCGCCCATTATAGCTATTGTTTAATGCATAAGCAAATCTCTTTTGCTGTTTTTCTTATATTTTTCATTTTTTATGCAAGATCAATTGCTTAACTTTTAATCAATAGGCGTTTTTTCTTAATACATACTCTATTGCTTGGTTTAGTATTTGATTTCCCTCAATAAATTTGTTCTTTGCGCTTTTCCGTAGATCATGTACTGGCTGTACATGTGTTCCTGAAAAAAATGCCACTTCTTCATCATTTTCCAAAAATAAATCGAGCACTTCTGGGGTAATTTCAGGATGAAATTGGAAGCCCAAAACATTTTGCCCGATTTGATACATTTGATTACGACATGCATCATTTTCCGCCAGCAATACCGCTCCTTTCGGAATTTCAAATGTTTCACTGTGCCACTGCATGACTTTAAACTCTTCCGGTAGTTTGAAACAGTCATGCGGTACGTTAGCGACCTTACGGATGGTCGTCCAACCCAATTCTTGTTGTGCATTTCGGCTCACCGCCCCACCCAAAGCATTGGCAATCAATTGCCCGCCTAAACAAAGCCCGATTGCGGGTTTGCCGAGTGCTAAATAGCGTCGCAGCCATCGTTTTTCTATTTTTAACCATGGGAAATTTGCCTCATCATTTACGCTCATGGTCCCACCCATGATGATAAGTAAATCGACATCTTCAACATGCGGCAAAGCCTCGAGATCCAAGGCTTGATCGACAGGTAATGCAAAGAATTCTGTGGCCGTAATTTTGGCCTGATGCTGTTTTAAAAAATCATAACAACTGCCGAACCCTTCGCCAGCAATATGCTGAAAATAATGTACTTTTAAATGCGACTTCATGCGCTAAACCTATTGTTGTTGCTCTGATATCGGTTTTGCAAGAATGAAGCCAACTTTGCTTTTCACTTAATTTTCTATACAAAAGCATCGTAAATCCATGCGTTTTAGTCGTATTCTTTTGAACATTCATTATTATTTTGATCATTTCAGAGCGCCACGTGAAAAAGAATCCTCAAACCGAACTCATTCATGCACCAAGAAAGGCACCGCAATACATCAATAGTGTTCAACCTCCCCTGTTTCGTGCATCCACTATAATTTTCGAAAATACAGATGCGCTATTTAATCGCCATTGGACTGATGATTATGACTATAGCTATGGCACACATGGTACGCCCACTACATTTACCCTAGGGGATCAGATTGCTCAGATTGAAGGTGGCTTGTATCACTTACTCGCACCAAGCGGTTTATCTGCAATTAATTTGGTCAATTCATGTTTTTTAAGTCAAGGGGATGAGGTTTGGGTCGCAGATAATATCTATGGCCCAAATATGGACCATTTACGCAATTTAGAAACCCGCTATAGCATCGTGGTCAAGGTTTATAACCCTATTGATGTCGATTCATTTAGCCCTTCAGCGCAAGCCAAGCTTATCTGGTTAGAAGCGGCGGGTTCTGTCACTTTAGAGTTTCCAGATTTAGTCGGCTTGGTCAAAAAAGCTCAAGCGCAGAACATTCTCACTGCACTGGACAATACGTGGGGCGCAGGACTTGCCTTTAATGCTTTTGATTTTAGTGCTGAGCACCTGGGTGTCGATATCAGTGTGCATGCCTTGACCAAATACCCAAGTGGCGGCGGGGATATTTTGATGGGTTCGGTAATTACACGAGATAAAAAGCTTCATCACAAACTGTTTCGTGCGCATGCCATTCAAGGCATTAGCATCTCTGGTGATGATGCCGCGCAAATACAACGCAGTCTGGCTTCTATGCGCCTGCGCTATGAACACCAGTCACAAAGTGCTTTAACTTTATTAAATTGGCTAAAACAACAGCCAGCCTTTGTACAGGTTTTACATCCTGCTGATGAAGCTTCCGCAGGACATCAGTATTGGAAAGAAATTTGTACAGAACAACACAGTGCCGGTTTGGTCAGCGTGATATTTAATGAAAAATATAGTTTGCAAGATGTACGCCGCTTTTGCGATGCGCTGAAACTCTTTAAGCTCGGTTTTAGCTGGGGTGGCCCAGTCAGTTTAGTCATGCTATATAACTTAAAAGATATGCGTGTACTCGAACATTCACATATTCAAACCGGCTTACTGGTTCGCTTTTGTATAGGACTAGAACATCCTGCAGATTTAATACAAGATATAGAAAACGCACTACAACATTTAAATAAACAACAACTCGAATAAATACAGGAACATCTATGGGTACACCAATTATTATTGGCAAAAAGACACAAGACACCACACAAGATGTGGTGCTTCATTCACAATTTGCAAACCGCCATGGTTTGATTGCTGGGGCTACAGGTACTGGTAAGACGGTGACGTTGAAGGTGTTGGCAGAAAGTTTTTCTCGGCTGGGTGTACCCGTATTTTTAGCCGATGCCAAAGGGGATGTTTCTAGCCTTGCTAAAGCAGGTGAAAACAATCCTAAATTTGACGAACGAATTAAAAGTTTAAATATCGAGAGCATTCCTTTTGCAGCCTCCCCTGTGGTGTTTTGGGATTTGTTCGGTGAACAAGGACATCCCATTCGCACCACCATTTCTGAAATTGGCCCACTGCTCCTTGCCCGAATTCTCAACTTAAATGACACGCAAGAAGGTGTGTTATCTGCGGTCTTTCGTATTGCCGATGATCAGGGCTTATTGCTCATCGACTTTAAAGACTTAAAAGCCATGATCAGCTACGTCAGTGAACATGCATCCGAATTTAAAAATGAATATGGCAATTTATCACCTGCAAGCTTAGGTGCAATTCAACGTAATTTGCTCGCATTGGCAGATCAAGGTGGTGACAAGTTTTTTGGTGAGCCTGCGCTCAATATCATGGACTTTATCCAAACGGATGCACAAGGTCGTGGCAACATCAACCTGCTCGCCGCCGACAAGTTAATGAATACTCCTAAGCTCTATGCAACTTTCTTACTGTGGATGCTGTCAGAACTGTTTGAACAATTGCCCGAAGTTGGAGATATGGATAAACCCAAACTGGTGTTCTTCTTCGATGAAGCGCATTTATTATTTGATAATGCCAGCCCTGCTTTACAAGAAAAGATTGAACAAGTGGTTCGTCTGATTCGCTCTAAAGGGGTCGGCATTTACTTTGTAACGCAAAATCCACTTGACCTACCTGAGAGTGTTTTAGGACAACTGGGTAACCGTGTTCAACATGCCCTACGTGCATTTACACCCAAAGATCAGAAAGCGGTCAAGACGGCAGCAGATACTTTTCGAGCCAATCCTGCGTTTAAAGTCGATCAAGTGATTACGGAACTGGCTGTAGGTGAAGCACTGATTAGCTGTCTAGATGAACAAGGCACACCTCAAATTGTTGAACGTGCTTGGGTGATGCCACCCTACTCTTCATTTAGCCCAATTGCTGTAGAAGAACGCAAAGCTCTGATGGCAAATAGCATTGTCGCAGGTGTGTATGACACCGAAGCAGATCGTGAAAGTGCCTATGAACTTTTACAAAATAAAGTGGCGGAGCGCCAACAACAAGCCGTCCAAGCGGAACAAGATAAAATAGAAGCCAAAGAACAAGAAGCGTTGGCCAAACAACAAGCAAAAGAAGCAGATGCACTCGCCAAACAGCAAGCACGTGAACAAGAACGCCTTGCGCGCGAACAACAAAAAGAAGCTGAGCGTTCAGCCAAACAACGTGAAAAACTGATTCAAGACACGGTAGGAACTTTTGCAAAAAGTGCTGCACGCAGCTTGGGCGGGTCGACAGGTCAGAAAATTATCCGTGGCCTCTTAGGTTCTATCTTCGGCAAGAAATAATCTAAAAGCCCAATTAAAAAGTACAAAATTATGGAATCTTTTTATATTCCATAATTTTTTTATGGTTTTTACTAAAACATGTATTGCGCGGATGTATTTAAAAATGTATTTTAAATACATCTTATAAATAACAGCCATGAGAGATCAGCTATGACTCCGCAGCAAATTGACCTAGTAAAAGCTACTGTTCCTGTTCTACGTGAAAATGGTGTCGCGCTGACTGGTTACTTCTATAATCGTATGTTGGGCAATAACCCTGACCTCAAAGAAACCTTTAACATGGGACATCAGCGCAGCGGTGCTCAGGCACAAGCCTTGGCGGGTGCTGTATTGGCTTATGCTGAAAATATTGAGGACCCATCTGTACTTTTACCAGTTATAGAATTAATTGCGCATAAACATGTGAGTCTTAACATTCAAGCGCCAGACTATAATATTGTCGGCGAAAATTTGCTGCACTCGATCAGTGAAGTATTAAGCATTTCAATGGAAGATCCACTGATTGCAGCTTGGGCAGCAGCATATGGACAATTGGCAGACTTGTTTATCAGCACTGAAAAAGCGATTTATGAGCAACATCAGCAAACTAAAGGCAGTTGGTTAGGTTGGCGTAATTTCAAAATCGCGAAAAAAGTGGCTGAAAGTGATGAAATCACCTCATTCTACCTTGAGCCTTCTGATGGTGGTGATTTACCAAAATATGAAGCAGGTCAGTACATCTCTGTACGTGTATTGGTCGATGAGCTGGGTCTAAAACAACCACGTCAATATACACTGTCGACCAGCCCACAAGACAACTACTTACGTATCTCTGTAAAACGTGAAGATCAGAAAGGTGACTTGGTTCCAGGTTGGGTATCAAATACACTGCATGGCTTGGAGATCGGTTCAGAAATCGAAGTGTCTGCACCAACAGGTAATTTCTTCCTGATTGATTCACAAAAACGCAATGTCTTTATCAGTGGTGGTGTAGGTCTAACACCAATGATTGCGATGCTGAATCAGTTGGTGACTTTAGACATGCCACAACCTGTAACCTTTATCCATGCCTGCCGTAGCAAACAAGTGCATGCAATGCATAAACACATTCAGGATTTGGAAGCAAAATACCCACGTCTTAGCACTTTTACAGCGTATGAGTTCCCTCATGCTAATGATAAATTAGGTGAAGATTATGATGCTGCTGGTCGTCTAGACTTAGGCAGCATGGATACTGCACTGTTACCGATCAATGCGGATTATTACCTTTGCGGTCCAATGCCATTTATGGCTGAACAACAGAAAGCTTTAATTGCTCGTGGTATTCCTGCTAGCAATATTCACAGCGAAGCTTTCGGCACTGGTGGTGTAAAACACTAACTAAGCTATTCACCTGAAATACAAAGGGTTAGTTTAGTTATGCTAGACTAGCCCTTATTTATTTCTCTCAGACTCACAGTATTATCATGCAACTCAATAAATTCACCGATTATGCATTACGCATTTTGCTCTATATCGCACGTCCTCGTGATGTGCCTTATAACATTGCTGAAATTGCAGAAGACCTGCACGTTTCGCGTAATCACTTGGTGAAAATTGTGCATTTTATGGCAAAGCAAAACTGGTTAATCACCAGCCGCGGCAAAGGTGGCGGCATTCGCCTAAACCCTGAAGCACTTGAGGCTCAGCTCGGTCAAATTGTGCGAATTTTGCAAGGTAATCACCAGATTGTTGAATGCAACGACCCACCCTGCGTACTGCGCAGTCAGTGTGGTTTAAAAAGCATCTTAGACCAAGCTTTAGAACAGTTTTATCAAAGTCTCGATCAGTACAAACTTGCCGATGTCTTGCAACCAAGCAGCGCATCTAAATTTACAACACAATCTCCAATTCAAATGATCAATCTCTAATTTCACTTTGCCTGCGACAAAATTCGCTTGCCTGCCCGACTTCCTTTATAATGCGTGTTGTTAAATCAGTTATTGAAGTTGGGTTATGCATCAGCACAGAGGAAAATCACGAAACAGTAAAGCGGCCAATGCGCCGAAGCAAAAGATTACTTACGAGAAAAAAGTAGACTCTGCGATTACTGAATATGCTGTGCGCTCGCTCAACTGGCTACGCAAAGCTGAGTTCTTAATGAGTGCGCCTAAACTCAACCTCTGCGTTGAAGATACCGGCTATGAAATTGCCTTTGCAGGTCGCTCCAATGCGGGTAAGTCGAGTGCCATTAATGCGCTCACCAACCAAAAACAATTGGCTCGTGCGTCGAAAAAACCGGGTCGGACCCAAATGATCAACTTTTTCAGTTTAGGAAATCCTGATCAACGTTTGGTCGACTTACCGGGTTATGGCTATGCCGCTGTACCTGAAGCGATGAAAATCGTGTGGCAAAAAGAGTTAGAAAACTATCTGATACACCGTGAAAGTTTACAAGGTCTTGTGCTGTTGATGGATATCCGTCATCCACTACAACACTTTGACGTCATGATGTTGGAATGGGCACATTCACGTAAATTGTTCGTACATGTACTCCTGACCAAATCAGATAAATTAAACCGTGGCCCAGCCTCTAAAGCACTACAAGAAGTGAAAGCAGCATTGAAAAAAATGAAGCTAAACTTCTCTATCCAATTGTTCTCATCATTGAATAAACAAGGTTTAGAAGAATTAGCGAGTGTCATGGCGGGTCGTCTCAACTTCACTCTAGAACAATCGACAGAGTTTGATCTCGACAGCATCCCTGAAGCATCAGAAGATGATATTGAAATCGATGCAGACGCGGAAGCATTCGATGACGTCGACACTACATCTGAAGACTTACCCCAAACTGAAGGCAAAAATTCAGACCACTAATCGAGTAATTTTAAAGTCAGCGCAAGAATGATTGTCTGACAAAAAGTATCTTCTGAAGATAATGAAATGTCCTGTATTGCTAATCACAATGCAGGATTTTTTTTGGATACTGAATACATCAGATGTGCACTCGATCACATAAAAACAAGGATAGGTCATGAAATTACTCTCCCGCTTGAAAAACACAAAACTTGGATCATCAATCGAATATAAAATTAAACCACGTAAAGTGAAATTTGAGTGGCAAGATACCCAAGTTGACTGGGTGCCCAACCAAGCTTTTGTCAGCTATTTTATTAATGAAATTAACATGATCTTACCGGCTGGTGAGTTTTGGTTTTGCCGTCTGTATAACAAAGTATTGCCACAAATTAGAGATGAAAAACTAGCCGAGGACGTTAAAGCATTTATCCGCCAAGAAGCTATGCATGCTCAGGCGCATAACTCTGCCAATAAAGAATATCTGTCTCAGCACAATATCAGTATTCAACGCAACCTTGAAATCATGGACTTTCTCTTTGGCAAACTGCTTGCGGACCAACCTTTAGGGCTCAACGTACCCAAAGCCTTGGATCATCAATGGGATCTCTTTCGTTTAGGCGTAATTGCAACAGTTGAGCATATGACCTGTGTATTAGGCAAATATGCTTTATACAACAAAGAGTGGGAACGCCTCGGTGCCGATCCGAATATGCTCGATCTAGTAAAATGGCATGGTGCAGAAGAAATAGAGCATCGTACCGTGGCTTTTGATTTGTATCGTCATCTCGGTGGGGGCTATATTTCTCGCTATTATCAAAGTGTGATCGTGATTGCTGCCGTACTTGGTCTATGGGTCGATGGTGCTGCACATATCATGCAGCAAGACTCACGCTATGCATCGATTAAACCTGCCGTATACAAACCGTGGATTTGGCGTGAATGGGCGCGTATCGCGCAAAAAGACAATCGCTTATTGCCACATCCGCTTTGGTTAGTGTCACAGCAATTGGGGTATTTAATGCCTTGGTACGATCCTGTTCATGAAGCAAAAACTGAAGATGCGATTGCCTATCTCGACAACTCTCCTGCTGCAAAACGTGCCGCACTGAAAGTTGCTTAAACACCATTTAAAATTTGTATTAAGCAGGGTTCGCCCTGCTTTTTTTTGTGCTCACATCCATTACGCTCCATTTTTATATTGAGCAATCAACACACTCAAGATGGATAGGCTCATAAGTTCGATGTTTAAAGTACAGGTATTCCGAGTTCCCTATTTTCTTTAAAATGCATCTATACTCAGTCTCATCCTAAAATAAAAATACACCGTTCAGGAGCACTCCATGCACGCTCACATCTCCGTTATTACACTGGCCGTGAAAGATTTATACGCTGCATTCGCGTTTTATCAGGAGGGTTTAGGTCTTAATAGCGCAGGGATTATTGGGACTGAATTTGAACATGGCGCTGTGGCATTTTTTGATTTACAACACGGTTTAAAGCTTGCACTCTGGCCGCAAGATAGCCTTAGTCATGACACCGGAATCAGTACATCAGCGTTTTGTCCAACTCAAATGTCTCTCGGACATAACGTTAACAGTCCCGCAGTCGTCGATCAAATCATGCAACAAGCCCAACGCGCAGGTGCAAAGACAATTAAGCCCGCACAGCCCACGTTTTACGGTGGTTATGCAGGCTATTTTCAAGACTTAGACGGGCATCTGTGGGAGATCGTCTACAACCCACATTTTAGCTCTTTATCTGCTTAATTCGACAACGCTGGTTCATCTACATCTCGCGTATGACGATCCACCACCACACTAATCATCATATCGCCCTGTACGTTCACCACAGTTCGCACCGTATCTAATAAGCGGTCAATCGGCAGCAATATCGCAATGGCTTCCGCAGGGAGCCCAACCGATTGTAAAACCATAATCATCGTTACCATTCCGGCACTTGGAATACCTGGCGCACCGAGTGAAGCAATCATGGCGGTTGCACAGACAATTAACTGCTGCCCCAAGGTTAAATCTAAGCCCATCAAGTTAGCAATAAATAACGCAGCAGCAGCTTCATACAACGCTGTACCATCCATATTCAACTGTGTGCCCAGTGGAATCACAAAACCTGCTGTTTGAGGACGTACACCTAAATTTTCCTGCGCACATTTCATCGACAGTAGCATCGTTGCTGAACTTGAACTGGTTGCAAAAGCAGTAATTAAGGCAGCTCGTGTTCCTCTAAAAAACGTCAGAGGACTCATTTTGCCAAAAACCCAAAGCAGCAGAGGTAACACCACTGCCCCATGGAAAATCGTCGTGCCCGTGACCACCGCAGCAAACTCCGCGAGGCGACTCAACACCGAAATATCTTCTGTAGCAATCAATTTAGCCAATAATGCAAAAATACCAATCGGTGCAAGCTTCATCACCCAGCCGATGATCATCATCATGATGTCAAAAAATTGCTGACTCAGCTTTCTCACGCTTCGGAACTTTTCACCGCCTTTGACCAAGGCCACACCTAGAAATAGTGAAAACACCACGACTGCGAGTACATTGCCATCACTAAAGGCTTTAAACGGATTGATCAGTGTATTTTGAATAAAATTGGTAAAGAATGAACCTGCTGTAAGGGTGTCAGGGCTCTGATGTTGTTGCATTGCATCTTGGAACATGACGATGTCCACGCCCTGCCCAACTTTAAAAATATGCGCACATGCTAGACCCAAGATCAGTGCCAAAGTTGTGGTGGTGACGCAGCACGCTAAGGTAATTTTCCACGTTCGACTCAGCTGACCACCCGCTTGTAAATTCGATACCCCCACCACAATCGAACTAAAGATCAGCGGAACCAAGATCATTTTCAGCAAGCCAATAAAAATACTACTGGCAATCCCCAAGCCATACAGGCTGGCGGATAAAAACTGCGTCTCTGGAAACTGAATTAATAAAAACCCAAATGCCACACCCAATATTGCGGCAATTAAAATCTGCGTATTTAAGCTCATTGTGCCTTGCATTAATCATCCTTTATTCAGGCACTATGCCATGCGACCCACCGGGAATCGAGGAATTTTTTGTCACATGTACTGCTACAATTCTGCAAAGCATGAATTCAGCTCCATTCAACTTGTACAGTACCCCTAACTAGATAACTCCATTCCGCAAGTAGCTTCATATCAAAAATTGACGGATATAAAAAACCGAATCAGAAGATTCGGTTTTTTCAGTATTTCAACATGCACGACTTAACACATAGTGCTCAAAGCTTATTGGGTTTCAATTTCACGTAAACGAATCAAGCCTTCTTGTGTCGTACTACAGACCAACTCACCGTTTTGCCACATGCGACCGAAATTTAGACCACGTGAACTGGCACTGACCGTGGCATCCATGTCATAAAGCATCCACTCATCCACACGGAATGGCTTATGGAAATACATGGCATGATCAATACTCGCACACTGCAAACTAGGTGATAAATAACTTAAACCATGTGGACGTAGTGCAGTCGTCATCAGCGTAAAGTCTGAATAGAATGCCGCAATAGCCTGATGTAAAGAGATGTCATCAACATCGGCAGCAATCGTGTCATGGGTACGAATATAGTGTGCATACGATGGCGCAGCAGGCTGCGGTTGGTACGGGTTTTGTGGATCAATCGGGCGAATTTCTACATGGCGGTCGCGCATAAAAGATGCACGGACGTTTTCAGGAACAAACTCCACCATCATTCGTTTTAGCTCAGCTTCAGATTTTAAATCCTCAACGGCTGGATATTCTGGCTCTGCAACTTGGTAGTTCAACCCTTCTTCTTGCTCTGCAAATGACACCATACACATGAAAATGGTTTTACCATGTTGAATCGCACGGACCTGACGACTCACAAAACTGCGTCCATCGCGAATACGATCCACTTCATAAATGATCGGTGCATTGATATCACCACCGAATAAGAAATAGGCATGCAAGGAATGAGCAGGTCGATCTGTGGTATAAGATGCCGCACGTAGCGCCTGACCTAAAACCTGTCCACCAAAGACACGTTTCCCGACCAAATTTCGGCTTTGCCCACGAAAAATATTTTCTTCTAATTTTTCAAGACTGAGTAAATCAACCAACTCTTGTGTTAAGGCATTCATAACAAACCTATCTATCATTCGGGATTAAGCTAACGCAGGCAACATCAACAGATGTTTAAATATATTTTCCATTTTGCCATAAATCCAGACTAAAACCCTAAAGATTCGCTGACTGATCTGTCACCTTACTGATGCAATATAACTGCTAAAAATACGTTTTTTAACGATAAAATCTTACAATATCTATGCAATTTGTCAGAAAATGACATACAGTTTTTAAGTACAATTACGCAGAATAGATTCCCCTCAGAATCTCTGTGGTTTGGTCATGAAAAGTAGGAGTTTGTATGTCCAAGAGCGGCTTTGGTCAGATGTATCGAAAGCTTTCGAGTAAACTGCTTGACCTTGTGGTAACACCGCATGTTTTAGGTGAAGTCCCTGTAGAACCTGTAGTGACTGAAACCGATACAGATACCGGCGTACAGACAACGAAAATTACCTGCTACGTTCTGCAAAATCATTCACGGAGTAATGCTTTAATTGTCGATGGTGAAACCCGTCGTTTAAAGCTACACCCTGCACTCGACCCAATGACAGTGGGTACGCAAACAGAAAAAGCCTCTGTGGTGTTTTTACAACATCATGATGAAGACAATTTACTCAATCCACCGCCACATGCCTTTCCACCTCGTTTATTACGTTTAATTGAGGTTTTGGAAAAAAATCCTGATGCGGATGTTGAGCTCGTTCCTGTAACCGTGCTGTGGGGCCGTGAACCCGATAAAGAAGATTCTTGGTTTAAATTATTATTTACCGATACATGGTCTACACCAAGCAAAGTGAAGCAGCTGGTCAATATTGGTTTGCACGGTCGTCAATCCTACCTTGAATTCCATGAGCCACAGTCTTTGCGTCGTTTGGTTGAATATGCCAAAACTACACATCCAAACTTGTCACCTGCGACTTATATTGTCAGCACACTGAATGATTATTTAGATGCACAGCGTGAAGTAGTTTTGGGGCCGGATTTATCTGACCGTCGTAATGTGATGCACGGCCTGATCAAATCTACGGATGTGCAAGATGCGATTCGTCGTGAAAGCATTCGCAGTAAAATCAGCATGGTTGAAGCTGAACGTCGTGCGATTGGTTATTTAAATGAAATCGTTTCTGACTATTCTGCATCAACAGTACGTTTTGCTGACTTAGCCCTGACTCGCCTATGGACACAGCTTTATGATGGCGTCGAAGTACATAACTTCAGTACCGTTCGTGAACTAGCCAAAGACTACGAGATCATTTACACCCCATGTCATCGTAGCCATATCGACTATTTATTATTGTCTTATGTGATCTATAAACGTGGCTTGATGGTGCCGTACATTGCTGCGGGCGATAACTTAAACATGCCATTTGTCGGGCAAATTTTACGTGGCGGCGGCGCGTTCTTTATTCGTCGTTCATTCCGTGGCAATGGTCTCTACACCACCGTATTTAAAGAATACCTCTACAGTATTTTGGCGCGTAATACGCCGCTTGAATACTTCATCGAAGGGGGTCGTTCACGTACTGGTCGTTTATTACCACCGAAGACCGGCATGCTCGCCATGACTGTCCATGGTCATTTACGTAATCCAGCCAAACCGATCGTGTTCTTACCGACCTATATTGGTTATGAGCGTTTAATGGAAGGTGCGACCTACGTTGGCGAAATGAATGGTAAGCCGAAAGAGGGCGAATCGATCATCGGGATTATGAAAACTCTGCGTAAGATCGAACGTATTTTCGGTAAAGTGCATTTGAACTTTGGTGAGCCGGTTTTCCTTGATGATATGTTGAAACAGCATAATGCAAGCAACATCAAAATCGAGAAAAATGACGACCCAATTCCGCCAGAAGTTTCGGATGCCATTAACAGTTCTGCACACGTGATTTTAGAAAATATTAACCGTGCAGCAGTGGTGAACCCAGTTTCATTGCTTTCACTGATTTTATTGGCAACATCTAAACATACTTTAGATGAAGAGATTTGCATTAAGCAGTTAGATACCTATCGTGATCTTTTAACTGCCTTACCTTACGATGAGCGCATGCAAGTAACACCGCTGTCAGGTAAAGAAATCATTGCTTATGGTTTAAAACTCAAGCTGATTAAACGTGTTCATCATGTCCTTGGCGATATTATTGCCATTGCTGATAATCAAGCGGTGCTGTTAACCTACTTCCGCAACAACATCCTGCACGCATTTATTTTGCCATCACTCATTGCCGCTTTGGTTGAACATAATGGTTCTATTCGCCGTGGTGATTTAATTAATGTCATTCGTACACTGTATCCGTTCTTAAAAGCTGAGTTGTTCCTTAAATGGAATGATGAAGAACTTAAAGATCAGATCTGTGCGTATGCAGAAGTACTGATCAAAGCCAAGCTAATTTCTGAAGATGCAGAAGGCAACCTGATCTCCCCTGCGCCTAACTCAGAGCAGCACAATCAGTTAGTGGTCTTAGCTGCACCCGTGATGCAAAGTCTTGAGCGTTACTACATGACTTTGGCCTTAATCACACAACGTGGTTCGGGCAATATCTCTACGCGTCAGGTTGAAGAACTCAGTCACTTGGTTGGTCAACGTCTATCTGTGTTGTATGAATTTAACTCGCCTGAGTTCTTTGATAAGGCCTTATTCCAAAGCTTTATTAAAGTCTTAACCCAACAAGGTTATATCAGCACCAATGAAAACAACGCCATTGTGTTTGATGAAAATTTCCAAAATGTTGCGCAGTATGCCAACCTCGTTTTGGATGATGTGACCCTGCAAATGTTGCAGCACATTACAACCTTTAGTGATGAAGAGTTAAAAGAAGCACTAGATAAAGTTGCTGCGGAACAAGCTAAAAAGCGCTTGAAACGTAAGAAAAAATAAACAGTTCTGATTTTTTTCACTATAAAAGCAAAAGAATTTGAGCAAAATTAGGGACAAGTTGTAAAAAGCTTGTCTCTATTTTTTGGACTATACAAAAGTATTTAATATTTTCTTTTTTAAAATTAAGGTATGTACATGCCAAAATTTTGGATTTCCATTGGCTAGCGGTTTATTGCCTTTAAATTCATCGATATAAATAATATCAAAGTCCGCATCAAACAATTGTTTAAGCTCTTCCTGTTCAAAACCTATAAATTTTTCAGAAAAATTATTTACCCAATCATCATCTTTCCCTAATAGTTGTATGAGTAAAATGCCTTGCTCACTTAAGGATTCCTGCATTTTCTTTAAAACACTTTCAAGCGAATCCGTAGAACAAAAAAATAAACTGAATAAAGCAATAATTAAACTAGCTTTAGGAAAGCTATAGTCTTCAAAGGCCTGATTAGAAAATAAAAAATTCTTATTGTCTTTAAATTTACTTAGACAGATATTTTTAGCTTCAACAGTTGGATCAAATGCATATACTTTAAAATTATGACGGAGTAGAAATGATGATTCATTTCCTGCACCACAACCACAATCAATCGAGATCTTTGGTAAATTTTCAAAATAACTCAAAGCTTTTTCCAGAATCGGTCTATGGGGTAGATTCTAAGTAAGTTCAGCAAATGATTTTGTCATTATTTAATTTTTATCCTTTGAGATCCATCCGAAAATTTGAACAATACATGTTGTAAAAGACCTATCTTATTCATTTATAGAATTTCTTTTAATACTCACAAAGCTGCTCTGAATTTTATACGTCACGCCAATTTTACATACACATCACAATCAATCGTGCGCTAACTTAAAACCACTCTCCATCATCCGCGTTGCATAAATCTTTTTACCTGTTTCTACTTCACTCTCTAAAACCAATTCGGGTAAATGCATAGCTCTTTGCAATTCCAAGATTCGCTCATGCAAAGGTTGAGGTTGGTTATTAGTACAAATATATGATTTTTCAGGATGTTCCACGTGAAGTAGATGACACAGAAATTTTGCCAAATCATCGATATGTATTCGATTTGACCAATGAATATTGGGATAGCGATGAGTCGTTTCTGCCAGTTTCTGCATTCGTGTTGTCGATGTGCCATAAATCCCAGAGGGACGTACGATCACGCATTCGTTAGGAAATGCTTGTGTGTAGCGATGCTCCATTTCCAGTAACAACATGCCCTGCTCATCGATCGGATGTGGCACAGTGTCATCATCAATCCGCTCCCCCGCATGTTCACCATAGACACGAGTGGAAGACACCACGATTAAACGTTGTATTGGATGATGTGCTAATGCTTGAACAATCGGCTGTACAGAATCGACATAAGTGTGTCGGTAAGCATCCACAGCATTGAGTTGAGCATGACGTGCAGGAGCCAAAAGAACATAGACTACATCAATCGGTTGAACCTGCGACAAATCCAGTTGGTGAACATCTTGGATTAAATGTTCTGCAAAATCATCCTCTTTCGCACTACGACTCACTGTGGTAATTTGGTGACCTTGCTGAAATAATTGTTTAGCAACACGTTGCGATGTTTTACCATAACCGATAAATAGAATATGCATCAAACGACCTATTCTCAGAACTGATCCATTTAGATCATATAAACCGAAGTTGAGGGGACATGGCTGCCGTCCATCAATTGCAAGGGGTTGGCAATGCCGCCGCTGCTTTACTTGAAAAACTAAATATTTTCACGACAGATGATCTTTTGTTTCATCTGCCACGCGACTATGAAGATCGTAGCACGATCATCCCCATGAACCAATTAACCGTGGGCCGCAGTTATTTACTAGAAGGCACGGTCAAAAATATCGACTTCCCACCCGGTAAGCGTAAATCGATGGCCGCCCTTTTGGATGACGATTGTGGCAAAGTCACTTTACGTTTTTACCATATCTACAAAGGCATTACTGATCGGGTAAAACCGGGAAATCGTTTACGGATTTTTGGTGAAGTCCGTGTTGGTGCTCGTGGCTTAGAAATGTATCATCCTGAACTACAGGTGATTACTGAACACACGCCTTTACCTCAAACCCAACTCACTGCGATTTACCCTGCAACTGAAGGCTTAACACAGCCCAAACTGCGTGAATACGTCAAACAAGCACTACAGTTATATAGTGATGACTTACCTGAATTATTGCCAGAAAAATTCACCAATGGCTATGCCCTAAAACAAGCACTGGACTATATTCATCACCCCCCTGTCGATGCCAATATGTTGCAACTCAGCCAAGGTTCTCATCCTGCACAGCAACGTTTAATTTTCGAAGAATTGGTTGCCCATCAGGTCAGTTTGCTCAGCCGCCGTGCTTATATTCAACAAATCGAAGCACCGTCATTCTCTGCAAGTAAGAACTTCACCAAACAGCTTTTAAGTACACTACCGTTTGAAATGACCGGCGCACAAAAACGCGTGTCCAAAGAAATTGCGGTCGATCTGAAAAAGAACAAACCTATGCTGCGACTCGTACAAGGCGATGTAGGTGCAGGTAAAACCTTGGTTGCAGGCGTTGCAGCCTGTCATGCGCTTGAGGAAGGTTGGCAAGTGGCCATGATGGCGCCAACAGAAATTTTGGCCGAACAACATTATCTAAATTTCAAAAAATGGTTTGAGCCTATGGGACTGACCGTGTCCTGGCTTTCAGGCAAGCAAAAAGGTAAAGCTCGAGCTGCAGCAGAACAAAGTATTCAAGATGGTTCTGCTAATTTAGTGGTCGGCACACATGCTTTATTTCAAGACAATGTTCAATTTGCCAAATTGGGTTTAGTGATTATTGATGAGCAACACCGTTTTGGTGTCGATCAGCGTTTGGCACTTCGGAACAAAGGTCTCAATGGCATGACACCACATCAACTGGTGATGACAGCAACCCCTATTCCTCGTACCTTGGCGATGTCGGCTTATGGCGACTTAGACACCTCTGTCATTGATGAACTACCACCCGGTCGTACACCGATTCAAACGGTCACCATTCCACTGGATCGTCGTGAAGAAGTGCTACAGCGGATTGCCAGCAATTGTGCTGAAGGCAAACAAGCCTATTGGGTCTGTACCCTAGTGGAACAATCCGAAACCTTAGATGCTCAAGCCGCTGAAGCAACTTTTAATGAAATTAAAGAACGCTTCCCAGACCTCAATATTGGTCTGGTTCACGGCAAAATGAAGGCCGATGAAAAGCAAGCAGTGATGCAGCAATTTAAAAATAATGAATTGCAATTACTAATTGCAACCACCGTCATTGAAGTCGGTGTTGACGTCCCGAACGCCTCAATCATGGTGATTGAAAATGCAGAACGCCTAGGGCTTTCACAACTACATCAGCTACGTGGTCGTGTAGGGCGTGGTGCCAAAGCCAGTTTCTGTGCCTTGCTGTATAAAAATCCCTTGTCGCAAAATGGGCAAGAGCGTTTACGCATTATGCGCGAGACCAATGACGGCTTTATTATTGCTGAAAAAGATTTGGAAATTCGCGGCCCCGGTGAGCTCCTCGGCACTAAACAAACGGGCGATATGGGCTTTCGTGTAGCAAAATTAGAGCGAGATGACCATTTACTCAATCAGGCTCACTATGTGGCTCAACAAGTCCTGAATGACTATCCTGCACAGGCTCAAGCGCTTTTAAAACGATGGCTGCCGGAAGCTCCTCGATACGCCTATGTATAATAATTATTAGGATGACAGATCGATCATCCTAATTATACAGATTGGCTTGAACCAATAAGCTTGTCGAACAGGTTGCTGTGGTGTTGTGATTGCACTTCACCACGAACTGTGCAAAATACTCAAAAAAGAATGATTAGAATAAAAACATGCTCCAATCTATCCAACACTTCATCCAAAAAGGAATACAGAGCGTTTCCCCTTGCCTGCTCTGCGGTATCGATCGACAACAACATCATTCGCTTTGTACCGACTGCTGGGCACAACTGCCTTGGTTTAAACAAGCGGTTGATCGCCATGAACACAGCATCTCTTGTGCCTTTTACTATGATTTCCCTATAGATCGCATCATTCAAAGCTATAAGTATGAGCAACAATTGCACTATCAAAATTTACTGGCACAGAGCCTTTTAAGCTTGCGCTTAGCTAGGGTTCAAGCCATCGTCCCCATGCCTATTTCAGTAGAACGCCTTAAAGACCGTGGGTATAACCAAATGCTGCTCGTTGCACAGATGATGGCAAAGCAATTGCGCATCCCTGTTTGGCAACCGGTGATTCGTCAAGCACAGCACGCTCAAAAAGGTTTAAGTCGGCTAGAACGCCTAGAAAATATCGAACAGCAATTTATTATCGACCCAACTGAAAAACACCGTTTCCGTAAAGTCCTCATTATCGATGATGTGGTGACCACGGGGAGTTCAATCCATGCATTAAGTACGCTGTTACATCAGCTACATTGCACGCAGGTATATGCCGCATGCATTGCTGCGGCACAGCCTTAGTTTCAAACATCAACCTCTAAAGAAAATGAACAAGCGAAGCAGTTTAGCTTTCAGCAAGAGATCGCGCCTGCTGCTTCACCCAAGGAATCACCACCTCACGTGTTAAAGGTGCGAGTTTTGTTTGTGTATCATCTAAGCTGACCCATTGCATCGCTGCAATTTCTGCATCAATTTTCGGTTCACCTTGCAACTGGACCAGATAGACATAACTCACCAGTAGATGATCGGCTTCGTTCGCAGCGGCCGTTTCAAAACGACCAATGAATTGTTCAATCTGCGCAGCGCAGCCAATTTCTTCCTGAATTTCACGTAGCATGGTGATTTCAGGGGCTTCATTGGGTTCTAACTTGCCACCCACTTGCATAAAGAATGCCGTGTGTTTTTTACGAACCACTAAAAGTTCATGCTGTTCATTTAGAATAATGGCTGCGGCAACAGTGATAGTTTTCATCAATCTTGTTCCAAATCGGTGATAAAGACTGTACGTTCAACCATGCCCCATTTCGGCTCTGGCGCAGTGAAATGTTGAAACTTTTCAACAATCGTTTCAATATTATCTTCTGCAATTAAGCCTTCGATAAAACGCGGATGGGTAAAGCCTTTTTCTGCAGTTGTTTTTAGAAAATTCAATAAATCGTCATAAAAACCATCTACATTGAGAAAGGCACATGGCTTTAAATGAATGCCCAATTGAGCCCACGTCCACTGCTCAAAAATTTCCTCTAAAGTCCCTGCTCCACCTGGAATCGCCACAAAACCATCCGAGAGTTCAGACATTTTGGTTTTCCGTTGTTGCATATTTTCTACCACATGCAATTCGGTTAAATCTGGATGTGCCAATTCTTTATCGACCAAGACTTTTGGAATCACCCCAATGACTTGCCCACCTGCACGCAAAGCACTATCTGCCACAACACCCATCAAACCTGAACGACCACCACCATAGACCAGTGTGATGCCTCGTGCCGCTAAATGACGACCGACTTTTTCAGCCACCTGTAAATAGGCAGGATTGTTACCAAGGGCGGAACCACAGAAAATTGCGATAGATTTCATTTATAATCACCATCAGATCAGGAACGCTATGCTGGAAAAATCAACTTTAAACAGATTTTTTCATAAAATAAGCATTAGAACAGTGTTTTTCAGCAAATCCTTGTCTAAAATACACCCATTCATTTTTAACTTACTGCGCAAGGGGAAAAGACAACATGCTTGAAGCCTTTTACGCCACAGAGCGCGGTAGCCTGGAAGATGTCACCATCAATGGTGACTTCGATTTACATCAGGATTTAGTCTGGCTCGATCTCATTGCCCCGTCTCAGGAAGAGCAGCAATGGATTATGGATGCCTATGATCAAAATTTACCTACATTAAAATCATTAGAAGATATTTCGTCGAGTGCACGATTCTACCGTGATGACGACGGTATTTTGCACATCAGCACCTATTTTTTAACGAAAAATAAAAATTTTCAGGTCGATGGCGAACCCGAAGAAAATGCCAGCACCTTAGCTACCGTGCAGACAGTTGCCTTTATTTTGCATAAAGAGCGCTTATTCACTTTACGGGGTGAAAAGCTGGTGGCTTTCCGTGCCTTTCGTGCCCGTGCGCGTCGTAATGACTATGAAATTGACTATAAAGATCCAACTTGGATTTTATTGGGTCTTTTAGAAGCCAAACTCGATGAGCTTGCGGATATCTTGGAAGATATCCACAAGGACTTAGAAAAGTATTCCACAGAAGTGCTGAATAACCGTCATCGTGAGATGATTTTAGACTTAGATGACATGATTACCCGACTTGCGCATTTAGAAGATATGCTCGGGAAAGCTCAGCTGTGTCTGATCGACTTACGTCGTGTTCTCACCTTCCTGTCACGTCCTCGCGCCTTGGGCAGTCATATTTATGATGCCGACATCCGAGAACTCAGTGAAGACGTGCGCTCTCTTGTTGAGCATGATGCTTTCTTGTTCCAAAAGGTTCGATTCTTACTGGATACCACCTCTGGGTTCATTAACACCGAACAGAATGATACGATTCGTCGATTCTCGATTTTACCAAGTATGCTTGCGCCACCGATGTTAGTGGCCAGTGTCTATGGGATGAACACCGATGTACTGCCCTTCGCACATGGTACAACCAGTTTTATCGTGGTCAGCTTAATCATCGTAGCATTCTTTATTGGCCCATTGATGTACTTCCGCTGGAAGAAATGGATTTAGTGCTTTCCTATTGCGCGGACTTGCGAGAGTTTCTTGTCCCGCTAAAATAAAAAAAGCACCTTATGGTGCTTTTTTTATTTAGATCAATTGCAAGTCATGCTCAAGATGACAGGCTTGAATAATCTTCATCATTTTTTCAGGGACTGCTTTAAACTGCAAACCTTGCGCTTTTGGCGTTTGGCGTAACCAACGGACCAAAACAGCTAAAGCCAAAGTGCTGCCATGTTCAAGCTCAGCAAGATTGACCACTAAGGGAAAAGCTTGCTGTTGTTGAATCAATTTCAAGCCGTCTTGATAATACAATTCGGCATTGTTGTAATCGATTTTGCCTGAAACTATCAATTCTTGTTGATGAAGTTTAATCACACATCACCTATCTTATTTTTTCTTGTCTAATGCTGCATCAGCATCAGGTTTGAAGTTCGCAATTGCTTTATCAATGTTACCGCCATTACGTTTTACAGTTGCCGCAAACTGATTACGGAATTGTAAGCCTAGGTCGATACCCGAAACGTTGATATTACGGATTTTCCATTGTGAACCTTTATCTGCCAACTGGAAAGAGACTGGAATTTTTTCACCGTTGTTATGGAAATCAATCGTTACAACAGGGTTCTTACTGTTCGACGCCTTATATGGACGCATGCTATACGTTTGGTTACTAAACTTGGCAAAAGCTGAACCATAGTTTTCGATCAGTGTTGCACGGAAGTTACGTTCAAACTGTGCACGTTGAGCCGCTGAGCTGTATTGATTCGTTGCATACGTACCCATCACGATACGTGTGAACGCTTGTGAATCGATGTACGGGTCTAAGTTTTGACGAACAATCGCTTTCACAGCCGCAGGGTTATTTTGTAGTTTTGCGTGGTCTGCTTTTAAACGTGTAATGAGGCCATCAGCCACTTTTTTTACAAATGCAGGTGGTGCTTCGCTTGGAGCAGCAAAAGCTGTACCTGCCATCATAGTTGATAAGATACTTGCTGTAAGCGTATGTTTTAACAATGTGTTCACTTAATTTCTCCTAAAAATTATTCAACAAATGCAGGTTCGTCTGCCGTTGTTGTGTCAGCAGCTTCTGTTTTTTGTTCAGTATCTGCTGTGCTGTCAGATTTGTTCCCTGCACCACCGGTCACAAATTTAGACACCAAATCTTCGATTTCCATCGTACCTTGGGTATTACCAATTTGGTCACCACGTTTTAAGAAGTTGACACCACCACCCGGTACAATTTTCAAATATTTCTCACCCAATAAACCATTGGTTGCCACCATAATGTAAGCATCTTCATCGATATTGGTGATGGATTTCATGTTAGCAATCAGTTGCTGTTCCATTTCTTTTTGTTTCGCAGGTGTTGCTGCTTCATAATCTGATGTGTAACGCAGTTCTTCGAGTGCATTCTTTTGCACTTCTTTTAATTGTTCTGCGTTATAAGAGGTTAATGAGCCATCCATAATCAGATGTGCTGTCACTAAGCGCGTCACAGGATCGAGTTTCAACGACTCCACTTGACCGACTTTGACACCGCTTAAGGTGACTTTGGCACGGGGTTTAATCCCGTTTACATTTTCAAATGTCGCGGTCAATTCATAACTGTCTTCGATGTTATTGCCGACCAAACCACTCACACGCATCGCCAAGAAGAAAATAGCGATAGCAAAAAGAATGACAAAAAAACCGACGGCCAGTTCACTCGTACGTGATTTCATTAAATACCTCCGAACATGACCGCAGTCAACACGAAATCTGATCCTAAAACACACAACGAAGAATACACGACAGTACGTGTGGTCGACGTTGCAATACCTTCTGAAGTTGGGACACAGGCATAGCCCTGATAGACCGCAATCCAAGTACAAATTAATGCAAAAACAAAACTTTTGATGATGGTGCCATTAAAGACGTCTTTAAAGAATTGCACACTGTTCTCAATGCCACTCCAATAAGAGCCTTCATCTGCACCTAGAAAATCAACACCCACCAATTTACCGCCCATGATGCCGACCGCAGCGAAAATCACCGACAACATTGGCAAGCTAAAAATACCGGCCCAAAGTCGTGGCGAGATCACACGTTTTAATGGATCGACCCCGATCATTTCCATACTCGACAACTGCTCAGTGGCTTTCATCAAACCAATTTCAGCCGTCAAAGCAGAACCTGCACGACCAGCAAAGAGTAAAGCCGCAACCACAGGTGCAAGTTCACGCAATAAAGTCAGCGCAACTGCGGTGCCGAGCATCGCTTCACTACCAAAGGTCGACAGAATGCTATACATCTGCAAACCCAGTACCGAGCCAATAAATAAGCCAGATACCACAATAATTAGTAATGAAAGCACACCAACACGGTACATCTGATAAATAAACAATTTCACGCCAAGTAAAGTCGGCATGGAAAAAAGAATCTGCAGCAACATAATGGTTGCTACGCCGATTCCTCGAACACGTTCAATGACGCGTCTACCTAATGCGGCAATAGCATTCATGAACGAACCTCATGATTTAAATAGGGCTGATGACTGAATTGATAATCGACCGGACCTTCTACCGAACCCGTCAAGAACTGCTTCACAAAAGGCGAAGCATGTGCTTTTAACTGCTCAGGTGTTCCCTCGCCCTGCACTTTCCCTTCAGCCACAACATAGATGTAATCTGCAATTGATAATGTTTCAGCCACATCATGCGAAACAATAATCGTGGTTAGATCTAAAGCTTCACGTAGCGAACGAATCAAGCGAGTTAAAACCCCCATCACAATCGGGTCTTGCCCTGCAAAGGGTTCGTCATACATGATCAGCTCAGGATCGAGTGCAATTGCACGGGCCAAAGCCACACGACGATTCATACCACCTGAAAGTTCAGAGGGCATCATTTTTTCTGCACCACGTAAACCAACAGACTCTAATTTCAACGCAACAATTTCAGCGATCAAATGCTTTGGCAACTTGGTATGCGCACGAATTGGAAAGGCTACGTTTTCATATACCGACATATCGGTAAATAATGCGCCGCTCTGAAACAGCATCCCCATACGCGCACGCGCAGCGAAGAGTTCCTGACGTGACATCTGTGCAATGTCCTGCCCATCAAGCAACACTTCTCCATTATCGGGAGTCAATTGACCACCAATTAAACGGAGTAAAGTCGTTTTACCTGTACCAGATGGACCCATAATTGCAGTGATCTGACCACGACGAATTTTTAAACTGACATTGTCATAAATGACGCGCTCTCCTCGCTTAAAACTCAGGTTTTTCACTTCGATCAGTGCCTGAGTCTGAGAAGACGTTTGATTATTCATAGCTGAGGATTTTCCTGCATTTTTTTCAGCATGCATACTATAAAGGATTGAAGTTTAAAATGTTACCATTGCATGAGCGCATATCCCTGCATTCCATCAGGTAAATTGTTTTTTATTATTAATGCGATTTTATAGAGGCTGCTTTCAACCCAATAGAAGAATTTAGTTAAAATAATTGTATATATAGTAAACGATATTACACAATAAGAGTGTCAAACCGATATAAGGCATAAGTACCTCGATCATCACTGTACGCATATTTGCCAACGCGTTTCCGTTCATATTAATTATCATTAAACACATAAAGTTTGATCAAGTATACATTTTTCTGATTAAAAAGCTAATTTAAATCCATAAAAAAAACCGGTGTTTCCACCGGTTTTTTCGATATTTCTCTCGAAATTCAATTAGTCATTGAATTTACGACGTGGACGGTCTTCACCGAAAGTGCGTTCGCCGCGTGGTTTATCATCACCGAAACGTTTTGGACGGTCATCGCCGAAACGTTTTGGACGATCTTCACCAAATGAACGTTGAGGACGGTCACCGTTGAATTCACGACGTGGACGATCTTCACCAAATGAACGTTTTGGACGATCGCCATAACCTTCACGAGCTGGTTTGTAATCTACACGGTTACCACGGTTGTCATCGTTAGAACGACGGTCAAAACCACCTTCACGACGTGGACGATCGCTGTTAAATTCGCGACGTGGACGATCTTCAAAACCGCCTTCACGACGTGGACGATCGTTGTTAAATTCGCGACGTGGACGATCTTCGAAACCGCCTTCACGACGTGGACGATCATTGTTAAATTCGCGACGTGGACGATCTTCAAAACCACCTTCACGACGTGGACGATCGTTGTTATATTCGCGACGTGGACGATCTTCGCCACCGAATGAACGACGTTCGCCATCACGGTTGCCTTCACGACGTTTGAAGTTTGATTCACCTTCAAAACGACGACCGCCACCGAAACCACCACGACCACCGCGACCGCCATCACGACGACCACGACCGCCATCACGGCTACCGCGTGCAGGAGGTGGAGATGGCTCAAGACCTTCAATTTCAGACACATTTAAACGTGCATCTAAGAAGTCTTCTAAAGCACGGATTTTACCGCGTTCACGGTAAGTCGCTAAAGTAATCGCGTTACCAGTACGGCCCGCACGACCTGTACGACCGATACGGTGTACATAGTCTTCGTTCTTCATTGGAAGACCGAAGTTAATTACGTGAGAAATTGTTGGTACGTCTAGACCACGTGCAGCAACGTCAGTCGCAACTAAGATTTTTGCACGACCTTCACGAATGCTACGTAAACGACGGTTACGTACAGTTTGTGGCATTGCACCGTGAAGAGCGACAACTGAGTGACCTGCTTCTGCAAGTTCTTCAGCCAGCATATCTGTATCTTCTTGAGTAGATGCGAATACAACTGCTTGATCTACAGACTCATCAGATAACCAGTGAGTCAAAAGTTTTTTCTTATGTTCGAAACCGTCAGTCCAGTGAAGAGTCTGAGCAATGTCAGTATTTGTAGAATGACCAGTTTCAATCGCAATACGCTGTGGATCATTCATCATGCGTTCTGCAAGTGTAATGATACGCGGCGCAAATGTTGCAGAGAACATTAATGTTTGTTTACGGTTAGCAGCCAAGTCGCTGATCGCTTCTAGGTCTTCAGAGAAACCTAAGTCAAGCATACGGTCAGCTTCGTCAACGATTAACGCATCAACGTTGTCTAGTTTAATTTGACGACGGTTAACCAAGTCAAGTAAACGACCTGGAGTCGCTACGACAACTTGTGCACCTTTAAGCTGTTGGATTTGTTTACCGAAAGGCATACCACCCATAATTGCAGCAATACGAACACCTTTCATGTGACGTACTAAAGCAATTGCGTCTTGGCTAACCTGTTGAGCCAATTCACGTGTAGGGCAAAGTACAAGAATAGACGGTGCAGTTACCGCTTTCATGCGCTCTTTGAAAGACATCAATGTGTCTTGACCAGCCAAAGCATTCACAGTTGGGAGTAAGAATGCAGCAGTTTTACCAGAACCAGTTTGGCTTGATACAAGAAGGTCTTTACCTTCTAATGCAGCTGGAATTGATTGTTCTTGCACTGGAGTCGGAGTAGTAAAACCTAGACCTTGTAATGCTAGTTGTAACGACTCATGTAAAGGAAAATCAGCAAAAGTTTTGCTCATAGAGTATTTCACCCCAAAAATGGGTGCTCCATTAAAAATATAAATTCAGATGGACATCGGCAAAAAGCGGCACAGCAAAAGACGCTGAAAATATAGAATCAGCGGCGATCCGAGAACGACGATGCGTATAACGCACACATGATTACAGCCGCAACCTGAAGGAATCGCTTAGCGATTGGGTGGGGCGCGAAATATCGTCCTCTCTTTGGACCGGAACGCGCATACACAATGATAGAAGAGAATGTTCAGGTAATGAACGAAATTTAGTGCGTGCGGGGATTATAGCAGAAAGTTTTTAAATGTCACCTGTTTTAGTCAACTTCAGAATATTTTTTGTAAGAAGCTTTAAGTTATAGGTGTTTAAGCCATTATTTTTGACCGATTAGACAAAAATAAAGCCCTCATAAAGAGGGCTTTATTTCATTATTCTGTCAATAAACTCGAACTAAGCGTTCTATTATTTAGCAGCTTCGCCCCAAGCTGGAACTACAGCTTGCATAAGCGGTTTAAGCATTTTCATAGAACATGCAAGTACTTGACCATTGTCCATTGAGTCGTTACCACCACGAGCATCAACCACAGTACCACCCGCTTCTTTCACAATAAGTTCGCCTGCAGCGATGTCCCAAGGTTTCAAACCAAGTTCGAAATAACCATCGAAACGACCGGCAGCAACATATGCTAGATCAAGAGCAGCAGAACCTGAACGACGGTATTGAGCACCGGCTTCAGTCACATTTAACAATGAGTTGAAATGGTTTTTCGCATAAGAAACCACTTCGCCATTACGAATTTTACGATACGCATGACCCACTGAAAGGAAAGTGTTTTCTAAGCTGTCTTTTACATTTACACGAATACGGCGTTGGTTCATCATCGCACCGCGACCACGGCTTGCAGAGAACAACTCATCTTTCACAGGGTCATAAATAACACCGTGTTGAGTTACACCTTTATGTTGAACTGCGATAGAGATACAGAAATGTGGAACACCATTAACGAAGTTTAATGTGCCATCAAGTGGGTCGATGATCCAACACCAATCAGCGTCGTGACCTTTGCCTTCTTGAAGACCAAACTCTTCGCCTAGGAAACTGTGATTTTTATAGCTTTTACGTAGGGTATCGATAGTCAATTGTTCCAAATAACGGTCTACACGCGTTACTGGACCATCAATTCCTTTTTCTTCGACTTGTAGATCGAGTTTATGACGATTTTGATGCGCTTTTAAAAGCTCTTGACCAACTAATTGAGCCGCACGCGCAGCCATAACCACCATAGGTTCCATTGAACACCCACTACAAATTTGAAGATACTGATAAAGAATAATGCATAAAAGCCCTTATATCTTATCAAATATAAGGGCTTTTAGGGAAAAAATGTTTCTAAAAATTAGAAATTCAACAAACCACTGTTTGCTTATGTTTTAGCCAGCTCTGTGTCACTGAAGCGCCAATGCCTTCAGCATCCAGTCCAGCCTGATGCAACATTTGAGCATGTGTTGCTTGATGCATGAACTCGTCAGCCAAACCTAAATTCAGCACAGGCTTAACCACGCCTGCTTGGGCTAAATATTCATTTACTGCACTGCCCGCACCCGCCATGACTGCATGCTCTTCAACTGTCACAAATAGTTGCGTACTTGCTGCGATTTGATCGATCAACTGTGTATCTAATGGCTTCACGAAGCGCATATTAATCACACGTACAGCCACATCTAGCTTTGTCGCTAAAGCCTGCCCTGCCTCTAGTGCCGCTTGAACACGACTACCAAAAGCCAGTATAGAAATGGTGTCATCTTGCTGATCATTGAAGTTTGCAACAATTTCACCACGGCCAATTTCAAGCTCAATCATCTCTTGCTGAATCTCAACACCCAGTCCATTACCACGTGGGTAACGTACCGCCGCTGGGCCTTTATACAAATAAGCCGTATGCAACATTTGACGACATTCATTTTCGTCTTTCGGCGCCATGATCACCATGTTTGGCACGGTACGCATAAAGGCATAATCATATGCACCGGCATGCGTTGGGCCATCTTCACCAACCAAACCTGCACGGTCGATACCAAATGTCACATCAAGATTTTGCAAAGCGACGTCATGAATCAGCTGGTCATAACCACGTTGTAAGAAGGTTGAATAGATTGCAACAACCGGTTTTACCCCTTCACAGGCCATACCCGCAGCCAAAGTCACCGCATGTTGTTCTGCAATGGCAACATCAAAGAAGCGCTCAGGGAACTGCTTGGCAAATTGCACCATGCCTGAGCCTTCACACATCGCTGGAGTAATCGCCAATAAACGATCATCCTGTGCAGCTTCATCACATAACCACTGACCAAAAACATCTGAATATTTCGGTGCAGTTGCCACTGCAACGGGTGCATTCACTTTACTGATGGCATGGTATTTGATTTGATCTGCTTCGGCAGGTGCAAAGCCTTTACCTTTTTTGGTATAGACATGCACTAAACGTGGGCCTGTGCGTTTTTTTAAGGCTTCAAACACATGTGTTAATTGTTCAACATCGTGCCCATCAAAAGGACCAAAGTAGTTAAAGCCAATGGCTTTAAATAAGTTATCTGCAGCATCGGTCGCAGCACAATGTAGGCGTGAGTTATACGCCCATTCAGGATGCGGTTGAATATAGGCTTCGCCATTTTCAGAAATATTAACCGATTGACCACTTTCCCAAATCGCAGCCAAATGTTTGGCAAAACCACCGGTACTGCATGAGATCGACATATCATTGTCGTTCAATACCACCATGAGGTCAGCATTGTGTGCCACCGCATCGTTCATGGCTTCAAAAGCCATGCCCGCTGTCATCGCGCCATCACCCACGATTGCAACCACATGACAGGGATCTTGCTTGAAGCGACGTGCCAATGACATCCCAAGACCAGCAGAAATCGCTGTTGATGAATGGCCTACACCAAAGGTGTCAAATTCAGATTCTTCACGGGCAGGAAACGCAGCCAAACCATCTTTGGCACGAATCGTCACTAATTGTTCACGACGACCGGTTAAGGCTTTATGCGGATAAGCTTGATGACCCACATCCCAAATCAAACGATCACGTGGCGTTTCAAAACAATAATGTAATGCCACGGTTAATTCGATCACCCCAAGATTGGCACCAAAATGCCCACCACTTTGTCCGGCCGCATACAAAATAAATTGACGTAACTCATCCGCCACTTGCTCTAATTGGCTGCGCTCGAGTAAACGAAGTTGTTGAGGATGGTTAATCGTATCCAGCAACGGTGTTACAGGGCGTTGAGATGGTATTTCTTTATACAGCATAATGTGGCAAAGCCTTCTAAAGCCTGGCAAATTCCTAAGCTCGGTCTAAATGGGTAACTCGATCATATCGTCGAATTGTATCACCTTACAATCAGCCAAACTTGTAGCGATGTAATTTTTAGCAATGATCTCGTTGGGGAGATTTTGAATGAGTCAGATTATCCTGAATAATCTTCCTATTTATCAACTATTATCGTTCGCTTTATACAAAAAAGAAAATGTTCTGCATAAATTCGTCGTTGCAATTCTACCAATGTCCAAGCATTACGCTATACTTTAGCCAATTTATAATCGAATAAACGGGTTAAGCAGTGCCTATAGAATTTGTCGCAACGTCAAGATTACCGACCGCTTTTGGTGAATTCAATATTACGGTTTTTCAGGATCCTGAAACCGGTGAAGAACATGTCGCACTCTCTAAAGGACTAGAACAAGCTCCCACTGAACCTGTTTTAGTACGTATCCACTCCGAATGCCTGACTGGTGATGCCTTTGCTTCACTCAAATGTGACTGCGGCCCACAACTTCAAGCCACCCAAAAATTAATTAATGAAGCGGGTCAAGGGGTGATTTTATATTTACGCCAAGAAGGTCGCGGTATTGGTTTAACCAATAAAATCCGTGCCTATGCCCTACAAGACCAAGGCCATGACACAGTGGATGCCAATTTATTATTGGATCTTCCTGCCGATGCACGTCGTTATGATATGTGTCCTATCATATTGAATCATCTCAACATTACTGCGGTGCGTCTCATTACCAACAACCCTTTAAAAATTGAAGCGCTCCAAGAGCAAGGGGTGAATGTCGTTGATCGTGTTCCGCTGACTGTGGGTTTAAATCCCTTTAACGAACAATATTTAAAAACCAAACATGATCGTATGTCGCATATGTATCAAAAGGATGATTTTTAAAAATCCTTTAAATTCTCCATAAATTAATCCCTCCAAACCTCCCTTTACAAAAGGGAGGCTTCCCCCTCTTTATTAAAGAGGGGTTAGGGAAAATTCAAATCGTCATCGAAAAAATACGATTTTCAGGAACACGACGTTTTAATCGTAAATCAAAAGCCATGCAGATATTACGGACAAAAGGCTTGCCTGCATCACTCACCTGAATGTGCTGATCAAAAATCTCGAGCAAGCCATCTTCTTGCATTTCAGCCAATTGCGCTAATACTTCATCAAGCTCAGGAAATTGCATTTCTGGACCTGCCCAAGAAGTTTGGAAGGTACACATCAAATTGAGAATATGTTTACGAATGATTAAGTCCTCATCTGTCAGCACATGCCCCCGATAGACTGGAATTTCATTCGCTTCTAAACGTGCATAATAGTCTTCAATTTTCTTTTCATTTTGTGCAAAGCTGTACCAACTATCACTGATCGAAGATAAGCCGAGACCAATCATCACTTGGGTTTTCGATGCGGTATAGCCCATAAAATTACGGTGCAAACTGCCCTGCTGAAAAGCTTGATACATCGGATCTTGGGTTAATGCAAAATGATCCATCCCAATTTCATGATAGCCCTGCGCCAGTAGCTGTTTTTTACCTTCTTCATAGCATTGACGCTTTAAATCATCTTTCGGCACATCGGCATCTTTAAAACCACGTTGCCCATTGCCCTTAATCCACGGCACATGCGCATAGCTATAAAAGGCTAGACGATCTGGCATCAAACGAGTGGTCTGTTCAATGGTATGCAACACATCGTTTAAATCCTGAAATGGCAGACCAAAAACCAAATCATGTGAAATAGAGGTATAGCCAATATCACGTGCCCACTGTGTCACCTGCTCAACATGTGCAAAGGGTTGAATACGGTGGATGGCTTTTTGCACCTTCTCATTATAATCCTGTACCCCATAGCTCACACGTCGAAACCCAACATCGTACAAGGCTTGTAAATGCTCACGTGTGGTATTGTTCGGATGCCCTTCAAAGCTAAATTCATGTGCATCGGCAATATCCGCCTGCGCTAGAATGCCTTGAATCAACTGGGTGAGATGCTCAGGAGAAAAGAAAGTAGGCGTTCCCCCGCCCAAATGAATTTCTTTAATCTTCGGTCGATCGACCAAGAGCTGACAATATAAGTCCCATTCTTTCAGCACCGCCTGAATATAAGGCAGCTCCATCTCATGTTTTTTCGTAACTTTTTTATGGCAACCACAAAACGTACATAAGCTTTCACAAAAGGGTAGATGGATGTACAGACTGATGCCTTCGCTGTGATTAGTCTCATCAAATGAACGCTTCAATCCCTGTTTCCACTGTTGCAATGAAAATTCAGCTTCCTCCCAATACGGCACGGTTGGATAACTGGTATAGCGTGGACCTGGTACATTGTATTTTTGAATTAAAGAACTCGCCTGCTGAGACATCGATGCACCATTTCAATCAATGAGATTCAATTTAAATCTACCTGATGATTATTGTGCTGAGCTTCAGATGTGAATTCAACCTAGCAAATTTGTCGGAATAGGCTCAATTTCAGCCGGAGCAATTGCTGCTAACTTTGCATGATCTTTTGGTTTAATCACTAGATATCTAGATTTAAAGCAAAGATCCGATGCTGAGTATCGGGAAAAATGCCTTAAGTTTTCACGTAATTTATGCTTTGATGACAATTATCTTTAAATTATTTTAATAAAGGTCACCATGCAGAATCCAACTTCAGCCGATATTCAACGTGTAGATGAATTCCTTCGCGATTTACAGGCACGGATTTGTGCCGCATTGGAACAGCAAGAACGTGCTGGTGGCGGAAGTGCCGAATTTGCGATCGATGACTGGGAGCGCCCTGAAGGTGGTGGTGGTCGCTCACGTGTTCTACAAAATGGGACGGTGATTGAAAAAGGTGGTGTGATGTTCTCGCACATCAACATTTCAAAATTACCTGCCTCAGCGACTGAACGCCATCCCGCTATTGCAGGTGCAAAAGCGCAAGCCATGGGCGTGTCATTGGTAATTCACCCGAAAAACCCCAACGTCCCAACCTCACATGCCAATGTGCGTTTATTTGTCGCGGAAAAAGAAGGACAAGATCCGATTTGGTGGTTTGGCGGTGGTTTTGACCTCACTCCATTTTATCCAAATGATGAAGATGTCTTGTCTTGGCATCAAACTGCCCATGATCTTTGTGCCCCATTTAGCGATACGCTCTATGATGAACATAAGAAATGGTGTGATGACTATTTCTATCTCAAACACCGTGATGAACAACGTGGTGTGGGTGGTTTATTCTTTGATGATCTCAACCAATGGGACTTTGAAACCTGTTTCAAATATATGCAGGCCGTCGGTAATGGTTATTTAGAGGCAATTTTACCGATCTTCCAAAGAAACCAAGACAAAGCCTATACCGAAGCACAACGAGACTTCCAACTTTACCGTCGTGGTCGTTACGTTGAATATAACCTAGTGTATGACCGTGGCACCTTATTTGGTTTACAAACTGGTGGGCGTATTGAATCCATTTTAGTAAGTATGCCACCTTTGGCGGGCTGGTCATATCGTCCTGAATGGGAAGAAAATTCTGCCGAGAAAAAGCTCACCGACTTTTATTTAAAACCGCATGATTGGCTTAATATATTGAAATAAAATAGATAGACATGTATTTGCCTCTGTCCATCAGGGGCTTTTCATTGCCTTTTAATTAAAGTATTTATATTTCTAGGTAATATCTTGATGCATAAATAAATTTTTTAAGCATTTACTTTGTAATCATATTGCTCAACAATGACACATCTTTTAAACAGCTTTACGCTATGTCATTGCACAATGTGTCAATAAACTCATGGCTGTAACTTTCTTGTACGGAGTACAACGCACATGACACATCAAACACTCAATAAAAAAGCAGTCAGTCTTACTGCCTTGGTGTTTTGGAGCTTTGCTGTTGTGCTGATCAGCGCTATCAGTACTAATATTTTTTCCGAAACGTCTTTGAATGATAATTTGGCTATTGGCTTCATGGTGGTTGCCTTGATTGGTTTAGTCATCAGTGCAGCGAGCATCTTGATTCAAAGCGTCCTAGATATTTGTAATCCTTAATTTTCCGCCTTTATTTCACGATTTTAAGACTGCCCGAACTTTAGCCATCCTCGGTTTTGGCGTATATTGTCTGCTCTTTCACATCTACATGGACGCTGTGCAATGAGCAAACAATTTGCCGTGATTGGCAACCCGATTGAACAATCACGCTCACCTGAACTTCATCATGCCTTCGCTGAAAAAACAGGCCTCGACATTCAGTACAGCAAACGACTTGCGCCACTCGATGGTTTTCAGCACAGTGTCGAATCCTTCTTTGCCGAAGGTGGCATCGGTATAAATGTCACTGTTCCGTTTAAAGAACAAGCCTATGCACAATGTGCCGTCCTTACTGAACGTGCCAAAATTGCAGGTGCGGTCAATACACTATGGATGCAAGATGGCACACTCCATGGCGATAATACCGATGGACAAGGCCTAGTCGATGCCATCCGTGCCTTAGATTGGAATTTAGAACAGACCGATATATTGATCATTGGTGCAGGCGGTGCGACACGTGGCGTGATTTACCCACTGGTACAAGCTGGGGCCAAAAAAATCGTCATTGCCAATCGTACTTTAGCGCGTGCTGAACAATTGGTCGCTGACTTAAAAACTGCCGTACCGAATGCCGAACTTGCAGCCATTGCCCTCGCCGACTTAGCAGGTCAATTTGATCTGGTGATTAACGCAACATCGGCCAGTTTAACGGGTGATGCACTGATTTTGCCTGAAGCTTTACAATTTACACATGCTTATGAAATGGCCTATGGCAAACCGTCGACATTTTTGGATCAAGCCAAAGCACGCCATGTTCCAACCTCAGAAGGTTTTGGCATGTTGGTTGGTCAAGCGATTGAATCTTTTTCCATTTGGAATGGCATTAAACCTGATCTAAAAGACTTTCTATAATTCAAAATGATTTGCTCAATTCACTTTCTGAGCAGTCGAAACACCTAAAAAAAGAACCTCAATTGAGGTTCTTTTTTTGATCCAACTTAGTTCTTGTGTTTTTGTATCGCCTTATAAGTCTCATAATAAGCCGATTGGCTGAACAACTCTTCGTGTTCTGCTGCTAGGCCTTGCAATGACGCTTCTGATAATTTTCCTTTGATATCATCAGCAAAGGCTTGCGCATAGATTTTTGATGCTTTCACCAAATGCGCTTTTTCAGTTCCTTCCAGTTCATAACTGGCTAAAAAGTTTTGTTGATATAAATGTGCAAAAATCGCCTGATCAGTCTTATAGGTTTTTTGCAACTGCTTCCATTCAACCTGAGCTTTGTACTCACCAATCCCCGACTGCACATAATGATTGACTGAAGAACCTAAGTCATCAAAGTCTTGATAGCGATGCAAAGCATGCTTATCACGTAATTGATTTAAACGTTTCAGCGCATTGCCTGTTGGCTCTTTTAAGCCATCAACAAATCGATATGCATAAACTTCTGCAATTTCATTCAAATCATTGGCTGAGTAATAACGCACATACTGAGCGCGATAGTTAGCAAATGCCACGACAAATGCCGCTTGATAGGCTTTCACTTCAGATTGATGACGTTTATAACTTTGCAATGCCACAGTACTGAGATATTCAGGAAGTTCGATTTCTTCATTTGCAGCACGGACATCATCGACCGATGCAGTTTCTGCTTCAGCAAGCAGAGGATCATTTCCCGTGATTGGCGCAAGCAGGCCTTTCAACATATTTTCAAAGAGTGAATCTTTACTGACTTCCTCAATGGATTTTGCCTGTTTCATGGCTTGACGATCAATTTTAGTCGCATTGCCATAATTCAAGATTTGGTTACTACTTTTCAGCTTTAATTGACCTAAACGTGGCTCATTAAAGGCCAATTGATAGTCCATTGCTTGGACTCGGCCTTTGTGATCTAAGCCTAAATCCATCACGACATTCGAAGATGCTTTATCCTGTGCATTCAGCACCTGTGTAATTTCAGCTTGATGCTTTTGCCATAATTGCTGGAATTGTTGGACATCGATAAGTTGTTCACTTTGATATTGCTGGAATACTGGCTTTAACTGCTCAACAGCATCCGAAATCTCAGAATCTGTGTTGGATGCGTCCGCATCAGAGGCCGATGGTACAGAATCTGTTTGCAGCGGTATCACCCGAACATCTTGATAATCCTGACACAGCGTGACTTTACCAATCGGCACCTGTTTGGTGTTCATCAAGGCCTGACAGACTTCCTCAGATAAGTTCGCTGTTTCATCATCTTCTTCGGAAGCCGCATAAACTTCGGTTACTTCAGTATCCGAACTATAGGCTTCTTCGTCATCACCCGCGGTTGCCTCCGCATATGCACTTGCAGTATTAATCGCCTCTTCAGCAGATTCAGCGGCAGAAGACGTTTGTTCGTCTTCCGTTTCGTGTTGGTGATACATCAGGCCATGCATTTTCGCATTGAGCAGCTCATTCACACGTTCTACAGATGCATAAGCCGCATCATAATCTTCATCCTCAGCTGCTGCCGCTACTGCAGTCCCTCCCGCCGCTTCAGCCGCAGCCATCGCCTCTTCGGAAGCACTAAGATGCACAGCTGCGTCCACAGAGTCATCTTGCTCAGCGTCACTATTGCGCTGACCTTTGATTTGCGTGGTGTAATAGTTGGCGTTCACAAAATCAAAAAGTTCAAGCTGGGTGTAAAGCGCATCGAGATCACCCACATAGCGGATTTTTTTAGTCAGCCCTGCATTTTTTTCATCACGTGTTAAAGCAACATTTTGCACTTGATTCGGCTCTGCCAAGACATAGGGCAAAGCATTCATTTGTTTTAAATAGTCAGCAAATTTTTTCAAATCGTACTGAGCAATCGTGTCTTTATGTTTTGAAAAATCCACATAAGCCAAGCTGCTTTGGCTTTCGCGATTCACCATAAACGGCATGAACGCAAAGTAGTTGGTATAAAATTTATGTTGATTAAAATCAATGATCATCGGCAACTGTGCATTCACCTGCAAGGTCGGTTTTTGATAACTCAATTGCAAGGTTAAGGCAGCAAGTTTTTCTCTAAAATGTACTGAACCGCTATAGCTAAACTGTAAATCATTCAATACATTCAGCAGTGATTGAGCAATTTTAGATTGCGGAGAAACGCCATCCTCTTCATCGCTATAGCGCGCTGATGGTGGGATCGATTCATTGGCAATGGCTTGATAGAGCTGTTTCTTTTCTTTTTGGCTAAACGGAATATTTTGGGTTTTAATCAACTGATCCAGTTGTTTTTTAAGTTTAGGATCCAGCTCTGGCTGTGTGCTTATCGCAGGCTTTGACTTGGTTTCAGGCTTTTTTTCATCGAACTGAATATCGGTTTGAATTGAAAATTGCCCTTTCATGTCATAACTGGCATTTTCAAACATTGCGTTTAAGCCTTGAGTGGCTTGTTGCCCGAGAGACTGATCCGTTGAATTGGTTTTTATGACATGTTGAGCACACCCAGTAATACTCAAACCCAGTAAACAAAGTGTTATATATTTTAATCGCATAATTGTACGAAAGACCTACGTTCTTTATGATTTATTAAAAGAAAAAAATGATCAAAAGATCAACATCAAGTCTATCAGAAGTTTATTTTTCACATGTTGGTTAAATATTACAATTCGCCTTTCTGACATTTTTTAAGGGCGTATTCATCAATGTTTTTTAGATGAAATTATGAATAATCAAATCATCAATACAGATAATCCAAAAAAATTTAGATATTAGGATTAAGATTATGCCTGCATATAAAGCGCCTTTACACGATATTCGTTTCTTAATGAATGAAGTACTCGATTACCCAGCACATTACAAAACTTTGTCTAATGGTGAAGCTGCTGATGCAGACACTGTCGACATGATTTTAGAAGGTGCAGCGGATTTTTGTGAAAATATCCTTTCGCCTTTGAACCAAACGGGTGATGAAGAAGGCTGTCATTTTGAAAATGGTGATGTGAAAACACCAAAAGGGTTTAAAGAAGCCTATGACCAATTTGTACAGGGTGGCTGGCAAGGTCTGTCTTTCCCTGAAGAATTTGGCGGTCAAAACTTGCCACAGTCGTTGAATCTCATCAAATCTGAAATGATGGGTACAGCAAACTGGTCATTCCAAATGTATCCGGGTCTCAGCGTAGGTTGTATCAACACCATTCTACAATTTGGTTCAGAAGAACAGAAAAACCAATATTTACCGAACCTTGTTGCTGGAACTTGGTCAGGCACCATGTGCTTAACTGAACCTCAATGCGGTACCGACTTAGGTCAGGTAAAAACCAAAGCGGAACCTCAAGCTGACGGTAGCTATGCAATTTCTGGTACAAAAATCTTCATCTCTGCGGGTGAGCATGATTTAACAGATAACATCGTGCATATCGTACTTGCTCGTCTTCCAGATGCTCCTGCAGGTACTAAAGGGATTTCATTGTTCATCGTTCCAAAATTCCTTGTGAATGCAGACGGTTCAGTGGGCGAACGCAACCCTGTGACTTGTGGTTCGATTGAACACAAAATGGGGATCCGTGCTTCAGCAACAGCTGTGTTGAACTTTGACAATGCCATTGGTTACTTGATCGGTGAAAAACACAAAGGCCTACACGCAATGTTCACCTTTATGAACACTGCACGTATTGGTACAGCGATCCAAGGCATTGCACATGCTGAATTGGCATTCCAAGGCGCTCTTCCATATGCCAAAGAACGTATGTCTATGCGCACACTTTCAGGTAAAAAAGATCCTGAAAAAGTAGCCGATGCGATTATTCACCATGCAGACGTACGTCGTATGCTTTTAACTCAAAAAGCGATCGCTGAAGGCGGCCGTTCAATGATTTACTATGCAGCTCAAATTGCGGACAAAATGACTGATGCTTTAACCCGCGGTGATACAGCAGCGTTTGAAGCACATGATGACCACTTAGGCTTCTACACCCCGATTCTCAAAGGTTTCTTAACCGAAATGGGTTATGAAGCTGCAAACCATGGTATGCAAGTATACGGAGGTCATGGTTATATTAAAGAATGGGGCATGGAACAAATTGTTCGTGACTCACGTATCTCTACTCTCTACGAAGGCACAACCGGTGTTCAAGCACTAGACTTGATTGGTCGTAAAGTTCTGTTGACCTCTAAAGGTAAAGTGATTCGTGACTACACAGCTGAAATTTTGAAGTTCTGTGGTCAACATGCACGTAACAAATACATGCGTCGTTTTGCGTGGGACTTAACGAAGCTTTGCGCACAATGGAATGCATTAACGGTTCGTATCATGCTTGCAGCACGTAAAGACCGTGACATCGTATCTTCTGCATCTGTAGATTTCTTGATGTTCTCTGGCTACGTGATGATGGCTTATTTCTGGGCACAACAAGCTGCCGTAGCTTCTGAAAAATTAGCAGAAGGCAATGGTGTAGAAGTTCCTGAGTTCTATAAAGCAAAAATCAAAGTGGCAGACTTCTACTTTGAACGTCTATTACCACGCTCACAAGGTCACGCTGAAGCAATGGTCAACCCATCGAAGACCATGACTTCTTTGGCACCTGAACACTTTAGCTTTGACTACTAAGCTTTAAACCGAGTTAAATGACTCAATAAAAAGACCGCTTCAGCGGTCTTTTTATTATCTTCTCTTTTAATTTTGATCTATAGGAATTACGAGTAGTATTCTTAATTTCTTCATGAGGTAATAACAATGTATAAAGATGAACTTTATATGGAGAAATATTGTTGTATTTTTCAAAAAAAATAGAACACTTTATCACCAAAACATAATTGTATTTAATAAATATTAAATACTTAAAGTAAATTTAACTCCATAATTTTAGCTTTACATTTGTATCTCATACAACTTCATATCTTCTCCATAGCCTCCCCCTATGATGACTTCATTGATTCATAAAGAGCGTAACCATGAAAAAATTGATGTCTTCATTAATGATTGGTCTGATTGCAACAACTGCGACAATGTCTGCAATGGCAGCGCCTGCATTCGATCATAAAAATCCACCACCTGCTCCACACTTTGATAAAAAACCTGTACCGCCTAAAGCAATACATCACAAATCTGCTGGGCCCCACATGGTGAAAAAAGAGCATCAAAAAGTTCATGCAAAATTTGCCAAACAAAATCATAAAGCAGTAGCTTTTAAAGCTAGTCAACCCAAGCCTGTTCCGCATCATAAGTTACCGCCTATGCCACCGAAACATCGTTAAGTTAAACTCAAAAAAAGACCGCGAATGCGGTCTTTTTTAATATTTACTTTGCTTTATCAGCAATAAATTCTTTAATCTCTATGGGTTTATCTTTTACCAACTCAACTGTCCCTTCATTCACACCATTAAAGTTCTTAAAGTGAATTGAAACACCTTGGTCGTTGGCAAGTCGTACACCACTTCCTGAAACTGCTCGTTTCAATTCATACACACGATCAGAATTATCAGTCAATTGTGCGGTTTCAAAATTATCTTTGGTTTTTAACTCAAGGCTTAGATCTTGTGGCCCTGTAAAGTGAATCACTTGCTCATCTTGAGCTACTGCAACATCGTTTGTTTGTGTAGTTGCGATCGTTGCCTCTGTTGCAACATTTTGTTCTGATGGTGCTTTTTTATCGGTGCAACCCACCAAAGCTATAGTTAATAACGTCGTAGTTAAAATATATTTCATTTTCTGAAGTTCCTTTATGCCATGTAAATTCAATTATCAACTGAATAATTTCATACACATTCTGCAAATTACATTCGAAATATGAAAAATTACTTGTCGCTCAAATTTTAAAACAAGTTTGACATAGCTTTCATTACAGGAATTCTTCCAATACTGAATTTAAAAAGATATGTCCCTGCTCGGTACAAGACAAAAGTGTTGGATCACTGACCATCAATTTACGTTCACGTAATGAGTTCAATAACTCGGCAATTGGCTCTAAACTTTCCCCTGTACGCTCACTATATAGCTTGGCTTCCACCCCATGATTTAAACGAAGTGCATTCATCATAAATTCAAAAGGCATATCGGCTGCTTCGATGCGCTTAAACTGAAGATGTTCAGCAGGTACTTTGGCTAAATAGTCTTTCGGCAATCGGGTTTTTTGGAAACGATACACCCCGTCTGGCATGGTCACTTTACCATGTGCGCCTGCGCCAATCGCCAAATAATCGCCAAACTGCCAATAATTTAAATTATGTGCCGACGGCTTTTCTTTACGCCATGCCGATACTTCATAATTGATAAAGCCTTGCGCTGTTAAATAGGCTTCGCCCTGTTCTTGAATATCTTCAAGCACATCATCGACAGGTAAAATTGGTTTTGTGCGGAAAAAAACTGTATTGGGTTCAATGGTCAATTGATACCACGACACATGGGTTGCCCCATTTTCCACAGCAAGTTTTAAATCCAAAAGCGCTTGCTCAATGGTTTGTTCAGGCAGGCCATGCATCAAGTCGACATTTACTCGTTCAAAACCCACCTCTTTTGCATGCTGAATGGCAGAAATCGCATCATCATTCGAATGAATCCTCCCCAGCTTTTTCAGCTGGTCGGTATTAAAACTTTGCACACCGATAGATAGACGATTGATCCCTGCATCTAAATAACCGGAAAAAGGATCGTGCTCAACCGTACCGGGATTGGCTTCCAAGGTGATTTCACAACCTGCTTCAAACGGTAGCAACGCTTTGAGCTGAGCAAATAACCATTGATAGCCTTGGGCAGAAATCAAAGATGGTGTCCCACCACCAATAAATACACTATGGATCAGGCGACCCTGAGCAAAATCGACTTGGGTTTTAAAGTCTTCAACCAACGCCTGTAAATATTCTTGTTCTAAGTCCAAAGACAATTCACCATTCGGCACCGCATGCGAATTAAAGTCACAGTATGGACATTTGCGCACACACCACGGCATGTGAATGTATAAAGATAACGGAACAACTGCAGGATTTAATTCAGCCAAGGAAAATGCTCAAAAGGAACAAAAGAAGTAAGCGCATTTTAACATGACTGCATCAGAGCGCTTATGAAAACTCATCCACAATACAGTAGACTAATAAAATTAAAGAAGAATTAGATGATTAGAAGATGAAAATAAGCAGCCATTTATTGTACTTACTGCCGCTCGCGATGGGTGTTGGTATCGCTATGACCATTCAAACAGCGATCAACAGCCAATTGCGTGAATATTTATATTCACCGCTGCAAGCTGCCCTTTTTTCTTTTTTGGTTGGTACAATAGTCCTCGCCTTTATGGTGTTTTTTCAATCGGCCGAAAAACCGGACTTTGCAAGTTTTGCTCAAATCCCTTGGTATTTATGGCTGGGGGGATGTTTGGGTGTTTATGCCATCAGTATCAGTATTTATACCGCACCGAAACTGGGTTTTTTATCCCTCTCCGGTCTGATTATTTTTGGACAGATCTTAATGTCGATGGTATTTGACCATTTTGGCTTGCTCGGCACTGAAAAAACCCCGATTAACTGGCAACGCTTATTGGGTGGCGTGGTGATTTTTATTGGTGTGCTTCTCACTTTCCAACGCTAAGACCTCATTCCTAAGCACCTCACAAGAAATGAGTACATTCTGTGTCTACTGTCACGGCTGTAACAAGCAGCAAGTATGAATTAAAACAACTGTTTCATTTAATGATCCCGATATTGATCACGCAGTTTGCGCAAGCGGGATTTGGTCTCATTGATACCATCATGGCTGGACACATGTCCGCCAATGACCTTGCAGCCATTGCGGTCGGGGTCGGTTTATGGATACCGGTCATGCTGCTGTTCAGCGGCATTATGATTGCAACCACCCCATTAGTGGCAGAAGCCAATGGTGCTCGCACGCCTGAAAAAATTGCCACCATCGCCCGTCAGTCTGTGTGGGTCGCATTATTTTTAGGGATCATTGCCGCATTAGTCTTACAAGCTATGCCGCTGCTTTTACCGTTATTGGGTGTCCCTGAAGTATTACTTCCGAAGGCGAGCTTATTCTTACACGCCATTAGTTTAGGTATGCCTGCTGTCACCATGTACGCAGCTTTACGTGGTTACTCAGAAGCATTGGGGCATCCACGTCCAGTCACTGTGCTGAGTCTGCTGGCCTTATTGGTGTTAATTCCACTGAACTTTATTTTTATGTATGGTTTAGGCCCAGTCCCTGAACTGGGTTCAGCAGGATGTGGTTTTGCCACCGCGATTTTGCAATGGTTAATGTTCTTTGCTTTGGCGATGTACGTTTTCAAAGGATCGGCCTATCAAAAAACCCAACCTTTCGCTGCTTTTGAAAAAATGAACAGTGAATGGATCAAACGTATTTTAAAACTCGGCTTTCCTATTGGCTTAGCCATTTTCTTTGAAGTCAGTATTTTTAGTACAGCCGCTATTGTGTTGAGTCCCTTGGGCGAAGTCACCATTGCAGCGCATCAAGTCGCCATTTCGATTACCTCGCAATTGTTTATGATTCCAATGTCACTAGCGATTGCGCTGACCATTCGGGTCGGTACTTATTATGGGGAAAAGAACTGGCTGGCTATGCGAAAAGTCCAGAAAGTCGGTATGTTGACAGGGACGGTATTTGCCCTGATTACCATGTTGCTGCTTTGGCTTTTACGTAATGAAATTGTGTCACTGTATACCAATGACTATGATGTGACTCAGCTTGCGGTGTACTTGGTGTTGTTCGCGATTGCCTATCAGTTGATGGACGCATGGCAAGTCAGTGCCGCAGGGTGCTTACGCGGTATGCAAGACACCAAAGGACCAATGTGGATCACCATGATCGCGTATTGGATCATTGCCTTCCCTGTCGGGATCTATCTTGCACGCTTCACCACGACTGGTGCTGCAGGCGTTTGGATTGGCCTAATTGTGGGTCTGACTGTCGCCTGTATACTGCTACTTACACGTTTATTTATGATGAATAAACGTTTAGCTCAAGCGGGATAAGCCCTTAAAAATCATCTAAAAAGTTACTTAAAAATACGGCTACGCTATGCAGAAGATTAATGCAAATTAACACCCTGCATAGCAATGCCATAAATAAAAAGCATGAAGAAGAGGAAAATAAACATGTCCCATGTATTTCGCTCGATCAGTCTCTGTCTGAGCTTAGGCTTTTCCATGTCACTACAAGCTGAACAAACGATCAACCGACATGAATTTCCTTTATATCACGCACCCATTAAAGTCCAATCACAACCCGAATTTGATTACATCAATCAAGCACTTTGGACAGCCTTTCGCTTTTATCATGAACAACAGGCTGACTCATATACCGCACGTTTAAAATTAAGTTGTCAGCAGTCTGGTATGGCGTATACCTATCAGGACTTCATCAAGGCCAATCAAAAGTTTACCTCTGCGGATGATCAGGATTTTATCGTGACGCAAAACCTCATCACCTTGAATGAAAATTTACACCATAACCAATGCAGTAAATATCTCAGTCCACATTTAGAACTGGAAAAAACTGAATCGAGCGAAGCAGCAAAAACCAACTAATTAAGCGCCTCGATGGCATTTTTTAAACCTTGTGGCACTTGGCTGTCGTCCTCTACGTCTTTCACGATCGCCTGCCCGACAATCACATCTGTCCCATTAAAACTCATGGTCGGTGAGCCATACAATTCATAGCCTTCATTTAAAGCTTTGGTCACACGGGCACAGAAATTGACATCATCTTTACCGGTTAAATAGCGATACACTTTCATCGTTCAGTTCTCTTCTAGCGACGCGATATTTTAAACCATTCAGCACGTGGCTTAAATTTGCCTGAATTATTTTCAGTATTTACATTTTTGCCCATCATTTTATCAATGCAAATAAAGTCTTAACAATTTAAAGTAGGCAGTTTGTGTTTTGTCGCCTATGATCGGTATTAGATAATAAATGATGATCTTGAGGAACATCACATGGCAAAAACGGCTAGCACACCGGGTCGTCGCTTTATGAAACTTGCCAGTATGACGGCAAGCATTGCTACTAAAACCGTTTCCAATTCCATCCGCAATATCACTGCCGATGAAGAACAGAAAAATGCATCTCGCAGTAAACTTTTTCAGGACATCGGTCTGCAAATTGCAGACACTTTGGGTGAAATGAAAGGTGCGGTGATGAAAGTCGGACAAATTGCCTCGCAGTACAAAGACATTTTTCCACCTGAAGTCGCAAAAGCGATCAGTAAATTACAACGCCAAGCGCCAGCCATGCCTTTTGCTGAAATTAAGGCCCAAGTAGAACAAGAACTCGGCAAACCCCTCGCGCAAATTTTTAAAAGTTTTGAAGAACAACCTTTTGCCGCTGCATCCATTGGGCAGGTGCATAAAGCCGTGTTACCTAATGGTCAGCAGGTGGTGGTGAAAGTGCAATATCCGGGTGTCGAAGAAGCCTGTGAAAGTGACTTAAAACAAGTTCGCCTTGCCCTTCGTCTGATGGGCGTATTGAAAATTGATCGGAAGTTACAAAACAAGCTATTTCGTGAAATTCAGGACAGTTTGGACAACGAACTGAACTACGAAATTGAAGCGCAAAACTTAAATGTGGCCCGTGCGTTTCATAGTGCGCTGGATGACAAAATCATCATTCCACAGGTCTATAAAGATTATTCTTCACGTCATATATTGACTTTAAGCCTAGAGCTTGGCGACAGTATAGAAACTGCCAGCACATGGTCACAAGAAACCCGAAATGCCTTGGGAAGACGGTTATTCCGTGCCATTGGCCGTGAAATTTTCTTCCTTAAACGTTTCCACTGTGACCCACATCCGGGCAACTTCGCCTTTCGTGAAGATGGTTCAGTCATCGTGTATGACTACGGCGGTGTGAAAACCCTGTCTCCTGAAATCGTGTCACACTTTAAGCAATTGATTAATGCTGCACGCAAGCACGATATTCCACTGATGGAACAGCAACTCGATGCCCTACATTCCCTCAATGAACTCGGTAAATTCCCTGCGGAGTTGTATGAACAATGGCTTGAAGTACTGATGCGTCCACTGACCACACAATACGACTTTGCTGAAAACTCAGCGCACCATGACGGGGTAGAATTAATTAAACCTTCTCTTAAATACTGGGATGTGTTTAAACCGTCACCGGATACCTTGATGGTGAACCGGACTGTTTCAGGGCATTATTGGAATTTGATTCATTTGAAAGTGAATGACAATCTCAATGATCTCTTTGATGAGTTGGTCCCACCTAGCGCTTAAGGGAGCGTAAAGCGCTGATGATTGCCCGATGAATTTCGGGCAATATTTGCATTTTATATTGTTATGTTATAACATTTCTTTAATCAATAAGTTTAAGGAACAGAAGAATGCGTGCCAACATCCATCCCGAATACCGTGAAGTGCTCTTTCATGACACCAATGCCAATGCCTTTTTTGTCATTGGCAGTACCTTAAGCACCAATCAAACCAAAGAGTTTGAAGGCAAAACTTATCCCTATGTGACACTCGATATTTCAAGTGCATCACATCCTTTTTATACAGGTGAACAACGTCAAGTGAATAACGAAGGACGTATTGCGAACTTTAATAAACGCTTTGCGCGTTTCAAACGCTCACAATAAGTTCAGTTTCGATTAAGGTTTTGCTTTTAAAATTAAAGCATTGAAGAAGTTCAGGGTTCCCCTCCTCCAGCCTGAGCTTCTTTTTTTTATGTCTGAAATTTTGTGGATTTCAAGCGTTGTTTTAAACATCTATTTTTAAAATCGACTGAAATAAGTAATATCCCAATCCCAATACGATGACGCCAATCACCACACTGGAAATGGCATAACTAAATGCCAGCCCACTTTGCCCTTGTCTAAGCAGTTGGAAGGTTTCTAAGCCGAAACTTGAAAATGTGGTAAAGCCACCTAAGATCCCGACCATAAGCAATAAGCGTGCTTCATTTTGTAGAACGGGATATTTTTGGCTAAATGCAAAAAACACACCTGCACAAAAGCAACCTAAAATATTCACCCACCATGTTGCCCACGGAAAGAGCACGGTTGGCTTGGCCAATAACAGTCCTGCTGCATAGCGAAGTGTTGCCCCAATTGCGCCGCCACATGCGACCAAAAGCCAGTTCATAGTTGTCCTACTTCAACATCATTGGTATCTACAATTTAGGCAACAGACTGCCTAAGGTCGCCCTTCAATATACACGCATTTAATTTACGCAAATAGTGTTAAATGTTTGGGCCAAAGCTTGCTATAGTCTGCAACACTTTGCGGTATTTTTTATTGAAAGAGGACATTATGGCTCAGGAATTATTAGATCAACTTCAAGCAGGGACTGCGAAATTTTCAGATGTGATTGCATTTATTGAAGCGCGTTATAACCACACAGCAACCGCTTTTACCAATGGCAAACAAGCCAATGCAGCAACTGAAAACCAAGGCAGTGCCAAAGTATTTTCTTTTGCCCAATTGAATGGTCTAAACCAAGCTGAAACCTTAAGTCTTTTTGCTGAACATTATGCTGCTGTATTGGCAACACCAGACGCAACTGACCACCAAAACATTCGCCAATTTATGCAAAATGGTTGGGAAGGTATTCAATTTGACGGTCAAGCGCTCAGCGCGAAATAATGCTTAGATGGACGTTCTAAATCAGTTCGTCTGCAATAAAAAAGCCAGTACAAATACTGGCTTTTTTTATCGTTCATCATCAGTTCAAATCAGGACACTCGTACTCTACAAGTCCATTCAGCCATCGCGGTTTTTTCCCAAGCTCGTGCATGCTTCAAATGTAGTAATTCTTCACCTGCAGTCGTTGCGGTAAAACGATAAGTTTTTTGACCGCCTGCACCAAGCACTGGTGTCGCATCTGCAGCAGCAGCTTGTTGTTGTTGAGCTGATTGAAACACTTCTTCAACTTTAAAAAGTTTCGGTTGCTCAGCCAAAGACCATACATATCCGGTACTTGGATTTTCGTTTAACAGTACTTCTAAAGTTTGTCCACGATCCATCTCAAGCAAGGTCGGACAACTTTGCTGTTCAGTAAATACATGGGTTTTCCCATCTACAGTTGAACTCATACTGGTACATCCACCAAGCGCTAAACCACTCGCCAACATTAGACTCAAAATAAACTTTTTCTTTATCGTCATTTTCATCATCAAATTATTTTACCTTGAATCTAATGCACACCGATTTCAAATACGATCTCGATGCAATCGAAGTTTAGCCTTTAACTTTTTCAATCCACTGAATAGAACTGACACGAAAAACTTCACAAGCCCCATCACCCGTATCTGTTGGGGTCAAAGATGAAGTCCAAACCAAATCTTTGTCTTTCACCTCAACCAAATCCCCTTTTAAACGCACAAGATCGCCACGTTTTACTTGAGTAATTTGTTTAGCAATTTGCGGGTTTGCAGGAATGATGTGCATATTCGACACCATCATCATGGCTTGCTTTTGCGGTACAGGAACACGATCCATTTTCCAATTTAAGAAACGGTCATATTGATTGACTGAAATCGTACGAGCAATTTCTGGCTCTGCAAATAAGCCCCAACTGACCGCATAATCGATCGGAGAAAATTTTGCTTGTTCATCTGTTTGATAGGTTTTAGAACCTAAAATTCGGAAATCACCTTTAAATTCTTTCAAGGTAGAAATCGACTGGCCTTTGGCAGCAGGTGCTAAGCCTTTGGCAATATTATAATCTGAAGACGCTTGGACACCGACATTCAATAAAAAGCCTGCAAGCACAGTACTTAATGCAATTCGCTTGATCATCGCGTTATCCTCTTACCCTGTAATACTTCACATTACTCAATTTTAATTCTGCAATTGAGCCGACTTCATCTATTCATAATGCCCCAACCTGAACATGAGCTTAAAATCCCGTAGGTTGAGCGTGATGAATGTTGTTTTTACTAGTTGTAACTCTATATTACGCACACAGTCTGCATAAACCTTATGAACTTGGTAACAAAATGCTGTTATTCAGTCAATTGGCCCATATCCACGCCCTACCACATGATTTAAAATTAAAAAGACATGATTTACACTTTAAAAAAAGCCAACAACAATACCCGCTATGATTTATAAATTTTATCAACAACACATTTTTCCGCATCTTTTAAATCAAGTCATGCAAGTACCGAGCCTGATGGATAAACGACGCGAACTCCTTTTAGCCGTGTCTGGTGAAGTACTCGAAATTGGCTTTGGTACAGGTTTGAATTTAGCGTTTTATCAAAATGTTGATACGGTTTTTGCCCTTGAGCCCAATCCTGATATTTTTCATTTAGCTGCTGAACGTGTACATGCGGCACCCTTTGAGGTACAGCATATTTTAGCCGGTGCTGAAAAATTACCCTTTGCAGATGAAAGTCTAGATCATGTCGTGAGTACATGGACCTTATGCAGCATTGCCGATATTGAAACTGCGCTTGAAGAAATCTACCGTGTCCTTAAACCAACAGGAACATTTCATTTGGTTGAGCATGTACAACACAATGAAAATGGGAAAATTAAGCAGTTACAACACTTATTGACGCCCATTCAAAAGAAAGTCGCGGATGGCTGTCATCTGGATCGTCATATGCAAAAGTTGCTTGAAGATGCCCAGTTTGAATGTTTTGAAACGCAGTATTTTGATGCTGAAGGCATTCCAAAAATTGGACAGCGCATGTTGCTCGCCCGCGCACAGAAGTTGAGTTAAAGCGTCCAAGGCCATGTTTAAGCACAATCAAATCTAGTTAAAAGTACCTAGTCTTTGATTAGTCGAATGGCATTAATTTTTAGGATATGACAGGGCTTTTTATTCAACACATTATAAGTGCTATACGACTTACCTGTTTTGATGGAATGTACATCCACCCATGCACCCAAAATCTCCACACGATCCCCTGATTTCAAACGCCGAATACGATTTGCGACGTCTTCGGATTGAGCAATCACACTGACATTTTGCAATTCAGACTTGAGCTTTTCAATTTGTGTCGAGGGCACGTCTTTCGCTTGCACGCTAAAACAGCGGTTCTGCTGAGACCACTCAAGATGATATTTTAAAGACTGGATATCATTTGCGCCTGAACTCAGTAGCAGATCAATATTGCTGACATACGCCAAGTCTTGAAAGCCACCCACCACGGTCGGTGCGGCCGGATGTAATGTACGACTACTCGCACTGTAGTAGCGTTTATCCAACAGCAAATATTCACCGGAAAATGCCTGAGTCGCTGTGACCTGAAAATTTTTCAGCACACCAGTCTGCTCTAAATGTGGAATGGCACGAAAATATTCAGACCATATCCACAGCATGAGCGCAAAAACGGCTGCAGTCGCTAAGAGTTTTTCCATGTGGATATTCTGTCCTTATTGCTTTTCGACGGTTCTGAGGCTGAGTCACGCGAGCTTAAATATGCTCAAAATCAATTCGGATGGTTTCAAAACGTACTCGCCCTTCGGCAATGGCTTGAGCAATCGCTTGTTGCCCTTTGGTCAAACGTGCGCCACCACTTTTAATATCAATCAGCACCACTTCGATGTCTTCAGCGAGTCCATCACCATCACGAAAGTCGGTATAGCCATCAAAAACCACATAATCGATCGGGTCACCGAGAAACTTTGCATCGCTAGGTAAATACTGAAATTCAGGCATGATCGGCGCCATTTGTTCGGCCATTTTGCCTTTTAAAACAGCACGACTGGTATTTACACTGCGTTTTTGTGCATGGGCCAAGGCCTGCTGATGTTCCAATTCTAGTTCTGCAATATATTGCTCGTATTCTGCCTTAATCCTTCCATTGCGACTGCCACTTAAAATTAAGGTGGTCAGTACAATCCCAATACACGCGCCAATGAGCATGGCCATCCAGACAGACATTTAAAATTCCTAATCTTTTTAATATATTACAGCGAAACGTATAGAAAAAACTTAGACTTTGGTTCTTTGTTATATTCCCCGCATTAAACAATGATATGCTAGGGATGAGCAGAATAAAATCTATTTAGGTCGATGAAAACGATATTAATTGCCAATCAAAAAGGTGGTTGTGGCAAAACCATCACAGCAATCAGTTTAGCCTCTGCACTTGCGCAAAAAGGTTATAAAGTGGCCTTGGCAGATGCTGACAATCAAAAGTCTGCACGTCAATGGCTCAAACAGCGCCCAGAGACTGCAGCCCCAATTCAGAGCCTAGATTGGCGTCATGAAAAATCGATTGGTGATGTGCCGAAAGGGATTGAATATCTAATTATCGATGCACCGGGTGCGTTATCGGGTGAACATGCAGATCAGTTGGTGAGTGAAGCTCATGCCATCATTACCCCGCTACAACCATCTTTCTTCGACATCGACTCGACCCGTCGTTTTTTAAAGCATTTGCAAGAAATTAAACGGATTCGTAAAGGTAAAGTCCAAATCCTATTGTTGGCCAATCGTGTCAAACCCAATTCTGCTCATTCCAAAGAAATTCAAGATTTTTTCAATAAAGTTGAACAGCAGCCCGTTGCTTGGATTTCTGAACGTACCGCTTATGGTCAACTTGCCATGCAAGGTCTTTCGGTTTTTGATAAAACGCAAAAAATGTACCTCGGCATGCAGCAACAATGGCAACCTGTGCTCAATGCCATTATTGAAGACGAAGCCGAGTGGTTTTAACCCATCATTCCACATTTTGCTGATATAAAGGTCAATCTTGCAAGGATCTAGCCTGAAAGATATTCACCATAAGTTAACAAGCTCTCGTTTTCGGGAGCTTTTTTTTCGGTTAAGATTGAACACAACATGATGAAAAAATCAGAGCACGCATTGCCAACGTTCGCACCTACATTACAAAAAGTCTTATTGTTCGGATTATTTTTTATCCTGATTTTTTTGAGCTTTAGCGTACTCAAATACTTTATTGTGCCCGTCGTTTGGGCAGCGATTATTGCTTATATGACTTGGCCACTGTATCAATCGGTGCATCGTTTTTGTGGCAATCGTGCAAATCTAAGTGCGGCGCTGATGATCTTACTGGTGGTGCTCGTGGTGGGTCTGCCGGTGATTTTTGCGATCTTCTTGCTACAACATGAAGGCCGTAACTTGTATTTTGAATTACAAAAGCAAGTTTTCTCTGGTCATGTCAATGTGCCTGATTTTATTCGCCAACTGCCGTTTATTGGTAAAGAAGTCAGTCGTACCCTACATGAGCTGAACAATGACCCAAACAGTATTATTCAATCAGTACAAATTTGGATTCAGGGGCATTTGAACTACGGTAAAGTTTTGGTCGGCGAAGTCAGTAAAAATATCTTTAAGCTGTGTTTTGCCGTGATGTCTTTATTTTTCTTCTATCGTGATGGTCAAACCATTTTAAGTCAGGTCAGTAAAGCCCTCGAAATGGTCATTGGGCCACGTATTCATCATTATCTTGCCACTATTTCGGATACTACACGTGCCGTAGTGTATGGCATCGGTCTCACCGCCATTGCCCAAGCTTTACTTGCCGGTCTCAGCTATTTTGTCGCCGATGTGCCTAACCCAATGTTATTAACCATCATTACCTTCATGTTGGCACTGATTCCGTTTGGCCCACCAATTTCATATACCGCTGTGTCGTTGTGGTTATTTTCACAAGGTCAAACCATTGAAGCAATTGGCGTCATGGCTTGGGGTGTTTGTGTGGTGAGTACGGCCGATAACGTGATTCGTCCTTTAGTAATTTCAGGGGCAACGCAGATTCCATTCTTATTAATCATGTTCGGTGTTTTAGGTGGTATCGCCAGTTTCGGTCTTGTTGGTTTATTTATCGGGCCAGTGATCTTGGCTGTATTGTTAGCCATTTGGCGTGAATGGTTGCATGAAACCCAAATTGAAGCCGTCATGATGCCCAAAGCAACGTTGGCACATAACTTAGACAATATAGATGATAAGCCTGAACAACCTTAATTCAGGCTTGAATTCATTAAACAAATATTACAATCAAATACTTAAATTATCTGTCATCCTGTATTCGCATCTGTTTCAATGGTTGAGACTCCATAAAAACAGACAGGATGCCAAACATGTCTTCACTATTTAAATTCGGTGCGCTTGCTGCGGTCAGTGCCCTGATGTTTACAGGCTGTGCGAGTACCTCGACTTCAACAGGTCTGAATGCAAAAACCGTGACGGTCAATGCCGTGACTGCTCAAGGTATTGGTCAAAGCATCGGTCAAATTAACTTGGTTGATAGCCCTGCTGGCTTGGTTATTCATACCAATTTAACCCAGCTTCCTCCGGGTCCACACGGTTTCCATATTCATGAAAAAGGCTCTTGTGCCCCAGCTGAAAAAGATGGAAAAGCGGGTGCTGCACTCGCTGCGGGTGGGCACTTTAACCCTAAAGCGGCACCTCACCACGGTACACCGTTAACCGGTCACATGGGTGACTTACCGATCCTTCAAGTTCAAACGGACGGAACAGCAAAAGTGAATTTAATTGCACCGCGTTTGAAATTGGCGGATGTACAAGGCTTAGCCATCATGGTCCATGCTGGTGGTGATAATTACTCAGATGACCCTAAACCTCTAGGCGGTGGCGGTGACCGTATTGCCTGTGGTGTGATTCAATAATCGACCTTGCACATAGATTTGAATAAGCGGACTTTAAGTCCGCTTTTCTATTGAATAAAAATTGACAGTTCACAGAAAAAAGCTCAGTCTAATTTACAAAATCATTCGAATACTACAGAACTCTGTGAACACGCGACTCTCTTGGTTTCAACAGTTTCAATCCAGTGCAATCATTATGTATTGCCTGCAAATTTGTATTGTTTTGAGTGGCACCACGCTCGGATTATATTTTCTCGGTTTTCATAGTTTTATTGTTCCCGTCACCTTAGGTGCGATTGCCACCGCACTCACCGACTTTGATGACCGGCTCAGCATCCGACTGCGTAATTTGCTCTATGTCTGCGTACTCTTCTTTAGTGTCAGTAGTATTTTAGATTTTCTCTATCCTAATAAGCTGCTGTTTATCTTGTATCTTTCACTGTCCAGTGCAGGATTTATTTTATTAGGAGCTTTGGGGCAACGCTATGCCACGATTTCTTTTGGCACGATTTTACTGTCGATTTACACCATGTTCGGCTTGGGCGAATATGACACCTGGTATTTTCAACCCAGTTGCTTTGTTCTAGGGGCCTTATGGTATGGCCTGACCTCGATTCTCTTTTACCTGATTAAACCCACCCTACCCGTACAGGACAATCTCTCGCGTTGTTTTTTACAAATCGCCGAAGTACTGAATGCAAAAGCACGCTTATTTGACCCAGATAATGTCAACAATGTGGAACACTTACTGTATGAATTATCGCTCAAAAACAGTGATGTCATCCCGAGTTTAAACACGACCAAAGCTTCTTTACTCACCCGTTTAAAAGCCTCAAGAGCCAATAAAAATACCATCTACTGGCTGAATTTATATTTCTTGGCACAAGATATTCACGAACAGGCCAGTGCGAATTATTTACACTACGAACAAATTCATCAAAATTTTAGCCGTACCGATTTAATTTTTCGTTTTCAAAAAAATATTCGATTACAAGCGCAGGCTTGCCAACAGTTGGCCTACTGTATTTTGCATCGGCAGCCCTATCAGCCTGATCCCATTACTGCGCAAGCACTGGCACATTTGCATGCCTCTTTGCAGGAGTGGATGGCCAATAATCCGCAAAATATAGAAGTGAAAAACCTACAGCTGATCTTGAGCAATTTGGACAGTGTGCAAGAACGTTTTTCGCATGTGCAGGATTTAGATCATTCACAGCAACAGGCCTATCAGCAGCATATTGACAACCTCAATTTACTCGATGAGGACATTCACGGCTGGCATGATTTATGGCTCAAACTGAAACAGCATTTGAGTCCCGAGTCTGCCTTATTTCGCCATGCCGTTCGCATCGCCTTTGTCTTTGCGATGGGCTATGCCATTTCCCTCTTGCCCTTTGCCAAAAATGGCTACTGGATATTATTGACCAGTTTATTTGTCTGTCAGATGCGCTATTTTGCGACCAAAAGTCGTTTAAAAATGCGGACTTTGGGAACCATATTAGGGGTCTTACTTGGCATTCCTATTTTGTATTTTGTGCCGAGTGTCGAAGGTCAATTACTACTGACGATTATTTTTGGCGTGTGCTTTTTCTATCTGAGTGCCAAAAAATATGCCATGGCGACCCTCATGGCAACCTTAATGGTCTTGCTGATTTTTAATTTAAAAGGCGCTGGTTATGCGGTCATTTTACCACGTATCGTTGATACCCTACTCGGCTGTTTTATTGCATGGTTCGCGGTGAATGTGATCTGGCCAGATTGGGACTTTCGCAATATTTCCAAGACCATTCAAAAAAGCTCTGCTGCGACCCTGCATTATTTTGATGCCGTGGTTGAGCAATATCTCCATGGGAAAACCAATAGCATTGATTATCGGCGTGCCCGTCGTTCAGCCCATAATGCTCAGACTGAACTATCGAGCATGATTTCAAGTTTAAGTACCGAGCCTGAACCCGACCAAACTTTGATTCAACATGCTTTTCGCTATTTGGTCTATAGCCATAGTCAGCTCAGTTATATTTCTGCTCTGGGGAGCCACCGTGAACAGGTACAAGACCAACAAGTCCTTGAACTGCTGCAATGGTGTCAAAGCACCTTAGACGAGGTCTTAATTCAGCAAAAACCGCTCAACCCTGAGAAAATTCAGCAAAAACTTTTCGAAATTCAAACACTCAGCACTGAAGAAATGCGGTCTAATCACCTACAACTGGTGCTCAAGCAGATCAGTTTATTATTAGAAACATTAGCCGAACTGATTCAGCTCAGAACACAGCTAATTCAGGCGGAAATTAAATAAAATCATTTGGGACTCTTGATGAAAATGCTTAGTTTCGGTCTTAAACGCCTCATATTAACCACGATTGTGGCGACCTCATGTTTAGCTGCTTCTTCTGTTTTTGCAGCACCGACAGCACAAGATTTGAAGCGTATTCTGGAATGTCAGGCCGATTACGACACTTATCATGATACTTTGCTCGACTATGATAAGGCTCTGGGGCAATTGGGTTGGAAACGCCATGATGACCCACATCAACCGTTTATTTATATCTATAAAAATAAGCAGGCTGTTGAATTTTTTGGCATGCCGACCCAAGAAATTGGCCTGTCTTCAAATGCAGTATTCGCGATCTATCGCCAAGCCGATGTGAAAAAACTTGCCCAAAAATATGGCATTGAACAGCATCCGATGTTTGCCAATATGCCGTTTTTCCGTGGTGAAAAAATCCTACGTACGGAAGCTGAAACGGATGATCTGCATGCGATCAATCACAAACTAAGCCTGTCTGAAATGACCGGAAAAAGCCCGATGATTTTACTCGGCTGTAACTATGAATTTGATCAGGGTTCGATTGAGGATGCCTTAGCGGATCTTGAGGATTAACCCGAGCAGACGACTCAGAATTAACTTTAAAAACATTTACTTAGATTTAATATGCGGATCAATTATTTCAACAGGAACGCTTCGTTCCTGCTGTGCTTTCAGGTACACTCAAGACTGAAATCACTTTGAATTTAGAATTCGCATGAATATCAAGACTTTACGCTTTGTGGGCCTACTCGAAGGCATCTCCTTTTTATTATTGTTGTTCATTGCTATGCCAATGAAGTACCTGATGGATAATCCAATATTGGTCAAATACGTCGGTATGGGACATGGCGTCTTGTTTATTGCCTTCTTGGTGGTGCTATTTGTGGTCTGTGAAAAACAAAAATGGTCACTCAGTGTATTTCTAATGGGCTTAATTGCATCGATTTTGCCTTTTGGCCCGTTCATTTTCGATCGCAAATTAAAAAATGCAGAACAACCTGCAACATCAAATTAAGACGGTCTACAACAAATAAAAAAGCCCAATATTGTTCTACACAGCATTGGGCTTTTTCTATGATGGCATGAACTCGAATTTAAAATTCACCCGTCAATTTGCGCTGCCGCATAATATCTCGCACCACCAAGCGTGGTAGGCTGAACCACAAGATAATGAGGGTAAATCCCGCCAAACTATAGGCCCAAAGGCCAAAGTTTTCATACAGCACGCGCACGATTTCGATCACGGCAAAGAACGTCAGCATCATGATTACAGACACTGCCGCAGCCACTGTGCCCTTCGACATTTCAGACGACATTAAGGCAAAACGATAGAGCACAGAAAAGCTAATCCCTTCACCAAAACTGACCAAACTCATACCAAGAATGAGAAAGGTCAGAAAATAACTTTCAGTCATCGTCCCAATCACCACGAGGCTCGTCCCGAGTAACATCAGCGGTAGCCCGATCATCACAGACTGACCTAGAGGCAATTTATCGATGATTTTAATCAGGACAATATTACCGAGGATCAGACCGCCCAAAACAGGAAACTGTGCCATGCCATATTGCATGCTACTCAGTCCTAGCTGCTCCACCAATATCACCGGAGATAGCGCAATCCAGAGCATCAAAGGCATTGCCACCATCGGTAGGCCCAGTGTCAACGCCAAAAAGCGTTTGTTTTTTAATACCTGTATAAAGTCATCAATGATATAGCCCACCGGTTGCTTGGGGATGCTGATGTGCTGAGCCGGCATCTTGGCCTTTAAACCAAACCAACTCAGAAAAGATAGAAATGCGATTCCTATAAAGCCCCAATGCCATGACACGTGATCAATCATAAAAGCACCGAGGACAGGGCCGATCAGTGGTGCCAGTAGTGAGATATTGGCCATGATCGCCATGACTTTGATGGCATCACGCTCTTCAAAAGTTTCCTGAACAGCAGCATAGCCCACGGCAGAAATGACCGACAAACCAAAACCTTGTAAAAAACGCAACGTTAAAAAGCTTTCGATATTATGCGTGAGCAATATCGCTAGACAGCATAAGCTAAAGAACGCTACACCACCCAATAGGACTTTTTTACGGCCTAATCGGTCTGACAATGGCCCTAATATTGCAGCGACACAAGCACCTCCCAATAAGTAAAATGACATCGACGAGGGTGCCCATGCACTACTCACACCAAACTCTTGGGTAATCGCAAGCATGGCGGGTTGGACTAAGTCGTTGCCGATATAAACAGAAAATTCAAATAAAACCAGTGCCAAGGGAAACATGAAGGTGGCACGACTTAATTTTGTGGTTTGTACGTTTTGCATTGTTATCTACATATCAAATATGTGCTGTCGAGCTTGAAATGACAAATAGGGAGAGACACTTCAGCCCAATGACGAGCACTGTAATATTAATTTTAAAAATGAATTTGCGGCGTATCCGCCATATGTGCGTCGTATTCACAAGACGCTAGATAGAGATAAAATGAACTTCAACGAACCGATCTGTCGGTTTGAGTCCGACTATTTTAACAGTGTTTGCTGGCGTTGTATTGGTCTTTTTAAACTACCGCTTTTATGGTTTTTCATTGTCTGCTTTTTGGATAAAGCGACCTTGTTTTAGGTCCTCATAGGCTTGCATGACTTCTGCAAAATGATTCATCACAAAATAACCTCGCCCATAGATGGGTTCATTTAAAGGCTGCGCCGATAAATACAACATGTGGCTATCTTCAACTGCCGTCAATTCGACATTTTCACCTCGGCTCGACATGACTGCCATATGCTGTGCATTTAACTGTTCATCTGTTTCAGTAAATTTCAGCTTGCCCGAACGTAAATACACAAGTGTGGTATCCCCTTCTTGTGCAGGCAGGGTGATGCTTTGATTTGCTCTGACAAAGACATCAAATACTTGTATAGGTGTATGTGTTTCTGCGGGGCCTTGGGCTGTTAAATATTGCCCTGCAATGACCCGTACATAACCTGCATCTTGGGCTAAATTGATCTTTGGAATACTGGCTTTGGCTAAGCTCTGATAGCGCGCAGGATTCATTTTATCTTTAGCAGGTAAATTGACCCACAATTGCAATATTTCAAATGCTCCGCCCTGCTGTGCAAAGGCTTGGCTAAAGACTTCTTCGTGTTGTATGCCTGAAGCAGCAGTCATCCACTGCACATCGCCCTCACCAATGACGCCACCGCCACCTGCCGTATCATGATGTTCGAGTTCGCCTTTAAACACTAATGTGACGGTTTCAAACCCTCGATGTGGATGTTCCAGCACGCCTTTTTTCAGTTTGGTTGGTTTCAGTACCCCAGGCCCTAAATGGTCGAGCAATAAAAAAGGCGAAACGGTATTGCCCAACTCATAATGGGAAAAAACTGAAGTCACTGGAGCAAAGTCACCGACAGGTGAGCCTGAGTCATTGACGTGAATAAAAGCGAGGGTTTTCATCATAAATTTGAAATCTGATCATGATTTGAATTCGATTCAATATTATTAAAAACTATACGAACTCACGAGAATATTTTTAGGATTGAATATTCTATGTTTAGGATGAAAATTAAGATACGCGGAAACTCATCCGCAACTGTCCGAGTCAGGACACATTCAATATGTAAAGTTTCTGCGACCTACACAATTGAAGATGGTATTTGACGAGTTTTGCGGATGAAAGATAGTTTTGCTACTTTTGCCGAAACAAAAGTAGATACGAGCTCCAATCATCGAATTTAAAATGAAAGGACCCCGTCATGCTGAATATTTAATAAGAAATTTAGACCTTAACTTTTTATAATTTAAGGACACTTCGCCGCTTGGAAAGTCTTGGTATTTTTACCACGTTGGCACTGATATTCCTTTTGCGTATTTACACGCTGCCAGTCACCATCCACCAATCTAAAACTATAAATAGTACGAACCGATTTCACTGAATCATCCATCAAACCCGTTTCCGTCACTTTTACCTGCCCCGCATTTGGCGACTCAACACGGTTAAAGTACTGACGAATTTCCACAGTCGACAGCTCTTTACGCAAATCAGGACGTTCTTTTAATACCTGATCGAGTGGCGTAGCAGAAGAACCGACTTTAGACACAATTTTCTGCGTTGTCGCACAACCCGCCAACATCCCCACACACAATGCAGACACAGCAATTAAACGATACATAGAAGCAACTCAAATTTATTATTCAGTCCTATCATGCCGAACATTTGTCCAAAACACTATTTAAGCAATGTAAAAGAAGTTCCTCACTCCACAAAATCAACGTGCTGTTTCTCATCCATGTGCGGCTAAAAAGGCGTGCTATAGCCATAAAAAAACGCACCCGAAGATGCGTTCTAGTACGTCTTTAAAAAATTAAAGATCGAACAATTTACCTGGGTTCATAATTGCATTTGGATCGAATACTTTTTTCAATGCTTTCATATATTCGATTTCTTCTGCTGAACGTGTGTAATCGAGGTAAGGCTTCTTAGTCATACCCACGCCATGTTCTGCAGAAATTGAACCGTCATATTTTTTCACAGTTTCAAATACGTATTTGTTCACCACTTGGCATTTTGCAAAGAATTCATCTTTACTTAAATCCGCAGGTTTCAAAATATTTAAGTGCAAGTTACCGTCACCAATATGACCGAACCAGCAAATTTCAAAGTCTGGGTAGTTCGCTTCCACAATTGCATCAATTTCTTTAATAAATGCAGGCACATGTGTAATCAGAACTGAGATGTCATTTTTGTATGGTGTGAACGGTGCGATTGACTCTGAAATGTCTTCGCGTAAACGCCATAAGCTATGTACTTGGTCTAAGCTTTGGCTCATCACGCCATCCAGTACCCAACCTTGTTCCATGCAATGTTCAAAGATTTCCATTGCCGCATCCATGATCGGTTCAAATGGTGCTTCAAACTCAAGTAATACATAGAACGGACATGGTGTTTCAAATGGACGTTGAACATGACCATTGTCCAATACTTTTTGCATCGCAAGTTCACCAAAGAACTCAAATGCAGTCAGGTCGATTTTCTTTTGGAAGGCATGTAGAACAGGCATAATCGCATCAAAATCAGGCACACCAAGAACCAATACTTGTAAGTCATGGGGTTGGCGTTCAAGTTTGATTTCAGCTTCCGTCACGAGGCCTAAAGTACCTTCACCACCAATAAATAAATGTTGAAGCGCATAACCAGTCGCGTTTTTGATCATGCCTTTGTTCAAGCGCAGGATGTCACCTTTACCTGTAACCACAGTCATGCCCAACACCCAGTTACGAGTCATGCCGTATTTAATCACTTTAATACCGCCGGCATTGGTACCAATGTTACCGCCAATTTGTGATGAACCTGAAGATGCAAAATCAACTGGATAGTACATGCCCTGTTCTTCTGCATAGTTTTGCAATTGTTCAGTCACTACACCTGCTTGTACACGAACCATACGGTCAGCTGGGAAGAATTCCAAGATTTGGTTCATCTTGTCCATGCTCACCACGATTTCACCGTTGGCAGCCACAGCACCCGCAGACAAACCTGTACGACCGCCGCTTGGTGTGATCGCGACATTAAATTGGTTGGCAAGTTTTACAATCTGTTGAACTTGTTCTGTGCTTGAAGGGAAAACGACGACCGACGGGTTTGGATCGAAGTGCTTAGTATGGTCACGACCCCAATTTTGGAGACTATCCGCATCGGTTTTAATTCGGCTTTCGCCAACAATAGCGGTCAATTGGGTCAATAACTCTGGGGTTAAAGCGACTGGAGCATTCATCGTTTTCAGACCTTGCAAGAAGTAAACAAGTTTTTTTAAAGGTCCAGACTTCATTCAGTCAAAACTGCGGTAACGCATATTTCAAGGGAAAAAGCCTGAAACAGAGCGCATCAAAATGTCAGGGAATTGTTCAAGATGATTTTGAGCGGCACCATTATAAGCTATAACTGGGCTTTTTTTGACAAAACCCAAAGAAAAACGTGATTTCAAAATGTCACGAGGAATATGACCAAGTTAATTAGACCAAATCTAAAAAATATTGACTCATCATTCGCCAAAATAGCCATGACGTCGGTCATAAAGGAAATGTATATCAGGCGACTTCCTATGCTATTATATGCGCACTAAATTTGGCCTTTGTAGCGGAGCCGTAATGAGCCAACATCTTTCTTTACCTAAAGATAAAATTCGTTTCTTGTTGTTAGAAGGCGTTCACCAAAACGCAATCGACACTCTAAATGCTGCTGGATACACCAACATTGACTACCGTAAAACTGCGCTTGAGGGTGAAGCGTTGAAAGAAGCGGTTGAAGATGCTCACTTCATTGGTATTCGTTCACGTACTCAATTAACTGAAGAAGTATTTGAAGCGGCGAACAAACTGATTGCTGTGGGTTGTTTCTGTATCGGTACAAACCAAGTGAACTTAAATGCTGCAATGATTCGCGGTATTCCAGTATTTAACGCACCATACTCAAATACGCGTTCAGTTGCTGAACTAGTACTTGCTGAAGCGATTCTATTACTTCGTGGTGTTCCTGCAAAATCTGCTTCAACTCACCGTGGTGGTTGGAACAAGTCTGCAGTCGGTTCATTTGAAACTCGTGGTAAAACTTTAGGTATTGTTGGTTACGGTTCGATTGGCTCGCAACTTTCTGTACTTGCTGAAAGTTTAGGTATGCACGTAATTTATTACGATGCCGTAACTAAACTTCCAATGGGTAATGCACGTCAAGTCGGTTCTATGGGTGAACTTCTTGCCAATGCAGACGTCGTATCTCTACACGTTCCAGACGTTCCATCAACTCGCAACTTCTTCGGCAAAGACCAATTTGCTCAAATGAAAGAAGGCGCAATCTTCCTCAATGCTGCACGTGGTACATGTGTCATCATTGAAGATCTTGCTGATGCAATCAAATCTGGTCATATTGCTGGTGCAGCTGTAGACGTATTCCCGAAAGAACCTAAAGCAAACGGTGAAGAATTTGTTTCTCCACTTCGTGGCTTAGACAACGTGATTTTGACTCCTCACGTGGGTGGTTCAACGATGGAAGCGCAAGCGAACATCGGTCTAGAAGTAGCTGAAAAATTCGTTGCTTACTCTGATAAAGGTATGACTTTATCTGCAGTGAACTTCCCAGAAATCGCGTTACCGTTGACTGAAGGTAAACACCGTTTACTTCACATCCACAAAAACGTGCCGGGCGTTCTTTCAAAAATCAACAACTTGTTTGCTGAACACGGTATCAACATCTCTGGTCAGTCTTTAATGACTAAAGGTGATGTGGGTTACTTAGTGATGGACGTTGACGCAACTGCTTCTAAAGAAGCATTGGATACACTTCACGAAGTTGAAGGTACAATCCGAGTTCGCGTATTGTTCTAATCGCATTAGACACTGAAGCCACAGCCTTCGGGCTGTGGTTTTTTTATTGTTATAAACTTTTAAAATCTGGCTAGTGCCACTCTCCCGCTCTTCGAGTCATCGAAACAAATTTAGTTTATGCCAAATTTTAAAGTTGCACCGGCTGTCCAAGCACCGCTGATCTTGCTTATTGCCATGATCAGCATGCAAAGCAGCGGTTCCTTTGCCAAATATCTTTTCAGTCAATTTCCCATACTGACCGTTTCGGCCATGCGATTAATGCTAGGCGCTTTGATTTTGGCGATTATTTTTAAAGTTTGGCAGATCAATTTTAAACAAGTGAAATGGTCGTCGATCCTCAGCTATGGCTGTGCCTTAGCAGGGATGAATGTATTATTTTACTTGTCGATTGATCGTCTCCCGCTCGGCATTGCCGTCTCTTTTGAATTTATTGGCCCGCTCAGTGTCGCACTATTTGCTGCACGCCGAAAATTTGACTTTATTTGGGTCGGACTGGCTATTTTAGGCCTTATCCTACTTTTTCCTTTTGACCAAGCTGCACAAAGACTTGATCCCGTTGGCATTGCCCTCGCCCTTGGTGCAGGTGCCTGCTGGGCACTCTATATCGTGGCAGGTCAGAAACCTTCTGGCGTTTCAGGCAACCATACAGTTTGTTTAGGTATGTTTGTCGGCATGTGTATGCTTATGCCGATTGCATTATTTGTAAGGATTCCTGCGCATGCCTTTGAACCGATGAGTCTCCTCTATTTTCTTGCTTTAGCCACCTTGGCCAGTGCCATCCCCTTTAGCTTAGAAATGATTGCACTCCGCAATTTAACGGCGCTCAGTTTCGGAACGCTTATGAGCCTAGAACCTGCAATTGCGGCACTCTCTGGTTTTGTCTTTTTAAATGAACAATTACTTTGGACCCAGTGGTTAGCCCTTGCTGTCATTATCTGTGCCTCGATTGGCTGTACCTATACCACGCAAAAAGCCAAAGCCATTTAAATTCAAAATATGTTCCCATGACAATGGATGAACTACATGAATCTCAGACTCAATTTTTTGAATTCAAATTGAATCATGACGTGCTCAGTCCTGCTCTTACATCAGCCGAGCCATAGAATTTTAAATTCAAAATCCATCATGATTTGATCAAATGTTAAAATTCACTCAATTGTCAGCATTACCCGCTATACTGTACTGACTCAAAAATAGGGCTCAACACCGCCCAACAACTGTGTGCCACATGCCAAATTCACAACTTCTTGCTGTCGTTTTCATGGTGCTCTCCATGATCTCCTATCAGATCAGTGCTTCTTTTGCCAAACAACTGTTTTTGGTACTAGACCCACTGAGCGTGACCATTTTAAGGCTGTGTTTTGCCTCGATTATTATTTGTTTGATGTTTCGCTCTTGGCACATTTTAAAACGACTTTCATTTTTAAAATGGCGTGATTTACTCTGCTATAGCGCAGCCCTGTGCCTCATGAATGTCTTATTCTATATGTCACTGGGCAAACTCCCTCAAGGCATTGCCGTTGGACTGGAGTTTATTGGGCCGCTAGGTTTGGCGCTGCTGTCGATAAAAAATCGTAGCGACTATATCTGGGTATTTTTGGCGATCTTAGGGATTGCGTTGATGGTGCCTTGGGGACAGGCTCAAAGCGGCAATTTCTCACTGATTGGTGCGGCGTGTGCCTTGGCTGCCGGACTCTGTTGGGCCTTTTATATTTATTTCGGGCAAAAAGTGGTACACCAAAATATTGGCATGCATGCACTGACCATTGCCATTAGTTTATCGGCATTGACCTTATTACCTATCGGCCTCTATAACAACGCAGCAGCTTTAATGGACACACAATATTGGCCTAAAGCACTGTTGATTGCCATTTTAGCCACAGCGATTCCCTATGCCCTAGACCTCAAAGCCTTAAAGATTCTAAGCAAGCTAAGCTATGGCACATTGTCGAGTATCTCACCTGCTTTGGCAGCTATTACGGGTATGGTTTTATTGGGAGAACGTATCGGCATGTGGCAATGGATCGCACTGCTGTGTATTATGCTCGCCTCAGTCGGGGTGACGATGCGTTCCTCTAAATCGGAAACAGCCAACTAAATTTTTAAAGGCAAAATAGTTAAATAAAAATGGCGGGATTGCCGCCATTTTTCAACACCTTGTCTAAGAACTCCTACATCTAAGCTTTTAAATACAAGGCTTTTAAATACAAGGTTCGAAAAAGTCTAGCTTCTATAAAGGACTTAACCAGTCAGGCTGTCTTTATCTGCTTTTTTATATTTTTTATACTCGGCTAAGTATTGTTTAGCCAAAGCTTCTTTTTGCTTATCATCCAATATTTTACCGGCTTGTTGAAAGAAACCGTGTTCCTCTTCCTGTAAATGATGATGCACAGTTTCTGAAAGTTTTTTGACAATGGCCAGCCAGCCCGGATTGCTAAATTCAGTCTCAGTCAACTGCTCTAAAAGTTCGTCCATTTCATGATGTTCAGCCAAGGCATGACGGGTAATATTCAGCCCCGAATCGGTCATCATTAAAGGAATATAAAAATATCGGTCTTCCCCGACAGCATGCGCGAATAATTCATTTTTAAGTCGGTCAAACAAATCCCGACGTTCTGGACTATCACCAGAAGTTTGTACTAATTGTTCTGCAAGCGCTCTTTGTTGTTCATGACTTTGACGTAAAGCTTCAAAAATATTCATTCTGATGATGCCCTCTGATGCTTAGCGATAGCTGAGTATTTTTTTAATTCAGCAAAATAAAGTGCTTCATTTTTATACTAAACATATCCGCATCAGAATACAGCGCAGCTCTGTTAAGTTTTGTTTTAAGCTTGTCCCGTAAAGGTTTGATACCCTAGCCGTACAATCAAAATACTCACCAAAATCAAAAATAGAATTCGAATAAAGCCACTGCCGTATTTAATCGCCGCACGTACACCAACGATCGAGCCTAATATATTCGCCACAGCCATCATTAAGCCTATAGCAAATAACACATGGCCTGTGGGCGCAAAAAAACTCAATGCAGCCAAATTGGTGGTTAAGTTAGCCACTTTAGACAAAGCAGAGGCATGTAAAAAGTCTGCTTGTAGATAACGAATAAAAAAGAAGATAAAGAAACTACCCGTGCCTGGCCCAAAAATGCCGTCATAAAAGCCAATCACCAAACTACCAAGAGCGGCAAGACCGAGAATTTTAGGGGTCAGTTCTTGGCGTACATGCACCTGACCAAATTGTTTTTTGGCAAAGGTATAGATCGCAATCACGATCAACATGACCAAAACAAAAGGCCGTAAGACTTCTTTTGGAATCATCGATACACAAGCTGCGCCCACAAAGGAGGCAACGAATGCACAACTTGCAATGACCGCAAGTAATTTCCAACGTAGTTTAACTTGGCGTAAAAAGGAATAGGACGCTGAAGCCGTACCAAAGATCGAAGACAACTTATTGGTGCCAAACACCGTCGCCGGAGATAAGTGCGGCATGGCATTCATAATGGCTGGAATTTGAATTAATCCTCCGCCCCCCACTGCTGCATCAATTGCACCGGCAAAAAATGCAAAAAATAAGAGGCTTAAAATAATTTCAATGTCCATAAGAACTCTTCAATGCTGTATCAGCTACTCTAGATTTAACACACGCTTAGGCACCAAACGTTTACGGTCTGTAATTTCAGCCAGCCCTAAACAACGCTCACCTTCAAATACCAAGACCTGCGCTTCTGCCTCATGTTCAATATTACTTTCCATGCCACGACTGAAATATTCTGCACGCCCTTCTGGCGCTTGCACTTTGCAGAAATGATCGACGGGTGAATACACCGGCAGCAATAATGCTTCACGCTCCACTTCAGTCAAGCTTTCCAAATATTCAATGGTGTAAGTTGGATTAAGGTCAAAATGCCCCGTTTGCGTACGGTGTAGATAGGTCAAATGTCCAAAAGTACCTAATGCTTTGGCAATATCTTCGCCTAAAACACGAATATACGTGCCTTTGGAACAGGTGATGTCGAGTGTAATACTATTCTCATTAAATGATAATAACTCGATGGCATAAATCGAAATTGGACGTGCTTCACGCTCTATTTCTATGCCTTTACGCGCCAACTCGTACAGCGGGCGACCTTCTTTTTTCAGCGCAGAATACATCGGTGGAATTTGTTGAATATCTCCCACGAACTGTGCCAACACCTGCTGAATCGTGGCTTCCGTCAAAACAGGTACGGCTTGTTCCATCAGTACCTCACCTTCCACATCACCCGTCGTGGTGCTGTGTCCTAAAAAGACCGTGGTTTGATAACGCTTGGTCGAGTCGAGCAAGAAATGTGAAAATTTCGTCGCTTCACCCAAACAAATCGGCAATAAACCTGAAGCCAGTGGATCAAGCGCACCAGTATGTCCTGCTTTTTGTGCACGAAACAACCAACGCACCTTCTGTAAGGCTGCATTCGAGCTAATACCTAATGGCTTATTCAAAAGAAATACACCATGTACAGGACGACGTTGGATCTTAGGAGAGGCTTTTTTCATGTCAAAATTTGGCTAATACAGGAACAGCGCAATGGTAACAACCCACATCTAACGTTTACAACTCTTCTATGTTTTTATCTGCATTTTATGTCATATTGAGTTCGCATTTAGAACTCTAAAACAATTAAAAACGGAATAAAGGTGCATTGGGATATGCAAAAAAATAAACTTTGGCTCATCATTGCCTTGGTCGTTATCGCAGTTGCTGCATTCATATATTGGCTTGCGCCAAAAGCATCACAAAATGATCCTTCAGATCAATCGATTCAACAACAAAATACGCCTTTAGCTCAGGGCGAAACCTCTACGGCTCAAGCAACAAGCGGTTCTTCGCTGCTCAGTCCAAGTCAACAAGACACGGAAGTTAACTGTCAAATCAGTATGGATGGTTCAAACCGTTTGATCGTGAATGAACAAACACGGAATTGCTTTGAATATTTCATTACTCAGTATGGTGAAAAGTCGATAGATCAAATTAAAAAGGATTTTAAAGCCTATATTGCACAAGGTCATAAAGAACCGGCGCTGTCCCAAATTTATGATTTGTGGGATCGTTATATGAAATATCGTGAACAGTTAGGTCATTTACAGCCACCAAGCGACGACAAAGAATCACCACAATACTATCGCTCGATCTACAGCAGCACCCAGAATTTAAGAAAACAGTTCTTTTCTGATTATGAAATTGAAGGTTTATTTGGCAAGGAAAATACTTATCACGAATACACGCTGAAACGGATGGAAGTAGTAAATGACAAAAAACTGTCTGAATCAGAAAAAGCCAAAAAACTAAAAGCCCTGTTTGATGAACTCCCAGAAGATTGGAAAGAAAATCTGGAACAAATCAATAAACTTGAAGATTTACGCAAGCTCACAGCAGACATTAAAGCCCGTGGTGGTTCAAGCGAAGAAATCCATCAAATGCGGTTAAATTTAGTGGGTCCAGAAGCTACTCAGCGCCTTGAAAATCTAGACAGCCAGCGCAGCTCTTGGAAATCTAGCGTAAATCAATACCTCACAGAGCGTGACAGCATTGTGAAAAGCAATATGAGTGACAGTGCGAAACAACAAGCGGTGCAGCAACTCCGTAATCAGCATTTTAAATCGAAGGAAGATCAGCTCCGCGTCAGTACCTTTGAATCTGTACATGATCAAGGTGGAAAATTACCTTTCGCAGAATAACTGCAAACAACAATTTAAAAACAACTTCAATTTCAGGATGAAATGATGAAAAAACCACAAGCTCTTTTATGCGCAATCATGGCTGCATCAGCAGTGATCGCCAGCACACAATCCCAAGCTGCAGCAGGACTCCAACATGTCACCGCCAACAGCTCGGCAAACTATGCCAAGACCAAATATCCGATTGTGTTTACCCATGGTATGTTCGGGTTTACTCGCATTGGTTTTGACAGCTTTGGCATGGATTATTTTTATCAAATTTTGCCAGATTTAGCTCGTAATGGGGCCAATACCTTTGCTGCCCAAGTTTCTCCACTTGAGTCGACAGAAGTCCGTGGTGAGCAATTGCTCTCTCAAGTCGAAGAAGTCCTTGCCCTGACCGGCCAACCTAAAGTGAACCTCATTGGTCATTCACATGGTGGACCAACGACTCGCTATATTGCAGCGATCAAACCTGAGTATGTGGCTTCGGTGACTGGGGTTGCAGGCACTTATCGTGGCTCTCTAGTCGCCGATAAAATCCAAGCGAATAAAACCATTAATTCAGTCTTTGGGGTCCTTGGCGATCAACTCTTAGCACCGATTATTACTTGGGCTGAAGGCAACTCGAGTCTACCTAACAGTGTTGATGCATCACTTACCGCGATCAGTGAAAAAGGTTCGGCTGAATTTAATGCAAAATTTCCAACCACAGCACTGGCTGCGAACTGCAATCAGTCGGGTGCCAAAGTCGACAATGGCGTGTATTACTACTCATGGACGGGTACAGCGCAAGCCACGAATGTATTAGATGTACTAGATACAGTGATTAGTCAGCTTGCCCCTTTGGCCTATGGAAATCGTGACAATGACGGTTTGGTTGGACGCTGTAGCACCCACATCGGACAAGTAATCCGTGATGACTACAATCACAACCACTTAGATGAAGTGAATATGGTCTTTGGCCTACGCAGCCTATTTTCACCTGACCCAGTTGCGCTCTACCGTCAACATGCCAATCGTTTAAAATTACAGGGACTGTAACCTCAAAAGTTGGTTCCCTTTCAGCACTGAACAGGACGTCTTTGGACGTCCTTTTTTGTTTACAATGTTTTTATTTGTAAGCATTTAACAAATTAATTCAATAAGTTATTCAATAATAACAACTAAAATAAACGATCAAAATAAAAGACAGATGTATATAAATAAACATATCATGTGAATGCAGCCCATGTCCCAAAATGACATGGAATTTCAAACCGAGCATGAAAAAATGACAAGGCATCTTTGTCTATTCAAACTCTCTAAAATCAAAGATATGGCCTAGCCAATCACAAAGATGTTGCTTAAAAACAGAGAGTATTTTCATTATTAAAAAGTAATAAAAACAACATCAGATCAAGGAACATTTATGCGATCTTTAGTAAACACGGCCAAGATGGCCTCTGTAGCTGCAGTTGCAGGCTTAGCGATGAGTATATCGGCAAGCACTCAAGCTGCGCCTAGCGTCCTTCAGGTGAAGGAAACGGCAAAATCTGACTACGCAAAAACCAAATATCCAATTTTAATGGTGCATGGTTGGCTCGGTTGGTCACGTATCGGCACCGACACCATCGGACTGGATTATTGGTACCAAATCTTGCCCGATATGGCACGAAATGGCTCAACCGTATTCGCAGCGCAATTATCTCCTGCAAATACCACAGCACATCGTGGCGAGCAGTTAATTGCACAAGTTGAAGATGTTTTGGCTATTACAGGGAAGCCAAAACTTAACTTAATCGGTCACTCTCATGGTGGTCCAACTGTATTGTATGTGGCTCAAACAAAACCACAGTACATTGCGTCTATTACAGGTGTTGCAGGGACCTATCACGGCTCTAAAGTAGCGGATGATATTCAAGGCAACTCACTTTCTCGTACTGCCTTCAATATTTTAGGTGATTATATTGTCGGCCCACTGATTGCTTTAGGTCAGGCAAAACCAGAGCTTGAAATTGATTTCGATGCTTCAATGAAATCATTATCACAAAAAGGTTCTGCTACATTTAACAGTACGGTTGCAAAATCTGCTGTAGCTGACGGTGTTTTGGCATCTTCAGAAAATTGCAGTAAGAACTTAAAGCAAGTCGACAGCAAAGGCATTCAATACTATTCATGGACCGGTGTTGCGCAAACCACGAACCTACTTGATATCGACACGATCCTGATGCAACTCGGGCCATTGTCTTATGGCAATAAAGACAATGACGGTATGGTTGCACGTTGTAGTGCTTATATCGGTAAAGTCATTAACGACAGCTACAAACTTAACCATACCGATTTAGCCAATATGATGTTCGGCTTAACGGGTCTATTTGCACAAGATCCTGTGGCACTGTACCGTCAACATGCTAACCGTTTAAAACTGCAAGGACTTTAATTTTTATCGTTGACGTTTCAATTCACTAAGGGGGCTTCGGCCCTCTTATTTACTTTTATCAATCTGAAGTTCTTGATCTTTTATTTTGTTACATTTAGCGGCGCAGTTAATCTTTTTCAATTTGCAACAGGTGATCTTTATTGCTTTATTAGAAGTGACAATAAATATTGTCATAAAACAATAATACATTGAGGATCGCTCATGAAATACGGACCATTTTTAGCAGGTTTAATTGCAGCTACATTCATCGGTAATGTATCTGCATCGCAAGCAACCCAAGTCACCGCCAAAGCTAGTTCTAGCTATGCAAAGACCAAATATCCAATCGTATTTAACCATGGTATGGGTGGTTTCATTACCGTCGGTACGGACTCATTTGGACTCGACTATTGGTATCAAATCCTGCCTGATCTTGCCCGCAATGGTGCAAATGTCTGGGCAACGCGCGTATCGCCGTTTAACTCCACCGAAGTACGTGGCGAACAGCTTCTACAACAAGTCCTTGAAATCCGAGCACTCACTGGTGCAGATAAAGTGAATTTAATTGGACATAGCCATGGTGGACCAACGATTCGTTATGTTGCCGGTGTTCGCCCAGATGTCGTGGCTTCATTAACCAGTGTTGCAGGACCTCATCAAGGCTCCCCTGTTGCAGACTTAATTTTAAAAGCTGAAGGCACCGCTGTGGAAGCACCCTTGGTTGGAGCTGTGAATTTTGTCTCTAAAGCCATCGTTTGGGCGCAAGGTCTAGATCCAACGACTTATCCTCATGACGCATTGGCAGGTGGTTCAAGTTTAACGCTGGCGGGTTCTGCAAAGTATAATGCCGCATTCCCTCTAGGCTTGCCTAAATCCAATTGTGCAGACGGTAATAGCGTCGAAAAAGGCATTTATAACTATTCATTTACAGGTGTGGGCCAAATCACCAATATTTTAGATTTAGACTCAGCCCTAAAAGTGACTGCATTACTGATCGATGGCGGAAAAGACAATGATGGCCTCGTATCACGCTGTAGTGCCAAGTTTGGTAAAACCATTCGTGACAACTACAACTGGAACCATTTAGATGAAGTCAACCAAGTGCTTGGTCTCAAAGCGCTATTTGCACCAGATCCTGTCGATGTCTATCGTCAACATGCAAACCGCCTAAAATCTCAAGGTTTATAATTTTCTTTCTCGCATAAAAAATGCGCCAAAAGGCGCATTTTTTACAGCGTTGTAAAACAAATTATTTTGCTTTACGAGCTGGTAATTTTTCACGAATACGTGCAGCTTTACCAGACAATTCACGTAGGTAGTAAAGTTTAGCACGACGAACGTCACCACGACGTTTCACTTCGATACCAGCAACGATTGGTGAGTGAGTTTGGAATACACGCTCAACACCGAAACCGCTAGAAATTTTACGTACTGTGAACGCAGAGTTCAAACCACGATTTTTCTTAGCAATTACAACACCTTCAAATGCCTGAAGACGTTCACGCTCACCTTCTTTTACTTTAACTTGAACAACTACTGTGTCACCAGGAGCAAAAGCAGGGATGTCTTGTTTCAACTGTGCATTTTCAACAGCTTGTACTAAAGGATGTTTACCGCTCATGGGGTATCTCCGATTATGCGAGTTAGAAGAGGTCTAATCATCGCTGGGGCTAGAGGCTAAAGCGCATAGACCCGATTGACTTTCCCTTTATGCTTGACCGCTTCAATGCATAAAGAGCCTAATATAAGATTTAAAAAATTTAAACCTTGGAATCTTTTAGCCATTTCTTTTGCTGCTTGGTCAATTCAACTTTTTCAACCAACTCAGGTCGGCGTTCTAAAGTGCGTTGATATCGCTGCAAAAACCGCCATTTCTCAATATTGGCATGATGTCCCGATTTTAATACTTCAGGAACATCTAAACCTTCAAAATGGTCTGGCTTGGTATATTGTGGGCAATCTAAAAGACCATCCACAAATGAGTCTTGCACATGTGATTGCTCATCAGACATTGCACCCGGAAGTCTCCGAATCACACTATCTAATAGAACCATCGCAGGGAGTTCACCACCAGATAAAACGTAATCGCCTATTGACCATTCCTGATCAACATATTGTTGGATCAAACGCTCATCTACACCTTCATAACGACCACACAATACAATCAATCCATCATATTTGACGAAATCTTGTACCGCAGGTTCATTTAAGGTTTTTCCTTGCGGCGACATATACACCACAGGGACATGAATAGCACCCACTTGCTTGGCAAGCTCTTTGGCACGATGAATTGCTTTCGCTAATGGCTCAGCCATCATCACCATACCAGGACCACCACCAAATGGACGTTCATCCACTCTTTTGTAGTTGCCCTCAGCAAATTCGCGTGGATTGATACAATGAACTTGCACAATGTCACGTTTTGCTGCGCGCCCGCTAATACCGTAGGCTGTAATCGCTTCAAACATTTCAGGAAAAAGCGTAATGACTGCAAAAAACATCGCAGACTCCTCTATTTTCCTGCTGCGTCAATCCTTAAAGGATTAATAATCTACGCCCCAATTTACGTAGATACGACCAGCTTCGAGATCAACACGCTGTACCACATCTTTATGCCATGGAATCATTCGCTCTTCGCTATCGACGCTCTCAGCAGTAGCGCGAACTACCATCACGTCGTTAGCACCTGTTTCAAACAATTCGTGGATTTGACCAAGGTTGACTTCTTGCTCATCTTCTCCAAGACCTAACACTGTCAAGCCCTTCAAATCTGACCAGTAGTACTCATCCACGCCTGCTTGAGGCAGTTGCGATTTAGAGATCCAGATATTTGCGCCAACCAAGTTATCTGCCGCGGTACGATCACTCACACCTTTTAGCGAAACAACTAAGCCTTTGCCATGTGGTTTCCAACGTTTTACATCTACTGTTTGCCAACCTGCTTTGGTCTCAATGTACCAAGGGAGGTAGTCAAAAATATTGCTCATAGGTTCTGTATTGGAATAGACCCAGAGCCACCCATTTAATCCATATGCTGAACGTAGCTGTCCAATCTGAATACGATCTTCGGGAACATTCTGTGTTGGTGTCATGGGTAACCTACTACTAATTAAGCAGTAGCTGCAGCTTTCTTAGCTTCAGCAGCTAAAGAAGCAACACGTTCTGAAGGTTGAGCACCTTGTGAAACCCAGTGAGCAAAACGGTCAGCATCTAAACGAAGTTTTTCTGCTTTACCTTGAGCTGTAGGGTTGAAGAAACCGATACGTTCGATGAAACGACCGTCACGTGCATTACGGCTATCAGTCACAATGATTTGATAGAACGGACGTTTTTTAGCACCACCGCGTGCAAGACGAATAACAACCATGATAGAACCTTATAGTTTTTACGGATTATCCCTGTACCGACCATCGATACATTTCAAACCCCTTTCATAGAGGGCAATATTTTACGTGAAATTTGCCCTGAATGAAAGATCAAAAAGTGTTTATCCACAATTTTGAATTTGAGGTTATTTGCCGTCCCATGGTTCACAAGCGCCAGAAGTTTTTTCCCAACATTGTTTGCCGGTACTATCTAACGTTAAGCTACCTGTATTTTTCATAGCGCTAGTATTTTTAGGAGCCGCTGTGAGTGTCCAAGTTTGATCCCCAGCATCTAAATCTATAGAGTACAGTGCATCATGGCTTGGGAAATCTACTGTAGTATTTGAACCATCTATCGTTGCGGACGAATAATTATGGTTGATGACATAATAGCTCTGCATTTTTTGTGCAATTTGCATCATTTCGGCTTGTGCATCAGCACGTTTAGTTCTCTGTACATAGTTTTGATATGAGGGATAAGCAATTGCTGCAAGAATTGCAATAATAACCACAACAATCATTAGCTCAATTAATGTAAATCCTTTCACACTCTTCATTACCATGACTCACTATTATCTTCATCACCACAGTCTACGAATGTTGTCACAACATTTTTTACTTTGGTCATACAGCGAAGGCCTGCATTAGTTAAAAGCAAATCATAATTACGTGGTTGTTTAGGCTCAGTGCCGTCTTTAGCACGTTCCACAGAAATAGCCCAACTCAATCCATTAACGCTTTCAGAATCAGTTGTTTCTGCACCTTCACTATTTTTTTCAATTGTCAAAGGTTTATGGTCAGTACCACCATCAACTAAGGTAATGATATATTTAACATCTGAGCCACTCGCCCCTAAAGGCAATGATAATTTCCCTGTAGCTTTATCATAATAGCTTTCACTGGTAGAGTTTCCATCGGAATCAGTACCTTGATAACCATATAAGTATGTTGCATCAAAACCTTTATAACTAAAATTTTTAGATTTAAAGCGCTCAAGCTCTCCTGCCAGACGCAATGCTTCCTGGCGAGCGACAGCAAGATCTTTACGTTCTATATATTGACTGTAACTTGGAATCGCAATTGCTGCCACAATTGCAACAACAACAACCACGACCATCAGTTCAATTAATGTAAAACCTTTTACCTTTTTAAATTTTGCTACCGAATTTAACTGTGCATCTGAAGAAGAAACAGCCAGCTCCGTAACATACGTTCGTATTAAACTAGAAAAAAAGTTCATCTCTTTACTCCTAGCGTGTTTCATACCAACGCAATTGTCTTAAATTTGCTGTCGTACTAAACAATTGACATTCAGGTAAGTTTTTATTTGCAGTCGCATCACAATCCACACTATCCGGACGAGTTACTACTAAGCCAGTATTATTTTTATTGTTGTTATGACCCAATCCAAGGCCAGAACCTAAAATACCAGCACCTATTTTAGCTTTATTCGGCTCACCAGAGGTTGTTGTTGCAAACGGACATTTACCTGTTGGTAAGCAGAACTGATACACATAGGAATCACCTTTAACACCAGCACCACAATTACCACCAATACCCGTACCATCGCGATGGAATACGTTTACATATAGCATGCTATCCAGTGCATAAAGTTCATTCATACCTTTATACACACCTGCCTTGTCAGAATAAGTATACTTCCAACCATCGTTATCGGAGACAGGAACACCTTCATCCATTACATCATTTAACGATTCTAAGGCTATATTATTCGTTACAAGTGTCAATTCACCATATAGTGCTGGTTTAGCAACATCTTTGTCGTAAACAACAAATACACCATCATCTGCACTAACCGTTGAACCATTATGGTTTGTTCCTGTAGCACCTACTAAAGGCTTACTTCTATTCCCAGAGCTAAAAGCAACTGCGGCGATATAACCATCGTTACTTTCATGAATAGAAACACTTGGCATTTCATAGAAACGTGGGCTTGCACCACCCGCTGCATGCTCATCAAACAAGCGAACAACACGTTTAGCAAAGTTAGCTTTTTTAGCATTTTCATCTGTACCCGTTGCAAGATTATTTAAATCAACACGGAAGCCTTGCCCTGCTAAATCGCCAAAATAAAGATTATCCACTAAACCATCATTATCACGATCGACTGCATTAATCTGACTCACAACACTGTATTTCATATTGATATTTGCGTCGCTCGCATCGGTGAATGCTTGAGCTCCTAAGGCTTTTGTAGCATTTGCACTTGTCCACCACAGTAAATCACCAGTATCTGCATCAAACATATAAACACCAGCACCACCACCTTTGGTTGTAGTTTGATTGTAATCAGCAGCTTCATAACCTGCATCATAACCACCACCTACAAACATCACTGGACGTTTTTCCCCCCCAAAGTTTACATAAGCCAGCGTCGGTTTAGACCAACTTTGCCCCATGTAATCTAGCGCTTCTACAGACACTGTTGAGCCAGATTTATAAATTTTTGAGTCAGTTAATTTTGGATCAATATGGAATTTCAAGCTCGGCGTATCTAAATTAGTAAGATCCAATGCATAGTAACTGTTACCACCCATGCGCAGACCACCATATACCCATTGTAAGCCTTTGAGTGCTAAATCTGTGTCCGTACTACCATCACTTGTTTTATCCGATGCTTGTACTGTTAATGAACCATCCTCTTTTGAAACATATTGAGTATACGCAGTCCATGGTGCATCAATCCCATAAAACAAATTAGCAGATCCACCAGTGGTCGAATTCTCAGCTAAAAATGCATCTCGCTGTCTTTCCATCATCTCATGAGGAGCAAATGCAAATTTTTCTTTACCTGTTTTAACATCTACAACATGTAAAAGCCCTTGTGAGCTGCCAAAGAGTAAATAATCATCACGATCTGTTGTATCTAACGCGCCCGTTGCAACATCAACTTTAATTGCACCACGTTGGGTAAGTAATATTGGTGTTGAGTGCATTACTGTACCAAACTGACGAAGTTCAGCAGCAGAAGATAAACTATCTAAGGTAATCCCCGTTGCATCAGCAGCAACGTTGTAACCCAATAAATTCAACCAATAATTTTTTTGCGGATCATTAACAAAAGAAGCATTCGCACCTGTTCCAAACAATGCATTTACATTTAATTCTTTTAAAGAATTTGTTTCAGTTGCAGTATATGGCGTCGACGAACTAATCTCTCTATTGGTAAAAATAGTCCGTCGAACATAAGTTTCATTATCAGAATTAAGTGCAGTACCTAAAGCCAACTGACCAAGCACACCACCACTCCAAAGACCATTGGCATTTGAGTTAAGTGAACCATCGTCTTTAATCAATTTAATAGTGTTGGAACTATTATACAGTTCACCATTATAGACATTGTATTTATTAAGATTACCCATCCACAAACGATATTGCGCCTGAGGCTTTGGTGTAAAAGACGCATAATAACCATAAGGTTGAATCGTTAATGGATTTAAAGCATCTTGAGGTAATGTAGGTGAACCTGTTGCAATGGGTTCAAAGTCAGGTGTTACATTCGTAACGAATTTTATAATGCTATTTTTAATATCATCAGCATCTTCAGCATAGTAGAAACCACCATCACCATAAGCTGAGCTTCCCCATAAACATGCATTTTTTGCATCATCATTGGGCGCACTTGCACAATTATATGTACCATCTGTATTTTTTGTTAAACCTGAAAAAGAAGAACCAAAACCGACAACAGCCGTTTTAATTTTCATTTTGGCAGGGTTTTTGGTTGGATCTAAAATCTTCTTCGAGTATTCACCAATATATTCCCAACCACCTGTTTCACCAAAAAATAGATTTGATTTTAACCTAGGTGAAATTAACGTTCCAGTTCCAGATGGCTTACCTTTAAATTCATAATCCGCTGAACTTAGAGTTGTATTCATAATGGCTTGTGCCATATTATCTTTTGTTGAGTTAGGAGCCCCATCTGTCAAAAAGTAAATCCCATTACCATTACATGTATTTGCACTTCCTGCTGGATAATATTTACCTTTAGATATATCCTTACTATTTTCGACTGAGTACCTGTAACCACCTACCAAATTATCAGTGTAAGAATCTGCTAAATTAGTACTTGCTTTTTCAACTAAAGCAAATGGATTACTCCTATATGCAACAATGCCATACGCCGAATTGTTTGCATATGGCCCCCAAACCTTACCTACTATCGGCTCAATATCCAATGGCTCTTGATCCACCTTCATCCAACCACCATAACGCCAACCTGCAGGCAACTTACTTAATGTCTCCCAACCACTAGTCATTTCACCATTACTAGAGACACCAGCCGCTTTTAAAGCATTTTTAAAATTAGTCTGCCCTACAATTTGAATCCAACCACCATTTCCATCTGGTCTAAAAACCGTTCCACTTTGATTACTATTTTGATAAACGCCATTTACAACATTGGCACTAACTGTTTTATTGCCAGCATCTACACTTGGCCAATTATTAATACATTGCTTAACATCATTTGCTTTACCTGAAATTTTAAAATCAGAAGAAGTTAAGGCATTCGCTCCTGTTGTAAGTTCTACACAAATAAAATGCACTTGATCATATGGAGAATTAACATTCTGCATAGTCATTGAACCATCATATATCCACTCTATGGCATTTAAAGATGAATGTGAATTATTAACCCCCGTTGTGGTACCCATCATATAAGCTCCAGCTTCAGCATAAGCTTGAACAGCAGGTGTACCGCCAGCAGTTTTATACTGCTTAGTTCCTAAAGGATATAAATTACTAGATTTACGCAAGATATTTGATACGTATTTTGTATCACTAGTTGCAGAAATATATGTCTCACCATCTACACCCAAACTTACCTTTTGCCTCCCATTACCATATGTTTTATTATCCAACGATTGAAACGATGCCACTTTCTTAGCCAACTCAACACGATGGCCATAATCAAGCTCATGGTTTTTTACTAAAATAGCACCTGAATGTCCGTCAATTAACTTTAATTCAGAACCAGATACATTTAGCTCAGTTTTTGCAGAAAATTGCCCCAAACCCATTACGACCTTATCTGATAAATCATTACCAGCCAATAAAGGAATTATTGCATCCTTTAAACGCGACAACCGATCATACTGCCAATTAACACCATTAGTACAACCACGCAGATAATATGTAATTGTAGTACTCTCGTTAGAGTTTTTAGAATTTACAATAGTGACAGTTTTAGATATTGCAGTAGCATTTGTAGAGGTTGTTTCCGCCATTACAGGAATAGAATTTTGAAATCCTGCTAAATTATAAGTCCAAGCTTTAAAATTTCTAGTGCCACTTCCTGTTTCTGAAACATCTGTCCTACTACATAAAGATGCCCCATCAACATCTCCAGGACTTCCCCAAAGATAATTCTTAGGCATAACTAAAGAACTAATCCCCATACTCCCTGAAGTATCTAACATTAGTAAAATAGAAGTTTGCCCCCCAGTCGCATTTGTATAAATATCAATATCACTGGCTTGCGTTGCCACACTTTGACATAGTGCCAAAGTCATCATCATTGATACCGAAGCCGAAAGTATATTTTTTTGATATAACTTTTTCATCACTAAATCCTCTTTCCTTACGATACCAATTTCGGCTGACCGCCAACGACATAATCAGAATGTTGCATATTGTATGGAATATTTAAATTTTCAAAACACGCCGCCACTTCAGAACTTTTCTTTTTAAAGCAAGCCTCGATTTCAGCTTTAGATGCAGCAGAAAAACTTGGTAATATAGAAATTACTGTCGCACCAATATTATTGGTGCTTGATGGAACTGAACTTTGACCAATACTGGTACCTTTAGGAACACTACTAAACGGTGTTTCAGTTGTTGTATTTTTCATTAAATAAATTTGAGAAATAACGGCTGAACGCCCCATTGAAAACTGATTGGCTTTACAAAACCCACTAACACCTTGTTTAGTCGTTGAACCATCTGCTGAGATTGCACTTGCTTTAGACAGTTTAAAAAAACTACTTTCACTTGCTCTATAGCAAAAAACCAATTCATCCTTTGCATTTGCAGCAGAGTTAAAATAAGCAAACATCCCATCAAGTGCCATTTGTCTTGCAATTTGATCTGGGTTTTCAATATTAAATAATGCTGAGTCAGAATTTCCCATAAGTAGTGAATTAACTTGGCTATTTGTTGCGATTTTAAGTCCCAAAATTCCTGACTTCACCGCAATTGTTCCTATTAAAGTAATAATAACCAAAATAATTAATACTGTAATTAATGTCGCACCTTTTTGTTGATTCATTACGATGCCCCCAATGTATTACGAATAGCAACGACTTGATTTACAGCTTGGCGAAGATATTTTTTATTTAATGCTTCATCACCTGTTAAAGTCACATTTTGCCCCGCCACATCAAACGTCTTTTTTGTATTTAGACTTGCATCTGCCCCTATTGTTCCAGTTGAACGAGATAGCACGCCAACATCAATTGAAACCACATTTAAATAAGTACTTGTACATGACGTAGCATATTTATCAGCCTCACAAGGCTCAGCATCTAGAATATCATCCATGTCTTTTTTATAATCGTTTATGGTCATGTATCTTAAATTACCAGCCGGGTTCTTAACACCTAAACGTATTTTAAATGCATCCACTCTCTGCATAATCTGTTGTGCATTCACTCCCAAACCATCTATCGTTGTGCTAGTCGATTCGTAATAACCTGCATCACAATATAAAGAATAAGACGTTGGCTCTCCCGCAACTTGTTGTGGTGTTTCAGCCACAAAATAGCGTTGTACAATAATCTTTGATGAAGCATCATCAATATTATTTCCTTCACAATCTGTAATTGTTTCTTCCACTGGAACATACTGCATCGTAAATTGGTCACTATTCCCCGAAGTATTATCAGCATCTTTATCTTGTGCAGTTGCGTATTTACTTTCTAAATCACTAAAAGCAGCTAAAGTGGTTGGAAGATTTTCTTTAGTAAAAATAACACCTGAACCATTAGTGATATTGTTTACGCGCTGAGAAGACAATGTATTTAGGTTTGTATGACGAATATCATGCGTAACTACAGATAAACCAAAATTCGCATTTTGTTGTAATTCGCCCATGCTATTTTGTAAATTTAAGGATCTTGAGCTGCTTAAGAAGATAGCCAATCCTGCAGCAACGATAATTAGACCCAATGCTAATGCAATCATGAGCTCGATTAAGGTAAAACCAGCATTTACTCTATTACCGTTGATCGGGTGATAAGAAGTCGTATGTCTATTAGCTTCCATAGTTATAGACCTCCATAATGATACATTGTGCATTTGGGATATATGCCGCACCGTTTGTACAGTCCGTTGCTGCCGTGCCATTTGTTGCTGTAGTACCGCCCCATGCAACATATACACATTTACGAACCAATGTTGAGCCTTGGCAATTTAAAACATTCATATTCATACCTAAATCGGTAGCATGTTTACTTACTTGCGCATAGTCGTATTGAGCCATTTCTTTAGGTGTACAAAATTCTGAAGCACATTTCGTTGCCGCACTCGCATCACTTTTATATTCAAGTAGACCATCCCGATTCATACGCATTCTTTCTGCCAAATCACGGGCAATATTAGTCGCTTGAACATTCATACTGGCTTCAGTCGTTGCTGTAACCGCTCTAATCTGTAATGCAACAAAACCCAATACAGCAATACTTAGCAGTATGAGCGCGACCAACACCTCAATCAAACCAACACCTTTTTGAGAATTTATCATTATATTTTCCCTAATTTTAGGTTGGGCAACTGGTTAAAGATTTGTTGTACACAACTGTTCCACCCTTTTGTACATAAACATAAGCCTTTAATGTTGAATCACTTTTATGCGAAAAAATAAAGCACTCTGCATTATCTATTTGACCTAAGCGTTTAAATGTTAAAGACATCTCACCACTATCTTTTTGTATATGAGACGGTACCCACGTTTTATATGCATCAGCAACCGTTGTATTTACGGCTAAAATTTGTGGTTTCTGCTTAAAAATTGCTTCCGAGCGAGTTTCAGCTAACAAGTCAATAAAATCACGAGTATCTGTGGTTAATTGATAATTTCGAACTAATTGAATAAATGAAGGCGCAGCCAAAGTCGCGATAATCGCTATCACAGCAATCGTCACTATCAATTCAATTAACGTAAATCCATTATTTTTCTGCATACTCCCCCCAAGGCGCGCCAAACTTTACCCTATTAAAAATAATATCCAATTAAATTACAAAACAAACACAAATCAGGATAAAAGGCATAAAAAAACAGATAATTGCCAAAAAGCAATTATCTGTCAATTCTTAAAAAAATTCAGAATGTTAAGCCATTAACACTTTAGGCCTGAGTTACAGGAATACGTAACTCTTTTGGCAAACTAAATGTAATATTTTCTTCACGACCATCAAGCTCTTGAGGCGCTTTTGCCCCCCAATCTTGTAGTCGCTGAATTACCTGTTTAATTAAAATTTCAGGTGCAGATGCTCCTGCAGTTACACCAATTTTAGTCTGTTCATTAAACCATTCTTGCTGCAACTGATCTGCATTGTCCACCAAATACGCATGCTTACCCATCCGTTCAGCCAATTCACGTAATCGGTTCGAATTCGAAGAGTTCGGTGAACCCACAACCAATACAACATCACATTGTTCAGCCAGATCACGTACGGCATCTTGGCGGTTTTGAGTGGCATAACAAATATCATCTTTGCGTGGCCCCTGAATTTCAGGGAACTTCTGACGTAAAGCATCAATGACTTTTGCTGTGTCATCTATAGAAAGCGTTGTCTGAGTTACAAACGCTACTTTTTCAGGATGCACCACTTTTAGATCAGCAACATCTTGTTCATCTTCAACCAAATAAATCGAACCACCATTTTTGGTGTCATATTGGCCCATTGTCCCTTCAACTTCCGGGTGACCTTCATGACCAATCAAAATCGCTTCCACACCTTCACGAGCGTACTTGGTCACTTCTATATGCACCTTGGTCACCAAAGGGCACGTCGCATCAAAAACTTTTAAGCCACGGCGTTCAGCTTCTTGCTGTACCGCTTTAGATACACCATGCGCACTGAAGATCACGATATTGTCATCTGGTACTTCATCCAGTTCATCTACAAATATCGCACCGCGTTGACGCAAGTCGTCTACCACAAATTTATTGTGTACCACTTCGTGACGTACATAAATGGGTGGGTTAAAGCATTCCAGTGCACGGTTCACAATCGCGATGGCGCGATCAACACCTGCACAGAAACCACGTGGATTAGCTAAAACAATTTCCATAGAATCCTCAATGCCCACTCAATTTTACGGGTATCACTTGAAATAAATGTAAACAATAGACGTCTGACTATTTTGTTTGGCGCGCGTCTGCTCTAAAATAGAGAAGATATTTTATCATATCAGGAAAAATATCATGTCGGGTCTCTTGTTTGTCGTTTCTGCTGCTTCGGGAACAGGCAAAACATCCCTCGTTAAAGCCCTGCTTGAACGTGTAAACAATTTACATGTCTCTGTTTCTCATACCACTCGTGGTCAGCGTCCTGGCGAATTAGACGGCGTACATTACCATTTTGCTAAAAAAGAAGATTTTCTATCTTTGGTAAATGAAGGCGGCTTCATTGAATATGCAGAAGTTTTTGGTAATTATTACGGTACTGCACAGCGCACAGTAAAAGAACAATTGGCCAAAGGTCATGACGTTTTACTTGAAATTGACTGGCAAGGTGCTGAACAGGTTCGTAAACTTTTTCCTGAATCTAGACAAATTTTTATTCTTCCTCCGAGTCAGTTCGATTTACGTCAACGTTTATCCAATCGTGGTACAGACTCTGTTGAAGTAATTGAACATCGTCTTAGCTGTGCCGTAGAAGATATGCAGCAATACGTTAATTTTGACTATATCATTATTAATGATGACTTTAATAAAGCACTGCATGACTTAGAGTCCGTGATTATTGCCAATCGTCTTGTTTTAAAACAACAAGCTATGCGCCATGAAAAACTGATTGAGAAATTAATCACCCCTACGGAGCAGTGATTAAAACTTGAGTCTATAGACAAAGCACCTTATACTGCACAGTCTGTTAAAATTTTATATTCAAACGAGAATTCTTATGGCACGCGTAACCGTTGAAGATTGTTTAGACCATGTAGACAACCGCTTTGAGCTTGTACTAGTGGCAAGCAAACGCGCGCGTCAATTGGCACGTCAAGGTATCGAACCTACTGTTGAGTGGGACAATGACAAACCAACCGTTGTTGCTCTTCGTGAAATCGCAGCGGGTCACGTTTCTAAAGACATTTTGAAACAACGTGAACAAGACTACCAAACTTCAAGTTTAGACCTTGCACTTTCTGCAAATAACCTAAACTTAGACGGTTTTTCTTTCCAATAAGATAAACCTGACCTTAAAAGCCTAGTTTTTAACTAGGCTTTTTTTATGGATTCTCTTTAATATTTTACTCAGAACAGTTATAACATAAGCTTAAGAAGTGCAAAGCAGGCGAAAAAGATTTTCATTTTTTTAAACTAAAAAATTGACAAGTCATGCAATATGCATTTCATTAAAGTATTAACCGTTTCATTTGTAAATCAGTAGTAAAAGGGTGTTCTATGCCAGGCCCAATGGTCAGCCAAGCCAAGCAACAGTTAAATGTGATTATCGACGCTTACCTTTCAGTAAGTGATGTCGAACGCGTGCTTGAAGCTTGCGACTATGCGGATATTGCCCATGATGGCATTACTCGTAAAAGTGGCGAACCCTACATCCTTCACCCGATTGCGGTGAGCTGTATTTTGGCGCATATGCGTCTTGATGCGGAAACTTTAATGGCCGCTTTACTACATGATGTCATTGAAGATACCGAATTTACCAAACAAGATATTACTGAAAAATTTGGTCTGACCGTTGCTGAACTCGTCGACGGCGTCACTAAACTCAGCCACTCTAGTGATAAAGAATATAATAAAGCCGCATCCTTCCGTAAAATTCTGCAAGCCACACTACAAGACCCACGTGTCATTATTATTAAACTGGCAGATCGCTATCACAATATGACCACACTAGGTGCTTTACGCCCTGACAAACGTGCTCGTATTGCCCAAGAAACCTTTGAAATTTTTGTGCCTATGGCACGTCTTGTCGGTATGAATGAAATGGCCGACAACCTTGAACATTTGTGTTATCAAAATCTCGACTTAGATATGTATAACAATGTTCAAGAAGCGTTATTACAAACCAAACCGAAACGCTGCGAATACCAAACCAAGTGGGAAAATAACCTCACCGCCTTACTAGAACAACACCATATTTCAGGTCGAATTAAAAAGAAGAATAATAATATTGAATTACTTCGTCACTTTGTAAAAAACGATATCGATCTGCAAGAGCTTACCCATAGTCACGCCTTTGAAATTATTTTACAAAGCATTGCAGACTGTGACCGACTTGCAGACATCCTCAAAGAAAGCTTTAAAGTCCTTAATTACGCCGATCATATCCGTCGCCCACTCCCTGGTGGCAACCAGTCACTGATGATGCGCTTAAAAGGTGAAAAGACCATTTTATCTCTGACTATCCAAACGGAGTTGATGCGTAAAGCGGCGCGCTTTGGTGTGGTTCTTGGTGAAAATGCACCACAAGCTTGTCGCTCAGCGATCCAAGCCTCCATGCAAAATTTAAATGTGTTAGTCGATGGCGCATGTGCCAAGACCACATTTAGTGAATTACTCGATTATCTACATCAAGAGAAAATTTGGGTTTATACCCCACACGGTCATTTGCATGAACTCCCTCAGGGTGCCACAGCGGTTGATTTCGCTTATTCAGCAAGCTTATTTTTGGGCAACCATGCCGTTGGTGCGAAAATTGATGGGGAAACCAAGCCCCTTTCAACACCATTACTGAGTGGTCAAGTGATTGAAATTATCACTGATGTTCTTGCAACACCAAACCCTGACTGGCTAAGCTTTATTAATACCCAAAAAGCCCGCCGCGCATTACAAAATATCCTCCGCGACCAAGACCAAGATGAACAACGTTTAGTTGGTCAGCAAGCTTTAAATCGCGCATTAAAACTCTTTAACCGTTCTGTAAGTGATTTGACATTAGCGGATTGGGAAAATGTGCTGAATTGGCGTCATTTAAATGATAAAGAACAATTATTTGAACACATTGCCGTGGGTGACTTATTACCGCAATTGGTTGCCAATCATTTATATGCTCAAGATACCATTCAGAATTCAAACTCTGCACGCTTAATCTTGGGTACTGACGGTGTCGACGTTAAATATGCGCACTGCTGTAACCCTGTTTTAGGTGATCCAATACAAGGGCATTTATCACGTCGTGGTTTGATTGTGCACCGTTCACGTTGTCACAACTTATTGCATGAACAACATTTACATCCTGAAAATATCATGCCTTTACACTGGACTACAGAAGACAGTGAAGACATTAGTTTTACAGCCTATTTATGCTTAAACATGCTGTTAAATGATGAACAAATTTCAGAGCTGATCTATCTATGCCGTAAAGAAAAAATAGGTGTAGAAACTGTCCGCTCACATGAAGAAAAAACCTATGTGAATATCGTTGTACATAACCGTAAACAAATTGCCGAAATTATCCGTAATTTAAGAATGCATTTTGGCTTCCCACGCATCAGTCGTTTGGCACAACCTGTTGCCATTGCTGAGCCTGCGAAAGTTGCCAGCTAACCTGACACCATATGTATATGTGATGTGTCTGTGATGATAATAGGAGAAATAGATGTCCCGCCAGGTAATCCATACTGAAAATGCACCCGCTGCAATTGGTACTTACTCACAAGCCATTTTAGTGGGCGACACTTTGTATTTATCAGGTCAAATTGGCTTAGATCCATATAGCATGGAGCTGGTAGAAGGCATTGAAGCTCAAATTCGCCGTGTATTCGACAACTTAAAAGCGGTATGTGAAGCTGCAGGTGGTACGCTAGCAGATATTGCTAAGCTGAATATTTTCCTCACTGACCTTTCTAACTTCCAATTGGTCAACCAAATTATGGGCGAATATTTTGCTCAACCCTACCCTGCACGCGCAGCACTTGGTGTTGCTAGCCTACCAAAAGGTGCTTTAGTAGAAATGGATGGTGTGGTGATTATTAATCAATAAGTTTGAAAACACCGATTAAGCCTTTCACGAAATATCTCATACTAAAAGAACAGAAGCCTCATAAGGAAATCTGAGCATTACTCAGATTTCCGCTTAAATGACATTTTTTATTCAAAAACTCAATCACCTTAAAAGCATTTTTAAATGATTTTTATTGACATACGATAATAATTATCAATAATATTACTTATCCCATTTATTCACTTGGTTTGATTTCATGTACGTTTGTTTGTGCCGTGGTATTACTGATCAAGACATTAAAGATGCAATTGCCAATGGTGCAGAAAGCTATCGTGAAGTTCGCGATATGCTCGATTTAGGCACCTGTTGTGGCCGTTGTGCTCCTGAAGCTCGTATGATCATCAGTGATGAAATTGCGCAAATTGCTGCCCGTATCGCAATTGCTGCATAAACCAAGCTTTTAAATTTCCTCAACAATCATAATTATAAAACCAATGGTCTCAGACCATTCCTCCTCCCCCGCTTCTGACTCTAAGCGGGTTTTTATTTATTAAAGCCCTGAAAATTAGCGCCTTGTTTTGATTGTGATTTTCATTTGCTGTTCTATAAAACACTCGCTAAATTACACTTTGTTGTTTAAGATATTTCTATTCTAATATCGAATTTATATTGCTTAATTCGAGCTTTATTGTGGTTAAGGAGTCAGACATGAAAGGCAATCGTGATGTAATTAATCAGTTAAATCAGGTGCTTTATCATCATTTAACTGCAATTAATCAATATTTTCTTCATTCACGGATGTTTAATGACTGGGGTATTGAGCAACTGGGCTCTGCGGAATATAAAGAATCAATTCGTCAAATGAAACATGCTGATAAAATTATTGAACGTATTTTATTTTTAGAAGGTTTACCCAATTTACAACACCTCGGTAAGCTCTACATTGGACAACATACCGTTGAAGTTTTAAATTGTGATGTACGTAAAGTCAAAGAGAACATTGAAGCCATTCAAACTGCAGTTAAACTAGCAGAAGAACAACTAGACTATGTAACCCGTGATTTAGCTCAGGAAATTTTAGAAAAAGAAGAAGAATGGTTGGATTGGGCCACAACTCAGTTAGACCTTGTTGAGTCTGTGGGTATAGAGAATTATATTCAGAGTCATATTTAAACTTATTAAAAAAACCCGCGGATGCGGGTTTTTTATTATCTGAATTATAATCAACTATTTCTTTAACAGTTATATTTAAACCTATCAATATTAATTTATTTCAAATTTAGAAAGATATTCTAAATTACTCTTTAGACTATCACTCATAATAGCATTACCTTTTGGTGTTGCGTATTCTAAATATAAATTACTATCAGTCGAAATCAATCGGCTTAATGTCTTATCTGTATTATTTGCAAGATTATCTACTCCTTTAGGTGACAATACGACAGAATCTTTAAAGGTTTTTTCTTTATGCTTTAATTCGTCAATCGTTAAGTCATTATAAGGATATTTTAAGCTATGCGATTTTAAGGCCTCATCACTATTCGAGGCAACAATGATACCTTGCCCCCCCACAGAATAAAGCCATACATGTTTATAGACTGAGCGAACTGTATTTAAAATATACACTAAATCAATCGGATGCATATGATGTAGTTGAACCCATTGTTGTAGAACCCCTTCTTTATTTAATCTCTTTTCAGATAACTCATAGAATTCTTTATTGTAAAGATTTGCTGCACCAGCAAACCAAATACTTGTAATTTCTAAACTAATTAAGTCATATTTCTTATCTTGGGTTAATAAAAAATTTCGCCCATCCGTATAAATTAAATTGACCCCTGACTGACTTATTACATTATGGTTAATATCAGCAAAATATTTATTTGCCATAAATACAATATCTTTAGATAACTCAACAACATCAAGGGCTTGAAATCCCTGTTCATGTAATACACGAGCAGTCATACCTGTACCATAACCAATAGCTAAAGCGCTTTTACGTTCAGCATTATGCAGAAGAGGAATTAACGCAAAAGATTCCTGTGCTAAAGTTTCACCTGAATTGTTCCCTTGAAATTTACCATTAGTTAATAAGGTTAGATATTTACCATCAGAACTACGTGTAACGGAAGTCACGCCACCTTCTATACTTTCAGTATGATCTATTACATCTCCCCAATATGACGGCATGAAGTAAACATTCGCCCCTTGTGCCAAGCTGGTAAAATTCCAATTTTTTGGGTAGATTAGGAAAAGTACCAGAGTTGATACTACCACTCCAGCAGTATAAGGATTAAATTTATAATTTACTTTAATTACGGATACTAATACTAGTACTGCTAAAATTAATGAAATCACAGCAAGTAATAAAAAAACCTTATTTGAACCCATTAATGGTAACAATAAAAATCCAACCAATAAAACTCCAGATATATTACCAATAGTATTTAATGCACTTGAAATACCTAAACCTTTTGCATTACCTTGTCCCAGCCAATCCGCAGCTAAACTCATTGCTGCAGGATAGCTTGCACCGATGAAGAGTGTCGCTGGAAGCATGGCCAAAGCACAAATTGCCCCCCTTAAAATCTCTCTTGCCCAAAATCCTAAATGGATATAGTTTTGCATCTCACCAAAGCTAGCAAAATAAGCAGGAATTCTATCCCATAATAATGCTGTAATAATAATAGATGCAGCAATTCCACATTGGGCAAGAACAATTAATGTTGTTCTATCTATATAGTTAAGTGCTTTTTTACCAAAGATTGAGCCTAAACCTAGACCCAATAAAAATACCGCAAGCATTAAGGCAAAAGCATAAACACTATTACCAGCCACTACTGCTAGCATATGAATTGAAACAACTTCTAGGCCTAGCGTAACTGCTCCACCAACAGTTAATACAATTAGTGCTACTATGCCAAATATTTTTGGTACATAAACTTTAGAAATGATAGATTTGTCATCATTTATTTCCTGAGTTTGTTTTTTTTGTTTTTTAAACTGCTCTATGGTATAGAGGGCGATCATCAAACTAAAAACGGCAGCTAAATTCGTCGCACCGATTCGACCTATTGCAGAAATAAAGAAATACCCACCAATAAATGAACCTAATGCAGCACCAATCACATTTGCACTATATAGTCGGCTAATTGCTGTATCACTTTGAATGTTGAGTTGTTTTAAATATTTAAACATGATGGGTAAAGTTGCACCCATCAAAATAGTAGGAATACCTAAAACAATCACACCCAACGCCACTCGTAAAAATGTTACATAAGGGTCATCTGCGGATAATCCAGTGACAGACACAACATAAATATTCTGAATGACCTTAAATAAAAATGGGGTAATAACTGCATATAGACCAATAAATGCTTCTATGCCTGCATAATACAAAAGTGGTTTTTTTACTTTATCAGCAATATACCCACCCAACCAAGCACCTAAAGCCATACCAGACATATAGGTTGTTAAAACAGTATATGAAGCTAAAGAGGTACTACCAAATGTAACTGCTAAACTTTTTGCATAAACTACTTCATACAATAAACCTGCAAAACCCGAAGCAACAAATACACCAATCACCCAGCGAGGGATAGTAGATGTTTTTAGTTTTTTTGTATCCTCTATTTCTAAGCTAGGAATTTTTAGTTCAGTATCATTCCATACATATTTGATATATATACTAAATAAAATAGTTGCTATCAATACACTCCAAATGGCAAATATTTGTACAAATAATAAATTATTGGATAGCCATTCTGCTGATGTTAATAGCATGAGCATCCAAAGAATGAATGTTATACCTGTTGCAACCCAAAGGGTTGTAACTTTTTTATTTTTAAAAATAAAATTATTAGGATTTGCTAATCCTACACCTACAAATCCAGCAAATGGTAACGCTACAACTAAATCTAGAAGATAATGTTCACCCAATACAATAGTTGCAAGTGCAGTTGCAATAACAAAAAAAGTAGCAAAAACAAAATAGATTTTTTTTGGCAAATTTGCAGTCAATAACCAAATTAGTAAAGCACCTGTCAAGTGCATAGACGGCATACCATTACGAGGTACTGGTCCTAAAAACTTTACCCCTCCCTCTATAGTATCTGTAGATGGCATATTACTTGGATAATATTCTGATAAAAATGCGTATATAGGTCCAGAAACAGGGATAATGCTATAACAAACGAAAGCCAAACCAAATGGCACAATAAGCACCCTTAAAATATTATACTGCTCTGTATAACCATAACGAATATTAAGAGCGACAACAAAAAAAAGTAGTAAGCCCAATATGGCATACATTTCAGAAATAAAAATTTGCAAGACTGCATGTGTTCTATTAAACCAAGTCATCATGCTATTAGTTACATTACCAAAAGCCGCATCAATCCTATATATATTATAATCATGGACATGTGGAAAAATAATTTTTGTAATATCTAAAGCTGAAGAGGTTGCCCAGGACATTAATGTAAACAAGGCAATAAATAAAAAATAAACTTGAGCATGTTCTTTATTCTGTTTTGTTGCAATATTTTTAATTTGTTGCAAAAAAACTAAGATTCCTAAGGGTGCTAAAATTGTAATAAAATTTGCAGCCGGATTTAAAGAAGTTGATTCTATATGAAAAAATAAAAAATAGATAAAACTAATAAAACCAATGGATAAACAAAAAACTATATATTTTATATTTAAAATATTTTTATTCGCAATAACAACTATAAAAGCTGTAACACCCAAATACCCCCCCATCTGATTTAAAAGTCTTATAAAATTCATTTCTACAAAATTTGGTAATGGCGAAAACACACCAAATAATGTCCCGTAAAATAACTGTATTATAAATGTCACTGGAATAATCAAGATTAACCATGATTTTAGATTTTTTATTAATTCAGTCATCCAACTCTTCTCTTTAATTAAAATAACAAAAAAGGGAGAATTCTCTCCCTTTTTCAAATCATCATTATTATGAACGACAAGCTTGCGGCAAATATTTCGCAGATAGACTTGATGAACAAGCCCACGTATATGCACCACTCTCTTCTTTTGGTGTTAATACAACCGTACCTGATGCAATTGGAGATGCAACACCTGAACCACGAAGTGTCGCAGTGACTACACCACTAGCACCAACTTCAACATAGGATACATATTTACCTGTAATATCTGTAGAAGCTGCAATACCTGCTTCTGCATTAGAAGTAGGCCAAGCGCCAGTATTAGCACGTACTTCTGTTACTGCTGCTTTTTGACCACTAGCCAAAGTTACAGCTTCTGTTACTTGTGCACGAGCAATATAATCTTGATAAGCAGGAATCGCAATCGCAGCAAGAATACCGATAATTGCAACAACGATCATTAATTCGATAAGGGTAAAACCTTTTTGAACTGATTTCATAACATTCTCCACAAATGTTTTTTAATTTAATTATTTAATAAAGCTATGTAGCTTGTTTTATAAATAGCACAGAGCGTGCCAAGATTTATTATAGTTAAAATAACAGAAAAAACAGCACTTTAAAAAAATATTTTTATTTTTTGTAATCATTACGTCTCTTTTTGTGTTTAAAAGTGACGATTTGTGTCACTTTATCACCGTTTTTTAGCGCAGAATTATGGGTGCATTTGCGATTTCATTCTTTCGATCTACAGACTTACCTGCATAAAAGTGATCCATCACTTCACCAATCTCATTTACACCAACCGTCAAAGCTATTCGGTATTGTTTATTTTGCATGTTTTGGATAATTCGCGCGCAAATATCCTGCCACACTTGGGCATCGGTTGCCTGTCTCATCCCGCGATCAATGACAATTTCAACCTGACGTTCACACAAGTTTAAATAAAGCAAAACACCACTATTAAATTCCGTATCCCACACACCCAGTTCAGCAAAAAGCTGCTCAGCACGTGCGCGGGTATTTTGGTAATAGGCTTGGTTTGACGGAATATGCCCTTCGATCACCACCTGTATTTCGCCCACATGGCCATGTTCAGCTTCTGTTACCGCTTGAGCAATGGCCTGCTGATCTTGCTTATTAAAAAAGCGGTTTGCTGCAGGCATATAAAAGAAGTGCTTCAACCAGCGTTTAAAACTTGGTTGTTGTGTTTCCTGTGTTTTAGGACAAGTGACAATTTCTGTTGTTTCTGTTTTCGTTACCATGAACCTGATGCTCCCCCGCCGCCGAAGCCACCACCGCCTCCGCTATAGCCACCGCCACCAAAACCACCACCACCGCTACGGCCTCCACCGCCCCCACCACCAGCAAGGAACATTTGAAAAATGGTTTGAGCAATAGCAGTAATCAGTAGAAAGAAAATTGCTCCACCCATCAACAGACTGGTGAGTAGACCTGCACCATTGACCAGTCCCGCGACCGTGCCTGCTACTGCAGCAGTTGAGGCACTTAAACGCTTACCGACAATAAAGGATGCAAAAATACCAATCACCAAAATGATGAGAACCGTTGTAAACGTTTTCTCTTTGGCTTGTTGCTCGTGTAAGGCTTGTTCTTGGCGTTCTTTTAACTCTTGGGCTGCCTGAGCTGCAACTTCAGGGTCTTGATTTAAAATACGTGTTATTTCCGTTAAGCCAGCATCTATGCCTTGAGCATATTGGGCTTGCTTAAAATACGGTGTGATTTGATTACGAATTATGCGACTAACGATGATATCGGGCATGATTCCTTCTAACCCATAACCCGTTAATATTTGTATGCGACGATCATTCACAGCAATCGCCATCAATATCCCGTTGTCACGTTTTGCAGAACCGAGTTGCCATTTTTCTGCAACACGCATGGCATAATCAAAAATATCTTCTTGACCTGTGGTTGGCACAATCACGACACCAATTTGTGCCTTACCTTGTTCGTGCAACTGTAGAATTTTCTGACTAATGGCTTGCTTTTCAGCAGCCGAAAGTAAATTTGCCTGATCAACTACCGGTTCATTTAGCGTCGGCAAGCCACGAATCGACTCGCCATCTGCCATATCATTGGCGATATTCGGCTGCTGAATTTTGATTTCAGGCTGTGCTGTTGTTTCTTTTTGTGTAGCTGACTGCTGATCTTTTAATATTTTACCGACAACAACTGTTTCAGCATCTACATCTGTAGCGGTGGCAGTTTCTGAATGTGTGAAACTCACCACACACAATAAGCATGCTAAAACCATGCGCTGCAGCCACAACAAACCTGTATGTTTTAGCTCAAAATCCACCATCAGCCCACCTCACAATGCAGTGATGCCAATTAATTAAAATCAACTTTCGGTGCAGTTTGTGCACTTTGCTCTGCGCTAAAGTTAGGCTTGGTATCCATACCGATGACTTTAGCCGTCATCACTTGCGGGAACTGGCGTGCATAGCCGTTAAAGTCTTGTACCGTAGTAATGTAGCGATTACGTGCGACAGCGATCCGGTTTTCAGTGCCTTCTAATTGAACCTGTAAATCACGGAATTGCTCATTGGCTTTTAAGTCTGGATAATTTTCCGATACTGCAATTAAACGAGAAAGTGCGCTGGTCATCTGCGCTTGAGCTTCTTGATATTTTTGGAACAGTGCTGGATCTTCCAAAACTTCCTTATCCACTTTTAAGCCCGCAACATTGGCACGTGCTTGAGTCACTTCGGTCAGTACTTGTTCCTCATGTTTCGCGTAACCTTTAACCACATTGACAAGGTTAGGTACCAAATCTGCACGGCGTTGATATTGGTTTTGCACCTCAGACCATGCTGCTGTAACGGCCTCGTCTTTGACTTGTAATGTGTTATAGCCACAACCACTGAGGGTCAACGTACTGACTAATGCGATTGCGAGCATGCTTTTTTTCATTGAATTCATAACCCTTAACCTCAAGTATTTATTTGTAATTGTTTAAATAAATTCATTCTAACCTTATTTTTCGAATGAATTATGTATTTTCTTTGTGATTAAACTGATCTACTCGAAAAATATTTAGCATAAAAAAAAGCCCACAACTCGGGCTTTTTTAACATTTTGAATTAACTATACAATTGCGGTGTAATTTCAGTCTGAAAACTTTCCATTTGATATTCATCAGCAAGGCGTTCTTTCCAATATTTCACGATCTGACTGTAATCAATTTCGCTCGGATGGAATTCTGCTTTGTAATATGACAAATATTCAGGCGCTAGTTGAATAAACATTTTTGCCAATAAATATGCCCCGAATATATTTCCACCAACCTTCGGCAAACTTTTTTTCTTATCCTGCATAAATAGCTTCGTTGCAGAATAAAACGTAAGACTTGCAAAACCCGTGGTCACACTGCGCATAATCATGCGACGTATTTTGTCATCTCCATAGACATGCTGATATACATCGAATGCTACCGCACGATGCTCAATCTCTTCAATCGCATGCCACACCCAAAGTTTCACTGCATCATCATCTAAAGTACTGAGCACTTCTGGATGTCTTAAAATATAGCCACCAAGTAAAGCGGTAAAATGTTCAAAAGCACAGGTGATTGCAAGTTGAATCTTTGGATGTAAGTTTTTTACATAGCTATCTTTACGTGCCAGCCATGCTTGGAAACGATCTAAATTATAGGTTTCACTGCGCCAAGCATCATTAAATTCAGCATGGGCTTTGGAATGCATCGCTTCTTGCCCAATGAATGCTGCGATCTCAGCTTGCAATTTTTCATCACTGACTTGATCGCGTACATTACGCACGCTATGCACAAAGAATTGCTCACCAATGGGAAAGGTCGATGACAATGCCGTCAATAAATGCGACATCACCGGTGAGTTGGCAAAATAATGCCGGCGAATCGCTTTAGGATTGAATTGTGCTCGACGTACCGTAATGCCAATGGCTTTAGGACGATTTAGATATGTTTTTTGTGTCGTCACTTGCGTCATGGTCGCTTCCTAAAATTTAGATCATGATCGCAGTATGTAATTCCTAAGCTCTTTCACACATGGCAAAATGTGCTAGCACACTTGCATAATTCACCATTCTAAAGCGCTGTCTGACAACTTTTCAGCGTATTTATCTGCAAAATCCATTTACTTGTCATTTGAGGTAAATTCCAAAAAATAAAAACCCGCCGAAGCGAGTTTTTTGAATAAATCCAATGCAATCACTGGCATGTCATGACTTAAACATCTAAGTAGTCAAGAATACCTTCTGCAGCTTGGCGACCTTCCCAGATTGCGGTTACCACAAGGTCCGATCCACGGACCATATCACCGCCGGCAAAAATTTTCGGATTCGATGTCTGGAACTTAAATTCTTGCTGTTCAGCAGCAATGACGCGACCTGAACCATCCATACTGATGTTTGATGTAGTAAACCAATCTGCAGGGCTGGTACGGAAACCGAAGGCAAGCAATACTGCATCTGCTGGTAAAATTTCTTCTGAACCTGGAACTGGCTCAGGGCTACGACGACCGCGACTATCAGGCGCGCCAAGCTGTGTAGTCACAACTTTAACACCCGTCACTTTGCCATTTTCACCCACAATTTCAATTGGCTGGCGATTAAATTGGAAATCCACACCTTCTTCACGTGCATTTTTCACTTCACGACGTGAACCCGGCATGTTTTCTTCATCACGACGGTAGGCACAGACAACGGATTCGGCACCTTGACGGATCGAGGTACGGTTACAGTCCATCGCGGTATCACCACCACCCAGAACAATCACTTTTTTGCCTTCCATGCTGATGTATTCAGATGGATCTTTTTCCCAACCTTGCGTACGGTTCACATTGGCAATCAAGAAATCCAGTGCATCATGCACACCAACAAGGTCTTCACCCGCGAAACCGCCCTTCATGTAAGTATAGGTTCCCATACCCATGAATACAGCGTCGTAATCAGCCAATAGCTGATCAATGGTCACATCTGTACCAATTTCAGTATTTAGACGGAATTCAACGCCCATGCCAGAGAAAATCTCACGGCGACGTTTCATCACATCTTTTTCCATTTTGAATTCTGGAATACCAAATGTCAGCAAACCACCAATTTCAGGGCGTTTGTCAAATACAACTGGTTTCACACCATTACGTACAAGAATATCGGCACAGCCAAGGCCAGCAGGGCCTGCACCAATAATCGCAACTTTCTTGTCTGTCCACTTAACGTGTGACATATCTGGACGCCAGCCCAATGCAAAGGCTGTATCGTTAATGTATTTTTCAGCATTACCAATGGTGACTGCACCAAAGCCGTCATTTAGCGTACACGCGCCTTCACATAACCGGTCTTGTGGGCACACACGACCACAAACTTCAGGCAAGGTGTTGGTTTGATGACACAATTCAGCCGCTTGGAAAATGCGACCTTCTGCAATTAGTTTTAACCAGTTTGGAATGTAGTTATGTACTGGACATTTCCATTCACAATATGGGTTACCGCAACCTAAGCAGCGGTGCGTTTGGTTTTTTGCAACTTCAGCTGTAAACGGTTTATAGATTTCCACAAATTCTGCTTTGCGGACAACTAGATCTTTTTTCTCTGGATCTTGGCGTGCTACATCCAGGAACTGAAAGTCATTATTTAGGCGCTCTGCCATGTCTCTCTCCGTGGGTAGGTGTAAGCATGTTTGGACTTACACCTGCCTATCAAATCTGCAGTAGTGGAATTATTGTGGATCAGCTTGAGTTGTTTTCAACAAAGTCTGCAAATTAGCAGCTTTTGGTTTCACAAGCCAGAATTTGCGGCTATAGAAGTCAAACTCGTTGCGGATCTTATACGCCCAAGCACTACCTGTTTCTTTAATATGTTCATCTAAGATACGGCACAAGAACTCTTTATGTTCTTCCATCGACTCTGTAGAGATACGGTTCAATTCAATCAGTTCGTGGTTGTAATGGTCTACAAAGTCATTGTCGAGGTCGAGCACATAAGCGAAACCGCCTGTCATACCCGCACCAAAGTTATGACCCACTTTACCCAATACAGTCACGATACCACCTGTCATGTATTCACAGCAGTGGTCGCCTGCACCTTCAATCACAGCAAACGCACCTGAGTTACGTACTGCAAAACGCTCACCTGCTGTACCTGCAGCAAACAATTTACCGCCTGTTGCACCATATAAACAGGTGTTACCAATGATCGCAGTATTTTGCGTTTGGAACGGTGAACCTTTAGGTGGGAAGATCGAGATACGACCGCCAGCCATACCTTTACCCACGTAATCATTCGCATCGCCTTCTAGGCTGATGTGTAAACCACCTGCGTTCCAAACACCCAATGACTGACCTGCAGTCCCTGTTAATTTAACTTTAACAGGGTGTGCTTCCATACTGAGGTTGCCATAACGTTTTGCAATCTCACCTGAAATACGCGCGCCAATTGAACGGTCACAGTTACCAATAGTGAAACCGTATTCACCGCCTGTACCTGCCTCAATCGCTGGCAGCATTTCTGCCACCATTTTTTCAGCCAAGAGACCTTTATCAAATGGTGCATTGCCTTGTACTTCACAGTACTGAGCTTTACCTTCAGCCGCAGGATGCGATTGGAGCAATGCGCTCAAATCAAGGTGTGCATGTTTTTCAGTTTCACCCGGAAGCATTTCCAGTAAATCTGTACGGCCAATCAAATCTTTCAGACTTGAAACGCCTAGCGCTGCTAACCATTCACGTGTTTCTTCCGCAATAAAGTGGAAGAAATTGATCAGCATTTCAGGCTCACCGATATAGTGTTCCTGACGTAAATGATCTTGTTGTGTTGCAACACCGGTCGCACAGTTGTTTAAGTGGCAAATACGTAGGTATTTACAACCTAATGCGATCATCGGTGTAGAACCGAAACCGAAACTTTCTGCCCCAAGAATCGCTGCTTTCACAACGTCTAGACCTGTTTTCAAACCACCATCGGTTTGTACACGGACTTTGCCACGTAGGTCATTCACACGAAGCGCCTGATGTGCCTCAGATAGACCAAGCTCCCATGGAGAACCTGCATGGTGAATTGAAGAAAGTGGAGAAGCCGCTGTACCGCCGTCATAACCAGAAATGGTAATGAAGTCTGCATATGCTTTTGCTACACCTGCCGCAATCGTACCAACACCCGGCTCAGAAACCAGCTTAACGGACACCATCGCCTGTGGGTTAACCTGTTTTAAATCGAAAATTAACTGTGATAAATCTTCGATTGAGTAGATGTCGTGATGCGGCGGCGGAGAAATTAATGTCACACCCGGTACTGAGTAACGTAAACGTGCAATTAAGCCATTCACTTTACCGCCCGGCAACTGACCACCTTCACCTGGTTTTGCACCTTGCGCCACTTTAATTTGAAGGACTTCTGCAGAAGTAAGATATGCAGGGGTCACACCAAAACGGCCAGATGCAATTTGTTTGATTTTCGAGTTACGGATTGTGCCGTAACGCGCTGGGTCTTCGCCGCCCTCACCTGAGTTCGAGCGACCACCAATGGTATTCATAGCGATTGCAATGGCTTCGTGCGCTTCAGGTGATAATGCGCCTAAAGACATCCCAGCCGAGTCAAAACGTGGCAGAATTTCTTCCACGGATTCAACTTGCTCCAAAGCAATCGAATTGTCAGTTTTTAACTTGAATAAGTCACGAATCGTCGCGATTGGACGGTTATTCACTAGCTCTGCGTATTCTTTAAAGTCCGCATAATTACCAGAACGCACAGATTTATGCAGCGCATTGATCACGTCTGGGTTAAAGGCGTGATATTCCTTACCGAATACAAATTTCAACATACCGCCTTGATCGATTGGCTTACGTGATTTCCACGCCAAATCTGCCAATTTTTTCAAGTCATTTTCTAGATCAGAGAATGTTGCGCCTTTAATACGGCTCGGTACGCCAGTAAAGCATTTTGCAACCACTTCATCAGAAAGACCGACTGCTTCAAATAACTGACCGCCACGGTAAGAGGCAACTGTAGAAATACCCATCTTAGAAAGTACTTTCAATAAGCCTTTCTCAATGCCTTTACGGAAGTTCGCTTGTGCATGAATTGGGTCACCCAACAACTCGCCTTTTGCAATCAAGTCATTGATCACGTCATAAGCCAAGTATGGATAGATCGCAGTCGCACCGAAACCAAGAATCACCGCAAACTGATGTGCATCACGCGCCAAACCAGTTTCCACAATGATGTTGGCATCGGTACGTAGACCCACATTGATTAAATAGTGGTGAACCGCGCCTGTTGCCATCAATGCATTTGCAGGTAAGAAACCTTGACGGATTTTCTTATCAGACAATACGAGTAGTGTTTTACCATCACGAATCGCTTGTGCAGATTCTTCACAAATGCGCGCGATAGCAGCTTCTAATCCTTCATCTTCTGCATAGTTCAGGTCAATATCTGCAATTTCATAACCTTTACGACCAAGGGTACGAATTTGATGCATTTTCGAATTTGACAATACTGGGCTTGAAATGATCAGACGATCTGCGTGCTCTGGACCTTGTTCAAATACATTTTGTTCACGGCCGAGACATGTCTCTAACGACATTACGATCGATTCACGTAATGGATCGATTGGCGGATTCGTAACCTGAGCGAACTGCTGACGGAAGTAGTCAGACACATGGCGCACTTGACGAGACAATACTGCCATTGGCGTATCATCACCCATTGAGCCCACGGCTTCCTGACCGCTTTCAGCGATTGGACGAAGCAATTGGTCACGCTCTTCAAAGGTCACCATGAACATTTTTTGTGAAGCTTTCAGGTCATCACCTTTTAAGCCTTGATCACATAAATATTCTTCTAGCTCTGGACTGCCTTGTACACGTACTGAGTTTTCACGTAACCACTGACGGTACGGACGCATACGTTTGAGGTGATTACTCACATCTTGAGTATCGAGCATTTTGCCGGTAAAGGTATCAATCACCAAGATTTGACCCGGACCGACACGGCCTTTAGACACAACGTCTTCTGGTTCATAACCCCAAACACCAATTTCGGATGCCAAAGTAATGTAACCATTTTTGGTAATCACCCAACGTGCTGGACGTAAACCATTACGGTCAAGCATACAAATCGCATGACGACCATCTTGAATTACCAGACCTGCTGGACCATCCCAAGCTTCCATATGTTTTGAGTTGAATTCATAGAATGCACGTAAATCCGCATCTAAAGTTTCAACGTTTTGCCAAGCTGGTGGAACCAACATGCGCAGCGCACGGAACAAATCCATACCGCCACCAACAAGGATTTCCAGCATATTGTCTAAGCTTGAAGAATCCGAACCTGTACGGTTTACGATTGGATTCAGCTCAGTTAAACCCGGCAATAATGGGTTTTCAAATTTTGGTGTACGTGCCATCGCCCAGTTACGGTTTGCGGTAATGGTATTGATCTCACCATTATGTGCTAAGTAACGGAACGGCTGAGCCAATGGCCAACGAGGCAAGGTATTGGTTGAGAAGCGCTGATGGAATACAACAATGTGTGACTTTAAACGCTCATCAGCAAGATCGGTATAGAAATCAGCAATGGCTGCTGGCATCATCAAACCTTTATAGCTGATCACAGTTGAGCATAAAGTGGTTACATAGAAGTATGGGTCAGCAGTCAGCTGTTGTTCTGCACGACGACGTGCCATCACCAACTTACGGTTGAATTCAACCTCTGAAACACCCATTGGGCAATTTACGATAATTTGTTCAAATGCAGGCAATGACTGCATCGCGATTGAACCCAACGCATCGTTATTGGTTGGCACAACACGCCAAGCGATGACTTTACAACCTTCGTCTTCGATTTCTTTGGTTAAAATTTGTTTTGCATGTGCGGCTAATGCAGGGTCTAGGTTTAGAAATACCGTACCCACAGCAAAGATTTCACTCAATGTAATGTCACTGAGTTTTTTCGCTTCTTCACGGAAAAATTCTTTGGGCATAGCAAGGAGTAGACCGCAGCCGTCACCGGTTTTGCCATCTGCGGCAATACCACCACGGTGGGTCATACAACTTAAACTATGCATTGCGGTTTTGACGAGATCATGGCTTGCATCACCCTGCATATGGGCGATTAAACCGAAACCACAGTTATCTTTAAACTCATCCGGTTGGTATAAACCTTGAGCGGGAGCTACAGTATTAGGCGATGGCATGTGCATAGCGTACCCTTCTTTTCTTTACAGCTCTTTCGAGCACTTAACAAACTAATTTCTTGTTGCGATTCGTCTTAACTTACTCACATGAATTGTTCTGTCGAGCAAAATTATTTCTTATTCACACCCTTAAGATAAACCGAATTCATCTTAGATGCATGAATAAAAGTCAAATTTTCTGCTTTTGCAGTTCAGATCAGGGATAACGACTGGATTAATGACTTCGCACTTTTATCGAATCATTTTCGCGCCAAAACAGGGAGAAAAGTTCAATTTACGCACCAATTAAGCAATATACATGCCAACTTGATGCATTTTCTCCTAAGATGGCTGATTACAAACATTTTTTAGTTATAACAAATAATTTAAATTGTTCTTTTATAATTTTATGCACTTTTTCTGTGCAGTTTAGACTTTTCCTAAGACATCTTGCGCTATTTTAGAACTAATTGAATGGATCGGTTACTTCTTGCTCTACCGGTGCAGGTTTTAGACGTGGTGCATCTACACTACTTTGTGATTTTTGCACATCAATCACATTCCCTTCAGCATCACGGCGAGTCACCGTAGTACTTGTTGTTGCATTAGCTGGAGTTGTTACCGACGCTGCAGCCGCTGCTTTTCGTGCTGCGATTTGAGCTTCATCAATTTTCGGTAAAGGCACAGACTTTAATTTAACAGCATATAACTTTTGACTCGACGACATTTCTTCCGTGCCCAAGTCATTCACATATGCTTGATATTGTTTAAATTCCACAACTTCAGGTTTAATTGAAGCAGGCAAAGCAATGTTAAGGCTCGACATTGCAGCTTTGGCATCATTTTGCGACGAATATGGTCCAGTTAAAATGACGTATTGCTCAGGATGGTCTTCACCAGAAAGACGTAGATAAATAAATTTGTGACGCTCAGGCTGCTTACGTAAGAAGCTTTTTAATATATCTTCTTCAGAAACCCGAAATAATTCAACACCATAAAGTTTGGCAGAATCATTGATAAACTTAGTGCCGCGAAATTCTGGCTCATGTTGAGCTGTAGCAACCACACGGGTCGTCATATCAAGTGGACGCACTTCTTCATTTAACGCACCAAGATGGGACATTGCCGCCACTTTCTCGGGCTGAATTTGCAAATCCACTTCAGTTTCTGCTTGTTTTTCAACTTCAACCAATTCTTTGGTATCTGTAATCGCCCAGAAAACCAATGCAGCGAACAGACACACAGCTCCACCCACCAACCATGCGTAGTGATGAACTTTTTGCCATTGAGACTGCCGCGCTGCCATGATGTACCTACTCTGCCTGATTTGCCAAAATTGCCTGTTTCATTAACTCAACATCAAACTCTTTGGTGATGATGGCCTGACCTAATGATTTCAGTAAAATAAGTCGTAATTGCCCATTCAATACTTTTTTATCATGGGACATATACGCCAAAAATTCCTCTAGCGGAATTTTAGGGCAAACTATCGGTAATTGTGCACGTAAAATGATTTTTTTTGTACGTTCTAAATCTTCAGCTGTAATCCAGCCCATACGATGGGACAAATCTGCAGCCATTACCATCCCTGTTGCAACGGCTTCACCATGTAACCATTCACCATATCCTAAGTACGATTCAATCGCATGACCAAAGGTATGACCCAGGTTTAATAACGCACGCTCACCTTGTTCTTTTTCATCATTGGCCACAATACGCGCTTTATGCGCACATGAACGATATACGGCTTCAGCTAACAAGGTTGCATCACCTGCGACCAATGCATCCATATGTTGCTCAAGCCAAGCCAAGAATTCAACATCACCTAACAATGCATATTTGATCACTTCGGCCAAACCTGCAGAAAGTTCACGCGCTGGTAAAGTTTTTAATTGCGCCATATCAGCAAGGACCACTTGGGGTTGCTGGAAAGCACCAATCATGTTTTTACCCAGTGGATGGTTAATCCCCGTTTTTCCGCCGACACTTGAATCCACTTGAGAAAGCAAAGTCGTCGGCACTTGAATAAAATACACACCACGTTGATAGCATGCAGAGGCAAAACCGGTCATATCCCCAATGACACCCCCACCTAATGCCAAAACCGTGCAATCGCGGTTAAAGCCTGCTTCGAGCAAGGCATCAAAAATTAAATTCAAATGGTCTAAATTTTTATACTTTTCACCATCAGGCAAAATACATGTTGCAACGGTTTTCCCTAATGCCCCAATTGCATCTACATAATGTTTTAAATAGAGCGGAGCAACTGTGGTATTAGAAACAATCATTACTTGTTTACCCTGAATATAAGGCTCAAGTAAAGTTTGTGGATTGAGGTCACTCCCAATAAAAATAGGGTAGCGACGATCACCAAGTTCAACATGTAAGGTTTGCATGAATTTAACCTTTTTCTAACGAGATATATTTTGTGAAACAATTAAATTAAAAATTTTTTGCGCAAGATCTCTCGCGGCACCTTGATTGGTTTCAATAATATAGTGCGCGACTTCACGATAAAGAGGATCACGGGCAGCCAATAAATCTCGTAGCTTTTGCTCTGGATTTTCCACTTGTAGAAGTGGACGATTTTTGTCGCGGTAGGTTCGTTGTAACTGAATTTCCACCGGAGTATATAGATAAACAACAATACCACGTTGTTTTAAAAATTCACGATTTGGGGGCTGAGTCACTGCTCCACCACCAGTCGCCAAGACCAGTTGTTTTTTTGCAGTTAACTCATCAATGACATTCGTTTCACGACTTCTAAAGCCTTTTTCCCCTTCCTTTTCAAAAATCCAAGGAATGGTCGCACCTGTTTTACGTTCAATTTCATGGTCACTGTCTAGAAATTCACGTCCTAACAATTCTGCTAAATGTCGCCCTACGGTTGTTTTTCCTGCCCCCATTGGCCCTACCAAATAAATATTTGGTAGGGTTTCAAACTCTTTGCTTGGCAAGGAGTCACCTATTTCTTTTGTTAAATTGAAAATATATTAATGATTTCTGGTAACACTGTCATTAACAATTCGCGGAGTAACAAAAATTAGAAGTTCAGTCTTTTTGTCCGACTTTGTATCTTTACGGAAAAGACGACCTAAGTATGGTAAATCTCCTAAGAATGGTACTTTAGTTTGACTCAATGTATTTTGCTGTTCAAAAATACCGCCGAGCACAACAGTTTCACCGTTGTTGACTAAGACATCAGTATTAATTTCATTTTTATTCAGGATGATTTCACCATTTTGTGCATAACCTGCTGGAGAGTCACTCTTGATATTTAGCTTCATTTGTACTTTCCCATCAGGAGTAATGCTTGGTGTCACATCCAAACTCAATAAAGCATCCTTGAATTCAGTTGATGATGTTGCATTTGAACCCGTACCTGTTGTGGTTTGATACGGAATCTCTTGACCTGATGCAACTTTGGCCTGTTGTTTATCCGCTGTCAGTACTTTTGGTGTAGAAATGACTTCACCATAACCATCCGCTTGTAAAGCAGAAAGCTCTAAATCCAACATAAAATCAGAAAGACTAATCAAGCCAAAAGCAATTCGACTTGCACCTGCAGTAGTCACACCTAAGTCCACGTTTAAGTTACTTGGACGCTGAATGGTATATTTCCCATCATCATCCGGTGTTTTTAAGTCCCACAGCGTTGTATCACTACCACCCACCAATAAGTGGTCATTTTGGTTAATCCCTTGAGACAAGAGCCCCCATTTCACACCCATTTCTTTGGTAAAGTCGGTAGAGGCTTTTACAATTCGTGCTTCAACCATAACTTGCTTGACTGACACATCAAGTAAATCTACCATTTTACGAATCTGATCAATTTTCTGTGATGTATCATTTATGATAAGCATATTAGTACGAGGATCTACAGAAACTGTTCCACGCGGACTTAATAAAGAACCAACACTATCCCCTAAAAGCTCGGTATTATTCGAGTTCGAGTTCGAGTTCGAGTTTTTTGAATTACGACCTTCGGTAATTAACTTTTCTATATCTACGGCTTTAGCATAGCTAAGTTGAATATACTCAGTTTGTAACGGTGCCAATTTAACACTTTGTGCAATAGCTTTAGCTTCTTCTTCTTCCGCTTTAATCAACTCAGAAACAGGCGCAATCCAAATCACATTACCATTACGACGTTTATCTAAATTTTTGGTTTTCAACACGATGTCTAGTGCTTGATCCCAAGGCACATCTTTCAAACGAAGTGTAATATTTCCTTGTACCGTATCAGCAGCAACCATATTAATTTCGGTAAAATCAGCCAAGAGTTGCAGCACGCGGCGTACTTCAATATCTTGGAAGTCTAATGAAATCTTCTTACCGGTATAATGATTTGCGGCTTTAGGACGTAATGGATTCTTATCTTCCGGACGTTTCAAACTCACCGTTAATTTATTATCGGTTTGATACGCCATATATTCATAGCTGCCCGTCGACTGAATGGTAATCACCCCATTACCGCCATCATTATGTGCATCAACCGTAGCAACAGGTGTTGCAAAATCATTGACATTTAAACGGCGCGTCAAATGTGAAGGTACTTTATTACCTAAAGTACGGATCACCACTTTACTGCCTTGTTGTTGAACATCAACAGGGGTATTTCCACCCAGTAAATCCACAACAACTTGACCTTCACCATTAGAACCTCGGTGGAAACCAATATTTGAAATACCTTGTTGCTGACGTTGTGCTACAGGCTGTACATAACTAGTAGCTTGTGCAGAATTAATTTTTAAAATAAAGGTATTACCTTCAACACGCGTGGTAAAAGCACCCGCATTGGCCAAATTCACAGTTAAGCGCGCACGTTGTGCATCCGAACTCACATCCACAGTGCTCGCTTCAGCCGTTGCCACAGGAATTGAACTTTGTTTTAAATTTTGCTGTGCTTTATCAAAGTCTAAAACCAGTCGTGATGGTTGATCGAGTTGATAAGCTTGTGGTTGCGGCGGCAAGCCATTAAACATCACGCGAATTTCAGTCCCTTGACCTGGAATTTGCATTGGTACCACATTGGTTACACTCACCTGAGCATTGGCAACTTGCATCATCGCCATTGCAACAGCCCCCATCGAAAACTGACGAAACACATGATTCATTGTATTGCCATCCCCAAAAATAAAATCTTGTACACTATTCTTCATTTTTATTCCTTTAAGCTTAAGGTGCTGGTCCAATTAATATGAGACTTCTAGGACGCTCTACATATCCTTCTCGCCCATCCGGAATAATCTCAATCAAATCAATTTGAGTCGGGGTAATATTTACCACTCGACCATGATTGAGCCCCATATAACTTCCACGTTGAATACGTTCAACTTCACCATCAGGCGTCTGAATCAAGGCTAAAATTTGCCCAGATTGGTTACGCATACTACCCTTCATATTCAGGGTTTCGAGTGCATAACTTTCCAAAGGTTGAGGCTGACGACTCAAGTTTGGATAAACACGCTTACCCGCCATGATTTTAAGTTCTGCTGCCAATGAACTTGGCAAGAACGGACTTTTTAATGAATGCGCTGCATAATTAAAAGTCTCGACAGGCACAAAATCTGGCGCAGGCTCAATCGCTAGTGGCGCTTGATTGCGTATATTTGCCATCTCTTGATTGACCACATCAATACGTGATTCACAACCTGCTAATACAAATCCAACCATCACAGAAAGTGCCAATTTATTCATTTTCATTTTGGAGCCTCCTGTGTACTTGCTGAATCTGCAGCTTTCGCAGCACTTTCAGTATTTCCTTCGTAACGATATGTTTTCGCAGAAATTACATAATCAATTTTTGGAATATCTGAGTTCTTTTCTTTATTTTCAGTTGCTGTAATCGTTAAATTATGCAAAGTCACAATCCGTGAAAGCCCAGCAATACCACTAACAAATGAACCAAAGGCATGGTAATCACCCGTTGCTTCGATATGAATTGGCTGTTCCGTAAAGAACTCTTGCTTCACTTCAGGCTCAAGACGAATAATTTTAAATTTCAGTCCAGAATTCACGCCTGTTAAGTTGATATCTTCAACCAAACCTGGAATTTCAGTTTCTTTCGGCAATTGTTCTAATTGTTGATTAAAACGTGCTTCCATATCCTGCAACTGCAATTGATATTGTTGCAAATTACGTAGTTTTGAATCTTTTTCACGAAACTCATTCAACAAATTTTGTTCTTGTGCATTGGCACTTGAAATGGCTTCAATTTTGCCTTTAATCGCCAAGAAATAGCCCAAAATTGCCACAAGGATAATGATAAAAATCCAGCAGGTAATTTTGACTGAAATTGGCCAACTACCATAATTGTTTGGATCTAGCGTATTGAACTGCTGTACAAACTTATCAAAAGTCATTTTCTTTTTCGGAATGACAACAGCATCTTGATTCAATTGTTCAAATTCATCACGACTCATTTTGCAGCCTCCGGAGTTGGTGTTGCTGCAGTTTGTGCGTCAGATGTTTGCGCCGATGAAGCTGACTGTCCTGCATTTGCTGCTGGATCATTAATGGTCGGCTGCGCAATTTGCTCCAAATCAGCAGTCACAGTAAATGCACCATAAGATTCTTCTACGCGAGGAACCACTGACGTCGGCGCTTTGTCTTTTTTCTCTTCAGCCACAAGGAATGAGCTCATGAAGGCATTACGATACCAAGGTGATGCTTCCAAATTACGCAGTAAATCGGCAACAGTATTTGGACTTTCCGCACGCCCTTCGATCATAAATTTGTCGCCATTACGCTCAAATTTTGTGATGTACATATTGGCAGGTGTCACACGAACCAATTCATCTACAAGATGTACCGCGATTGGACGTTGACCTTGTAAGCCTTGAATCAACTTCATGCGTTCAATAATGGCATTACGCTGTTCTTGCAAACCATCTAAAGACTTTAATTGAACATCTAAATTTTGGTTATGACTGATAATCAATTGGTTCGCTTGTTCTTGATCTTTTAATTTGTGATCAAAGTACAACCATGTTAAACCAACCCCAATTACCCCAATTAAGAAAGCCCCAATACAAAGTGCAATAAATTCTTTTTTTCGTTTCTCTCTTAGCTCATCACGCCAAGGGAGCAAGTTAATTTTTGCCATTAATCAAAACTCCTCAATGCTAGACCGCATGCCACCATGAGTGATGAGGCATCATTTTCAATTTTTTTAATATCAATTTGAGGTGAAAAACCCATTTGTAAGAATGGATTGGCAATCGTGACGCGGTAACCCAATTTTTGTTGAAGTAGTTTTGCAAGCCCCGGAATATTGGCATTCCCCCCTGCCAATAAAATATGGTCAATTTCGTTGAACTGTGAAGATGAGAAGAAGAACTGTAAAGAACGCGCTGCTTGTTGCACGACAGCTTCTAAGAAAGGTTCTAAGACTTCAACATCATAATCATCTGGCAAAGCACGTGTTTTTTTCGCACGACCCGCTTCTTCGAAAGACAATGCATAGCGATTTTGAATTTCCTGTGTCAATTGTTTGCCACCAAACACTTGCTCACGGGTATAAATCACTTTGTTATTCTGCATGACAGATAAGGTCGTCATACTATGACCAATATCTAAAATGCCCACGGTATTTACACCCATTGGCAAAGTATCTGAGAAAACTTTAAATGCATTTTCAATTGCAAAGCTTTCTACATCGCCAATTTTTGGTGTAAGACCAGCAAGCTGAATAACTTCCGCACGCGCTTCGACATTTTCAATACGTGTAGCGACAAGCAAAACATTGACACGATTTGGATTGGATAGGCGATCCGGCAAAACCTCAAAATCAAGGCTCGCTTCATCCAATGGGAAAGGAATATATTGCTCAGCATCATCACGAATCTGAATTTCACGTTCATCATCGTTCATATCTGCGTCCATTTCGATGATTTTTGTAATCACCATCGACGTTGGAACTGCCAAAGCTGCATTGGTCGTCTGTGTATTGGCCAAATTAATTGCGCGCTCTAAACAGTCACCGACAGCTTCCGGATTCAATATGTTCTTTTCAACAACACTTCCTTCTGGTAATGGGACCAAAGCATAGCTTTCTACCCAATACCGCCCACTCTTTACAGAAAGTTCCAAAACCTTAACAGAAGTCGAACTAATATCTACTCCTATTAACCCCTTATTTGGCTTACGATATAACCTGAGCACAATATAATTCCTATTATTTTTTTATCCCCAAAAAAATTAACCCACTAATTAGCATTGGTCTATAATTTTATACAGATACAATAACTCATCTAACAATCCGTATATCGAAAGGATATACTGACCACCAATTAGTTTGCCATTAGCTCTTATTAAAACTTACTTGTTATGAAAAAGCTATCTTGTTCAGGCCTTGTTCATCCATTTTTTTTGGCCATTATTATTATTTTGGTCGCAATTCCAATGGGTTTCTATGGCATGTATCTCTATATTGCCCCGTCTTTGCCTGAAATGTCCATCTTAAAAAAGGCTCCATTATTAAAACCATTACAGGTTTATAGTGCTGATAATGAGCTGATTGCAGAATATGGTGGCAAACTTTCGGTCCCTGTAGAGTACGACCAAATCCCGTCTCATTTCATTCATGGCTTTTTAGCTGCGGAAGATTCTTCGTTTTTTGAACACAGCGGCATTAGTTTCAAAGGATTGGGGCGTGCCGTCAGTGAAAGTATTACCGGTTCCGATGTGCAAACCGGTGGTTCAACCATTACCATGCAGGTTGCAAAAAACTATTATCTGACTCCAGAGCGTACTTTAAAACGTAAACTGACCGAAGTTTTCCTTGCTCGAAAAATTGAACAAAATCTAAGTAAAGAAGAAATTTTAACGCTGTATGTCAACAAAATCTTTTTAGGAAAAAATGCCTACGGGATCGCAGCAGCAGCAAAAATTTATTATAACAAGAGCCTGCAAGATTTAAGTTTGGCTCAAATGGCAATGATTTCAGGCTTACCTAAAGCACCTTCAAAATACAATCCTGTAGCCAACCCAAAACGTGCTTTAGAGCGTCGTAATTGGATTTTAGGCCGTATGTTGCAATTGGGGTATATCAATCAATCTGAATATCAAAAAGCGATTGCTGAACCGATTAATCTCGATATGCCTGACCGCGGGGTCAGCAACAAATTCCCCTACGTCGGGGAAATGGTTCGCTCTGAGCTCGTAGAAAAGTTTGGTGAACAAGCGACGGATTCTGGCTATAAAGTCTACACCACTATCAACAGCCAACGCCAAGCCTATGCTGAGCAGGCTGTACAAGAGGGTCTCGAAGCTTACGATAGACGACATGGTTGGCGTGGTGCAGAAGCACATGATGAACCCTTAAAAAACTTTATTCCATATGCCAACACCTATCCTGCCGAAGTAACCAAAGTCAACAACACCAGTATCGTAGTGTTGATGCAAGACGGCAGTAGTGTGACAGTTCCATGGTCAGGTTTATCTTGGGCACGCCCCTATCGCAATGCCAATAGTGTAGGCAATGCGCCTAGCAAAGCCTCTCAAATTGTAAAAGTAAAAGATATTATTCGCCTACGTCCGAATGCGGACAAAAGCTCATGGGCTTTGGTGCAAATTCCCAAAGCGCAAGGTCAATTAATTGCACTTAATCCCAATAATGGTGGTATTGAAGCCATTGTGGGTGGTTATAATTTTTATCAATCTAAATTTAACCGTGCTCTACAAGGCTGGCGTCAGCCGGGTTCAACCATTAAACCCTTTGTTTATGCTTTAGCACTTGAACGTGGCATGACTCCGTATTCCATGGTCAATGACAATCCAATTACGATTGGCAAGTGGACGCCTAAAAACTCTGACGGTCGCTATTTAGGGATGATACCTCTACGCCGTGCCCTCTATTTATCACGTAACACAGTTTCAGTACGCTTATTACAAGTCGTCGGGATTGAACGTACTCGCCAATTATTTATGGATTTTGGCTTACAAGAAAACCAAATTCCACGTAACTACACCATTGCTTTAGGTACCCCACAGGTGTTGCCGATTCAAATGGCGACAGGTTATGCGACTTTTGCCAACGGTGGATATCGTATTCAACCCCATTTTATTAGCCGTATTGAAGATGCTTATGGCAAAGTCATTTATCAAGCCAATCCTGAATATGCATGTATTCAATGTATCAATCAAAAGGACGAAGTTGAATCTGCAGATCCGACCACGCCGGATGATGAAGTGATTGAAGTCACCAATCAGGATAACAAGCCCGCTGAATCAAAAATTTCCGATACTGAAGCAGCAAACTATAAACAAGCTCAGCGGATTTTGAAGTCAAGTTCAGCCTTTGATATGGCGAACATCTTGCGTGACGTGATCCAACACGGTACAGGTCGTGCGGCTTTAAAAATTGGTCGCGGTGATTTAGGCGGTAAAACCGGTACAACCAATGATGCAAAAGACGCGTGGTTTGCTGGATTTAATGGAAAATTGGTCACTGTGGCTTGGGTCGGTTTTGACCAACCCTCTACTTTAGGTCGCCGTGAATATGGTGGTGTTGCAGCATTGCCTATTTGGTCAGATTTTATGGCGAAATCACTTAAAGGCACACCTGAAGCTTGGGTGCGTTTAGACACCAATGCCAAGAATCCAATCAACCGTAATTCGGCTAAAGCGACTCAAGGTCAACCTGAACAAGATCGTGCAGCAACGCCACCAATGGCTCAACCGCTGTATCGTCCTGCTCCTGTTGCACCGAAGCCTCAGGCTTCGCAAAATGATTTTGACGACCTTCCTGGGTCTACTGAAACCAATCTTGCACCGACTCGAACTGCGCCTCCGCCAATGCAGCCTAAACCACAAGGTGCAGAGCATAAAACGGACGCACTTGATCATCTCATCGATCAAGTTCAGTAAATGCTGCATAAAAAAAGTCCTCAAACGAGGGCTTTTTTTATCACTTCCAATGCATTATTTCTTTTTAAAGAGATAAATTTGATATTGTGCTTGCAACTCAAATTGTTCATTTTTTTCTAGAGCTTCTCGACGCTCAGCTTTGACTTTATAGGCATAAGGCGTCATTGCAATTAAGTTTTTGAGATCCTGCTGAGAAAGTGACATGTTCGCTTGTACCACTTGCTCACTTTCCAGTTCAAAATCATTCGCCAGTTGTTCCACAAATTTATGCGGTTCATGTGGTTTTACTTCTTCAAACAGGGCTTCACGCATTGCATAAAGATGCTCTGGTGCAGGTGTAACCACCATCAAATGCCCCTCAGGCTTTAAAACGCGAAGGATTTCTTCTTTCGGAATAGGACTAAATAAACTCGTACACAAGTCAATCGAATGATCCAACACAGGCAAGGTCGCCCCTGTGCCTACCACCCAAGTCACCTCTTTATTCAGTTTAGCAGCCACTTGTACTGCATTTTTAGCAATATCGACACCCACACACTGTAGTACTTCAGCTTGCATCACATCGGTGTAATAGCCTTCACCACAGCCAATATCCAACAAGTTTTCAACCCTTAATTTTTGAATCAAAGCCACCACTTCCTGTTGCAGAGGTGCATAGTGACCGGCACTCAAAAACGCACGACGCGCCTGTACAGATTCTGGCGTATCGCCTGGGTTTTTACTGTGTTTATGCTGAACCACATGTAAATTGACATAGCCTTGTTTTGCAACATCATAGCTATGATTATTTTCACAGCGCCATGTCCGCTCTGTGAGTTTTAATGCTTCACGGCATACAGGACACATCAACAGGTTCATCATTTACTCCACTATATTTTGAAATAAAAAAACCGGCATCTGTGGGAGCAAATGCCGGTTTCGTTTATTTATTTGCTTAACGTAATTTTAAAGTCATTAGACCCAAAACTACCAGCATAATTGTGATAATCCAGAAACGAATCACCACCTGAGTTTCACGCCATCCTTTTTTCTCATAGTGATGGTGCAGCGGTGCCATTAAGAATACGCGCTTATTTCGCATACGCAGCGAGCCAATTTGCAAGAAGACAGAAATAGCTTCAACCACAAAGACACCGCCCATAATGGCAAAAACGATTTCTTGACGAACCATGACTGCGATCGTACCGAGCATCGCACCTAGAGATAAAGCACCGACATCACCCATAAAGACTTGAGCAGGATGCGCGTTAAACCATAAGAATGCTAAACCAGCACCGATCATCGCCGCACAGATCACGACAAGTTCAGATGCATATTTCACATAAGGAATATGCAAATAATCAGCAAAACGGACATCACCAGCCAGATAAGCAAATACACCTAAACCTGCGGCAACCAGAACGATTGGCATAATTGCCAAACCATCCAAACCATCAGTTAAGTTCACAGCATTAGATGCACCGTTAATCACCAAATAAGTAAAGACAATAAAGCCAATACCGAGTGGAATAATGGACAGCGGAATGCTAATTTCTTTAAAGAATGGAATCAACAGATCCAACATATTTGAGGTATGTACTGGGTTTGCTTGCTGTGTCGCAATCACATAGAGCGCAATACCGGCGCCTAACGATGCCACAGAAGTCCAAAAGAATTTCTTCTTCGCAGGCAGACCGGCATTGTCTTTATAACGGATTTTAATCCAGTCATCTGCCCAACCCACAGCACCAAAGATCACCATCACGCCAAGTACAATCCATACATAAGGGTTTGAAAGATCGGCCCAAAGTAAGGTTGAAATCCCAATAGACAGTAAAATCAACACACCGCCCATAGTCGGTGTGCCCATTTTTTTGGCATGATTTTCAGGTGCAAATGAACTGACTGCCTGACCATATTTGAGAGCTTGCAATTTGCGGATCATCACAGGTCCAAGCAACAGACCAATGGCCAATGCCGTTAAGACACTGAGTAGCGAACGAAGCGTTAAATAACGAACAACCTGAAACGAGCTGTGATAACCCGCAAGCTGCTCAAACAACCATAACAGCATTAAAGTTTCTCCATCAATTCAGCCATCAAAGTTTCCATGTGGGTATAACGAGAACCTTTAAACAGGAAACTCATGGACTGAGGCTGATGTGTTTTGACTAGACTAATTAATAACGGTAAGGCCTGTTCTTGAGAAAGAAAGGCCTGTAATTTTTTACCATATTGGGTACTGCGCGCGCCTTCTTGCACGGCAGGTGAAAACTCACCGACAGCAACAACAAATTGAAGACCAGAGTGTGACACAAGGTCACGTCCCAACATGTAGTGCTGCTGTGCAGCAGATGAACCTAACTCACCAATATCCCCAATGACCATGACTTTGATGCCATCTTGCTGCGCAAGCACATCAGCAGCAGCGCGCATTGAGGTTGGATTTGCATTGTAAGTATCATCAATAAACAAATAATCTTTGTGTTGAATAAAGTTTAGACGACCTTTGGCTCCTGTCGCATGTTCAAGACCCACAACGATATCATCTAAACTCACACCAATCGACAACGCAAAAGCTGCGGCTGCAGTGGCATTTTGCACATTATGTTCACCAGCAAATGGCAGTTGAACTGGACGTGCACCTTGTGGCGTATTTAAGATAAATCGTGAAGATTGAGCCTGAAGTTCAGTTTCAGTCGCAAAGACATCCCCACCCTGACCAAAACTCATTACTTGCTCAGTTTGCACCGCTTGACGAATGGCATCTGTAAAATCATCTGCCGCAGGGACAATCGAAGTTCCTGTTTTCGCTATATGTGCATAAATTTCAGACTTGGCACGACAAATACCATCACGCCCACCAAACTCCCCCATATGAGCGGTGCCAATATTTAAAATACCGGCAACCTGAGGCTGTACCAAATTTGAGGTGTAATCAATTTCACCTTTATGACTGGCACCAAGCTCCATCACGGCATACTGATGTTCTGGACGTAACTCAAGTAACATCATCGGTACGCCAAGGTCATTATTTAAATTACCGCGCGTAATTAACGTTGGTGCAAGACGAGAAAGGATACTCCCGAGCATCTCTTTGGTTGTGGTTTTACCACTACTTCCTGTCAAGGCAATCACTTTTAAGGCTGGGTTTTGGGCACGACGAAATGCACCTAAATGTCCAAGTGCTAAACGTGTATCTGCAACCACCAACTGACAAATATCCACATCGACTGGATGACTCACAATGGCAATTTCACAACCCTTTTCAGCCACTTGAGCAAGGAAGTCATGCGCATCAAAGCGTTCACCTTTCAGGGCAAGAAAAGCATCGCCTTGCTCTGCATGACGTGAGTCGGTCAAAATTCGTTTTACAGAACCTGTCGGCGCTTGATTGTTATGCCAGTACCCTTGTGTCGCTTGAACCAACTGTTCGGCAGTCCAAGGTTCTAACGGAACCGTACTGGTCGTTGAAGTATGCATATCTGTTTCCTATTGCGCTGGATAAGCAGAGTCAGTGTTGTGATGCTGTGAATCAATTGCTGATTTCACTTCCACCACATCATCAAACCAATGTCGAACACCATTAATTTCTTGATAGTTTTCATGCCCTTTACCAGCAATCACCACAATATCACCCGCTTGCGCATGGTTGACTGCGAATTTAATCGCTTCACGGCGGTCATGGATTTCATGGACAGTTTTTCCAGTAAAATCAATACCAGCCTTCATATCTGCAAAAATTTGTTCTGGGTTTTCAGTACGTGGATTATCCGAGGTAATCAACGCAACATCTGCATGGTTTAATGCCGCTTGTGTCATCAATGGACGCTTACCACGGTCACGATCACCACCACAACCGAACACTGCCCATAACTGTTGCGATACATGACGTTTTAAGGTCTGTAACACTTGAATCAAGGCATCTGGTGTATGTGCATAATCCACCACAAACAAGCGTTCATCATCACGGATCACTTGCATACGGCCCGGTGCACCTTTTAATTCGGGCGCAGTTGCGATCAAGGCAGATAAATCAAAACCTGCTTGCTCCGCTGAAATTAAGCTGGCCACAATATTTTCAATATTGAAGTGCCCCAATAATGGACTTTGCACCACAAATTCAGCTTGAGCAGTACGCAATTTAAATTGTGCGCCCGTTAAGCTGTATTGAATATCGGTCACTTGATAATCCGCAGCCTGACGCGTTGAATAAGTCAAAATTTTAGGCTGAGCCGGATTTTGACGTGCAGCATTCATCATCACTTCGGCATGTTCATCATCGAGATTGATGACTGCAACTTTGAGCGATGGAAACTGAAATAAACGTGATTTCGCTTCAGCATAGGCTTGAAGGGTTTTATGATAATCCAAATGGTCACGACTTAAATTGCTATAAGCGGCAATTTCAATAGCACAACCATTTAATCGACCTTGTTCTAATCCATGCGAACTTGCCTCAATGGCAGCAAACTCTGCTTCTTCAAGTGCATAGGTATGCAACGCATTTTGCATATGCAACGCATCTAAAGTGGTGTGAGAAGAGGCTTCTAAATTCGGTAAAATTCCGTTCCCGGTAGTTCCCATCACTGCACATTTTTTGCCTTGCAGCATGAGTAATTCAGCGATTAAGCGTGAGATCGTGGTTTTACCATTGGTACCCGTCACTGCCAAAATTCGTGCAGCTTGAACCGGTTGAGTCGCCTGTAAATATTGCTTTTGCCACTGCCCCATCAATTGACGCACATCAGCGATTACGACACTTTGATCCAAGCCCAAATCAGTTTCGGAAATAACTGCCAACGCACCATTTTCTAACGCTGTACATGCAAATTGTGCTGTTTTTTCAGGTTGCGAAAACGAAGTCAGGGCAATAAATATTTGCCCTGCTGTAACTTTGCGACTATCCAGATTGAAGCCCTGAAAGGATTGCGACATCCATTCAGCGGGCTGTTCAACGGTGTATAGATCTTGAAACGTAATTTTCATTCATCACCTATTACTGGATCTTAGGAGTGTCTAAAGGTTTATCTAATGGTACGTTCATTAAACGTAAAGATTCTTGCATTACACGAGCAAAAACGGGTGCAGCCACCAGACCACCGTAATACTGACCTGTCGGGTTTTCCACCACAACAATCATGGCCAAACGTGGATCACTCACTGGTGCAACACCGGCAAAGAGTGCTCGATATTCTGAAGTCGAATAGCCTTTACGGTCTGCACGTAATTTATGTGCTGTACCAGTTTTACCCGCCACGCGATAACCCGGAATATTGGCTTGACGTGCCGTACCACCCGGCAAGGTCACCGCTTCCATCATTAAAAGCACTTGATCAGCAATTTTAGGGTCAACCATCTGCTCACCTTTCGGCTTTTCCTCAAGCTTGTACAAGCTCAGTGGCATTTTGACGCCTTTGTTGGCAATCATGGCATAAGCATCAGCCAGTTGGAGCACTGTAGCGTTCAAACCATAACCATAAGCCATGGTTGCTACTTCAGACACGTTCCATTTGCTCTTCGGCAAAATCAGACCAGCACTTTCACCGGGGAATTTCACCGCTGAACGTTGACCAAAGCCAAGACGTTGATAGAACGTTGGTAATGTTTCATAAGGGAGAGATAAAGCGATTTTTGCCACACCGACGTTAGACGATTTTTGAATAATGCCGCCCAAAGTCAGAGGGCCATAGTTATGCGTATCTCGGATAGTATGATTCCCTACACGCATAGAACCCGGTGTGGTATTTACCACCGTATTTGCCGTGTATTTACCGCTTTCCAATGCCATTGCCACGGTCATTGGCTTCATGGTTGAACCTGGCTCAAAGGAGTCAATCGCACCACGGTTACGCATAGCATCTTTATTTAAGACACCTTTTTTATCATTCGGGTTGTACGACGGCCAAGACGTCATCGCTAAAATTTCACCTGTTTTGACATCCACGGCAATCGCGGTTGCAGAACGTGCGTTATTGGCTACGCCGGCTGCAGTCAACTCACGATACATAATGTATTGCAAACGTGAATCAATACTCAGCGTGATATTTTCACCCGACTCAACCTCTTTCACGATCTCAGGGTCTTTAACGCGGTTGCCTTTTTTATCTCGGACAATTTGCTGCGCACCATCTACGCCTGCAAGACGTTCATTCAATTGCATCTCTAAACCTTCGATGCCCATACCCTCACTATTGGTTAAGCCAATAATTTGTGAGTTTGGCTGAGGCTGTGGATAGTAGCGCTTATAGTTTTTCTCTGTATATACGCCCTGAAAGTCACGTTTCATGATCAATTCAGCTTGTTGTGGTGGCACTTCTTTCTTTAAAACTAAATAACGAGAACGTGGACGCTCATTCATTTTGCGTCTCAGTTCAGCACGATCCATCCCTACAGCATCAGCGAGTTCATCTAAATTCAGATTTTTATCAGGTAATTGACGTTTTAACTTCCGGTTGTTTGGATCTTTAGCCAATTCAGCCGTAATTTCTTCAAAGAGTTTTTTATTGTCAAAATAATCACGTGGATCGATCACGATTTTCATGATCGGGGTACTAATCGCTAAAGGCACACCGTGACGGTCATAGATGACACCGCGCATGGCTTTTAAGGTTTCAGTTCTTAAAATTTTGGCATTGGCTTTATTTTGTAAAAAGTCTTTATTGATGATTTGTACATAAAAAGCCCGCCCCACCAATGCAATAAAGCACAGCAAAACCACCGCCCACATCAAGTGATAGCGCCACATCTCCACCGAAATGGCTGTACGGCCAGTAACAGACTGCTGTTTCTTACGCGGAGTTTGTTTGTTTCTCTTTTCAACCATGTGACCGGCAGCCTATTTTTTCTGTTCTGGAGTTTGTGGCAATGAAATAACAACGGTTTGTGCAATAGGAGGCGAATACATGCGTAACTGGGTAACTGCACGTGTCCCAATTTGGGCTGTTGCACCGAAAGTTTGTTGTTCGATCAGCAAACGTCCCCATTCTGCGTTGAGGTCATCCCTTTCACGCATATAGGTACTCAATTGACGATAATCTTGGCGATATTCAAAGACTTGAAACACCACCATAATCGCACTCACAAAAACCAAGAGCAATAAAATGCCGTATGTAATGATTTTCTTTGACTGCGATTGATCAGAGTTTTTTTCGATTGCTTCGGTTTTCATTCTTTGCCTTTTAAGCTAAACGCTCTGCCACACGAAGCCAAGCACTACGAGATCGTGGATTGGCTTTAACTTCTTCTTCACTTGCTTTAATTCGTGACACTTTTTTTAAGCGGCGGGTATCTTCGCGTTTTTGTGGTAAACCCCAGCCTGTGTCTTCTGCAAGTGTAGATTCTTTTTGAATAAATTGTTTAATTAAACGATCCTCTAAAGAGTGGAAACTGATCACTGCCAGAGTGCCTTCAGGTTTCAGCATCTCCACCGCTTGAGGTAAGAAGATATCAATATCGTCGAGTTCTTTGTTAATAGCAATACGAATTGCTTGGAAAGTTCGTGTCGCTGCATGTTTATTTTTTTCCCATTTCGGGTGGGCAACTTTCACGATTTCGGCCAATTGAGCTGTGGTTTCAATATACCCTGCCGCTTTAATCGCTTTGGCAATACGGCGGCTATAACGCTCTTCACCATATTTAAAAATAATATTGGCCAAATCTTCTTCTTCAATATCAACCAACCACTCTGCGGCTGTTGGACCTTGTGAATTGTCCATACGCATATCGAGTGGGCCATCTTTCATAAAGCTAAAGCCACGCTCTGCTTGGTCTAGCTGCGGAGATGACACCCCTAAATCCGCCATAATACCGTCTACCAAGTCGATACCACGACTACGCAGTTCCTCTTTTAAATCGGCAAAACTGGCGTGAATGATTTTAAAACGCGCATCTTCTTGTTCTAATTCTGCTGCAACAGCCAACGCTTGCGGGTCTTTATCAAAGGCATAAACACGTGCGTTTTCATCTAATTTAGACAGTAATAAACGCGTATGACCACCACGCCCAAATGTACCATCTACGAAAATTCCTGTATTGCGATCTGCCAGTAAAGCATCAACAGTTTCATGAAGTAATACAGAAATATGCGACATAAGGGTTCGTTCAACACAGCTAAAAATGTAACTGCACATTATTACCTTGTTTTAGCAAAGCTCCAAACGTCTTTTTGTACAGAAATATTACTTTCCATAGAGAAAACCGTTTTTATTTTTTGCCATCCATTAAAAAACCTCCCGAAGGAGGTCCTTGTACATCTCAAATCATAGATTTCGATGTATTAGCGCTTGTTATTATAGATCTGATCGAAGATCGCACCATTCACAAAATGTGTTTGTTGTGCTTTTGCCCAACCACCAAACACTTCATCAATGGTAAAGGTTTTTAATGGCGGGAACTGTGATTTATATTTTGCTAAAACTGCTGCATTACGTGGGCGATAGAAATGACGAGCTGCCATCTCTTGACCTAATGGAGAATAAAGATAATTGATATAGCCTTGAGCTAACCATTTATTACCATTCTTATCGACAGTTTTGTCCACGATTGCCACTGAAGGCTCAGTCAAAATCGACATCGATGGATACACGATATCAAATTTGTTTTTACCCAAAGTTTTTTGAGTAACTAAAGCTTCGTTTTCCCAAGTTAACAGTACATCACCTATGCCTCTTTCAGCAAAAGTAGTCATCGAAGCACGTGCCGCAGAGTCCATCACTTTTACGTTATGGTACATTTTACCCACGAAATCTTTGGCTTTCGCTTCATTACCACCCGGTTGTTTCAAAGCATAACCCCAAGCTGACAAGTAAACCCAACGTGGGAGACCGCCAGTTTTCGGGTTCGGGGTAATAATTTGTACACCCGGTTTGGTTAAATCAGACCAATCTTTAATATGTTTCGGGTTGCCCTTACGCACCATGAAGACAATCGTTGACGTATATGGCGCTGAGTTATGTGGAAACTCTTTTTGCCAGCCCGGCTGAATCTGTCCAGACTTCACAATTTCTTCGATGTCATTGGCCAATGCCAAAGTCACGACATCACCTTTTAAACCGTCAACCACAGAACGGGCTTGTTTACCTGAACCACCGTGTGATTGTTTAAATGCGACCGTTTTACCCGTACGCTCTTTCCAATATGCGCCAAATGACTTATTAAATTCGTCATAAAATTCACGCGTTGCATCATAAGAAACGTTTAAAAATTCACGATCAGCGGCCTGAGCAGACGCTGAGAAAGCAACACCTGTGGCAAGCAACGCAGCACTGAGCCACGCCTTAAATTGAGTTTTCATAACAGCCAGCATAAAGTTATATTCAATACTGCTAAATATATGAAATAAAGTCATAAATCGCAATTGCAGCAAGTTTAGACCCTTTGCTGGATACAGCTAACGCAGCGAATTTAATTGTTTGTTTTTCATATTAAAATACACAAATACAATCTACTTATTCCCTATATATAGATTTTTATGCATTACATATGCGAAAAACGGATAATCCAGATTATCCGTTTTTACAACGCCCATTATGGTGGATCGTTTTACTCTTTATTCTTTTCACTATAAATTTGATCGAAAATCGCACCATTCACAAAATGTGTTTTTTGCGCTTTAGCCCAACCGCCAAACACTTTATCAATGGTAAAGGTTTGAACTTTCGGAAATTGAGCAGCGTACTTTGCAGTGGCTTTTGCATCGCGAGGGCGGAAGAAATATTTACCTGCCAGCTCTTGGCCTTTAGGTGAATATAGATAGTTCAAATAACCCTTCGCCAAATTTCGATTACCATTTTTGTCGACAGTTTTATCTACTACAGCTACTGAAGGTTCAGCTAAAATCGAAATAGACGGATAAATAATGTCATATTTATCTTTGCCTAGGCCCTGAGTCGCCAACAGTGCCTCATTTTCCCAAGACAGTAAGACATCTCCAATGCCACGCTCAGCAAAGGTCGTGAGTGAACCACGTGCACCAGAATCCAATACTTTGACATTGCTATAGAGTTTTTTTACCAATTCTTTGGCTTTGGCCTCATTTCCACCCGGCTGTTTTAATGCATATCCCCAAGCTGATAAATAGATCCAACGCGGTGCGCCGCCTGTTTTTGGATTTGGTGTAATAATTTCAACGCCCGGTTTGGTCAGGTCATTCCAATCTTTAATTTTTTTCGGGTTACCTTTGCGCACCAAAAATACGATGGTTGAGGTATACGGTGCAGAATTATGTGGAAATTGTTTTTGCCAGTTTTTATTGATTTGCCCAGTCGCCACAATTTCATCAATATCATTGGCCAATGCCAAAGTCACGACATCTGCCTGCAAACCTGTCGCCACTGCACGAGCTTGTTTGCCAGAGCCACCGTGAGATTGTTTAAAATTAATCTCTTGTCCTGTACGTTTTTTCCAATATTGTCCAAATTCTTGGTTATATTCCTGATAAAACTCACGTGTTGGGTCATAAGAAACATTCAAGAAATCTTTTGCGGCATACACCTGTACCGCCACCCCACCCAACAATGCGAAAATGCCCGATGCTATTATTTTTTTCATCTGCTCAAACTCAAATTGATCTTGAGAGCACTATATAAATCAAAAATAACTTTAACAATCAGCCATCTATAATATAAATTCAAATCTATTTCTGTTTTAAAGATATCTAAAAATAACGTATTTAAAGCTTTAATTCTGCTAATACAGCAACAATCAGAAGCGATCTCCATGCTATCTTCATAGTTGTTTGCTAAAACATCCGAAAATCTGGAGAAAACAGTCTATTTTAGGTAATCCTAATACAGACTTTTTTAGTTTTTTTGTAAAAATTGTGACGTAGTTCTACTTTTTAATTACGAAAGATGGTTAAATCGTAGTCTAAATATTAAAACTATTTTGCAAATAAAAAGTTCCATCACCAAAACTAGGGGGAGATTTGGACATGAAATTTTCATACGCACTATGCCTAGGCTTAAGTTTAAGCGTGACTGCACAGACTGCTTTTTGTGCTGCAACCAGCACCGCATCGAATAACAAACTTACGATGCCTGCTGAACGTACCTCATTGATCGAAAAAGCGATTAATCAGCAAAAATCTGAAGGCAAAGGCCATACAGACGATAATTTAAAAGTACTTACGTCTATTAAAGCTGCACCGACTCAAAGTTTCTTTGCATCACAAAACCAAAGTTTTTCTCGTTTTGTTCAAGCCATTTTCTCTGGTAGCAACTCATAACGACATCAGCATATTGATGCTGTCCAAGCTATTGTTTTAGACCAGTTCCCCCACTGTCGTCTAAAAAACACTAAAAACGCCTGATCACTCAATGTTGAATTAAGCATTAAGTGATCAGGCTTTTTCGTTATAATAGATCCCAATTTACATTCTGATTAAAAGCTGATTATGACTGTTCGTACTCGTATCGCACCTTCTCCTACTGGTTTCCCGCATGTTGGGACTGCTTATATTGCATTGTTTAACTTATGTTTTGCGAAGCAACATGGCGGTGAATTTATTCTTCGTATTGAAGATACAGACCAACTGCGCTCTACCCCAGAATCTGAAAAAATGATTTTAGATTCATTGCGTTGGTTAGGTTTGAACTGGTCAGAAGGTCCAGATGTAGGTGGCCCTCATGCGCCATATCGCCAATCTGAACGTATGGACATTTATAAACAATATGCGTTGGAACTGGTTGAAAAAGGTCATGCATTCTACTGCTTCGCAACAGCAGAAGAACTCGATCAAATGCGTGCGGAACAACAAGCGCGTGGTGAATCACCGCGTTACGACGGACGTGGCTTAAAACACACTACGGAAGAAGTGGCGCAGCGTTTGGCTGCTGGTGAACCGCATGTCATTCGTATGAAAGTGCCTGAAGAAGGGATTTGTAAATTTAACGATTTACTGCGTGGCGAAGTCGAAATTCCTTGGGCGCAAGTCGACATGCAAATTCTACTGAAAACCGATGGTTTACCGACGTATCACTTGGCAAACGTAGTTGATGACCATTTAATGGAAATCACTCACGTGATTCGTGGTGAAGAATGGATTCCCTCTGCGCCTAAACACCAATTATTGTACAAATATTTTGGTTGGGACATGCCGGTGCTTTGCCACATGCCGCTGTTACGTAACCCAGATAAATCAAAACTGTCTAAACGTAAAAACCCAACATCAATTAACTACTACAAAGACATCGGCGTTTTACCAGAAGCCTTGTTGAACTACTTAGGCCGCATGGGCTGGTCAATGCCGGATGAAAGTGAAAAATTCACTTTGGCTGAAATGATTGAACACTTTGACATTCAACGTGTATCACTAGGCGGTCCAATCTTTGATGTTGAAAAGCTAAACTGGTTAAATGGTCAATGGATTAAAGGTTTAACACCGGGTCAATTGCTCGATACCCTACTGGCTTGGAAATCTGATCGTAATACCTTGGAAGAAATTGCTGCTGCGATTCAACCGCGTATTAATTTATTGTCTGAAGCAGTGAATTGGGCAGGTTTTTATTTCAACCAATTCCCAACACTCAGCAAAGAACAGTTTAAAAGCAAAAAATTGACCGAAGAACAAGTTCGTCAAAGCCTTCAATTTGCCATTTGGCGTCTAGAAAGCATGTTCACTTGGAACAATGACACCGTCAGCCAAACTCTGATGGATTTGGCGAACCAAATGGACATTAAACTTCGTGACTTCATGCCAACCTTCTTTATTGCTATTGCAGGTTCGACATCTTCGACACCGGTTATGCAATCAATGGTAACCATTGGTCCTGATTTAACCTTTGCTCGCTTACGTCATGCACTTGAAATTGTGGGCGGTCCGAGTAAAAAAGAAACAAAAGCATGGGAAAAACTCAATGAAAGCCTAAAACTGCCGAAAAATGATGCAGTTGATGAAGCTTAATTGATTTTTTAGTTGACGGATGGGCGTTATCCCCCTAATATAGCGCCCATACCGAGAGATGGTGTCAACCAACTCTAAGTTGCCTCAAATTGTCCCTATCGTCTAGAGGCCTAGGACATCGCCCTTTCACGGCGGTAACCGGGGTTCGAATCCCCGTAGGGACGCCATATTCAAGGTGATGCAAATCATCTTATAAAAAACCCAAGCATTATGACTTGGGTTTTTTATTGCCTAAATTTTATCTGATTTAAATTTACGGTATTTTTGCTTTCTGCGTCATTCTGATTAAAATAAACCATAGATTAAAATTATGGAGTTGCAATGCAATACCGTTGCCCTAAATGTCAAAGCCCTAAAATTATGCCTCTTGCGCAAGCAGGCCAGCCTGTTGCTCGTCCTGTCGTGCCTAAAAGCCTGATTATCCTCATCCCTGCGGTATTTATTCTTTTACTGTTGGTGATTATCAGCATCGCAATGTGGATTTTTGGCGACGGTGCAGGCACTACATTACAAACTGCGACTGTTGTTGTATTTATTGCTTGCTTGATTGCAGGCTTCATGTTCTACCGCGACCTGCCAGATTTTAAAATTTCAATGCAAGGTTTTATGCAATCACAGAAAAAATGGAAATGCCGCGAATGTAATCATGAGTGGGAAATCTAAGCCGGCCATTTAAATTACATCAGCATTAGTGCTGATGTGATTCATCATGAGAATGCGCGTGATCATCTTGATGATACCCATGTGCATGATCAGACTTTTGGGTATGTTGATGTACCACACATTCATCTTCTTCGATTTGTAATGTCATCTCCGTGATTCCATGTTCATGTTGCAACATTTCAATCGCCTCAAAATACAAGGCATTACGATCGGCTTCAGGTGCAAAGAGATGAACTGTCAAATGCACATTCTTTGATGTTATTGCCCAGACCTTTAACTGGTGAATACTCTCTACCCCATTGAGTGCCAATAAATCATTGCGTAACTTTTCTATGTCAATTTCTTCAGGCACGCCTTCTAATAAAATATTGATACTTTGTTTGAGTAAAATCCAAGTCCTTGGTAAAACCCAAAAGCCAATGAGCACCGCAATTAGTGTATCGACCCACATCCAGCCCGTAAAATAAATAATCGCTGCACCAATAATTACACCAATCGAACCTAGGGCATCACTTAACACCTCTAGATACGCCCCTTTCACATTCAAGCTTTCTTGTGAACTGGAAAATAAAATACGCATCGAGATTAAGTTAATGATTAGACCGATGACGGCCACAATCATCATGCCCATACTTTGAATTTCCGGCGGCGTTGAAAAGCGCTGATAGGCCTCATACAAAATATAAATCGCAACCACAAATAGCATCAAGGCATTAAACAAGGCTGCCAAAATTTCAAAACGCTGATAGCCAAAGGTACGTTTGTTATCAGCAGGAAGCTTGCCAATTTTGATCGCGACCAATGCTATGGCAAGGGCTGCAGCATCGGTGAACATATGTGCCGCATCTGACAATAGCGCCAAACTTTGCGTCATAAATCCAGCAATGACTTCAATAATCAAAAACGTCGTGGTCAGTGCTAAGGCAAAACTTAATTTTTTGACATTCCCTTCTGTGACAACGGCATGGCTGTGGTCATGCCCATGATGCTCACTCATTATTTTCTGACCTTATAAATTATATGTTCTTCAGTCTTGAGCTTAACAGGTGCAGTAAACGTAATAAAATTACATCATTCAACCTTCAGTATTACGTTTTACCTTCAAACTTTAAAACTGCTTTTTCAGCATCTACTTTCAATTTATTCAAATTAATTTTTCGCGATCTAGATGACTGAAATTACTTTTGACATCCTCACCCCCTTAAAAGAGGGTGATTCCTACAGCTAGACGCTTATGCCCAAGCGCAAGAATGTTTAGAGCTGAGTTTATATCTCGATCATGAGCTGTACCACAGCTCATGCACTCCCATT